>NZ_JBNCLC010000007.1:0-304820 GCF_049844475.1 Micromonospora sp. DT47 | reverse complement strand
GTGCCGCTGAACCGACCGGTCAGCACCTGCGCTCCGTTGAAGTCGGCGGGGACGTTGTTGCCGGTGACGCCGTTGCCCCGCGCGCCGATGTTGCTCGCGATCCGGTCCACACCGGTCCCGTTCTTGCCGGCAGCGAGCCAGAGCCCGGACGGCAGATCGTTCGCCGCGCCGACCGTGAGCAGATCCGGAGCGTCGTCACCGGTCAGGTCGGCGTCCACCGCGGTAGCGGCCGGAGTGGCGTTGAAGACCTTGCTGGCGCTGTCGCCGAAGTTGCCACCAGGGGAAAGGCTGGTAACGGTCAGGGTGTTGGTGAACCGCGTCGGGGAGATCGAGATGGTGGCGCTGCCGCTGGCGTCGGCCGGAACGTCGACCGGCGGGCCGGCGTTGAGCTGGTAGACGTACCCGCTCGGGGTGGTGCCGGCGCTGCCCTCGGACTTGCTGACGTTGATGGTGAAGGGCTGACCGACGGTGGTCGAGCCGTCCGCGATCTCGGGCACGTTCGGCGCGCCCGGGCGGGTGGGGTCGAACTTGAAGGTGCAGGTGGCCGACCAGTCACTGGGGGTACGGAAGTCGGTGGCCTGGACCTTCCAGGAGAAGCTGGTGAGCGCGCCGGCTGCTGCGTTGCGCAGGGTGGTCACCGGGACGACGAGGACGGCAGTGGAGCCGGAGGAGTAGGTGAGCAGGCTCGGGTTGGAGGAGGCGAGGGCGGTCTGGGTGGTGTCGGAGGTCTTCCAGAGCTTGAAGGAGACGCCGAGGGTGCCGCCGTTGCGGTCGGAGACTGGCGCGTAGAGGGAGACCCCCGCGTCACCGACGATGGAGCCGCCCGTGCAGGAGGTCTTCGGGGAGGTCGTCATTCCGGTCGGCTTGTTCGGCTTGTGGTTGTAGCGGATGGTCAGCGTGGGGCTGGTCTCCAGGAACTCCTTCCAGCTCTCGGCGTCGCTGGCCTCGTTGGCCGCGACCATCCACAGGGTGCGGGTGGATTTCTTGGCCGCCACGTCGGCTTCGATCTGGTTGGTGATGTCGAAGGAGACGGCGTCGGCGTCGCAGCCGCTGTAGCCGTAGGCGAAGCTCTTCGACGCGATCGCAGTGCCCTTGCTGACGCCCTCCCAGTAGTTCCAGGTGGCGTTGGACGACGACAGCGTGCTGCTGGGGCCGTAGATGTTGACGGTCTTGTCGGTGCAGCTCCAGGACCGGGTGTTGGTGATCTTGAACAGGGCGTCGTAGATCTCCGCCCCGGCCAAGGTGCTGTAGGGCACCGGGAAGTTGATCAGCGTGTTGGAGCGCTGCTCGCCGGAGTTGCCGACCTGCATCCGCCCGATCAGGTCGGGGGTGTCCTTCCAGTAGCTGCTCGACTGGTGCTGGTAGGAGATGGTGGCCCAGCCGCCCATGGTCGGCCCGACGGGGGTCCAGCTGAAGGTCGGGTCGATGTAGACCGGGTAGACGGTCGCTGGGTTGGTGAGCAGTTTGCGGTCCGGGGTGAGGTGCAGCCTGCCGGGGGCGACCATCACGCCGATCGGCGCGGTCTTCGCCGATCGGCCGGGAGCGACGGTGGTCGACATCGCACCGCGCGCGCCCGGCCCGGCCGGAGTGGTGGCGGCGGAGGAGTCCCACATCGCCGGAGCGGGGGCGGTGATGACCGCCTCACCGGCACGGTCCCGACCGGTGATGTTCCCGGCGGTGTCCGTGCCGAGGGTGAAGCCCTTCGTCGCCGTGGAGAGGCTGAGCGTGGCGAGCTTCGGGTTCGCTGCGGCGGCGGGGGTGCGGACGACGAAGACGTGGGAGAAGGAACCCTCACCGTTGACGGTGATGGTCAGGTCCACCCCGGGCAGCACGTTCGGGTATGTGGCCGTCGGGCCGGACAGGGTCGGCGTCGGCAGGGCCAGTGGCGCGGTGACCGACAGGGCGCGGTCGCCGCTGACCATCTGCGCCATCGGCCCGGTCCCACCCGATGACAGGGTGATCTGGTTGGTGGTGGTGGCCGGGGTGATCGTGCCGTCGGCGTGGCGGACCAGGGTCGGGTCCAGGGCCTTCCACTGCCCGTCGACCCGGGCACGGGTCGGTACGGCGGACTGGGTCAGCTCGACCGTGCCGTCCGGGCGGGCGGTGACGACCGAGCTCGAGGTGCCGGCCGCAGTCGCCTCGACCGGCTTACCGGTGCGCCGGGCCTGCACCATGGCCTGATCCATGCCGAGCGAGGTGGCCGCCGGCGTGACCGGGTTGGGTGGAGCCGCGGAAACCGACGTTGCCGACACTCCTGTCGCGCTGACCGTCAGGCTCACCACGGCCACGGACGCCACCCAGGGCATCCGCCGTGCACGCTGTCCAGATCTCATCTCAAGTAACTCCCCGTCCGTGTTGCCTTGACCACTTGGGTCCGTGAGCCTGGCGGCTCCTGCTACTGATTGGTCACCGCATGTGCGGCATGACGCCGTTTGCTCATGATCATCTGCGGATCGTCGTCCGCTCTCGAACCGCGCGCAGGGGGCGGCGAGGCCTACCGGCGCACGACGCGCCGGCGTCCGGCTGAGCCGATCAGTGGCATCACCACCAGTGCTGAACTCGTGGGCGGTAACCGGCGGTGTCCGGGCAGCTCGCGCACGAGCTGCCCGGGCACCGCTTGGCCGCTACAGGAACGAGGGACTTCCCCAGGTGATCGAGCCCACCGGGGCCGTACCCGGGTAGAGGATCATCGTGCCCGCGCTGTTGCGGCGGACCACCAGATCGGTCTTCCCGTCGTTGGTCACGTCGCCCAGGCTCGCGACGCCGAAGTCCCGGCACAGCCCGCAGACCAGCACCCGGGGTCCCCACACGGGGTTCCCGATGGTCGCGGTGTTCGGGTACACGTACATATCCCCGGTGCTGGCCTGACGCACGAACAGGTCGACCTTGCCGTCGTTGTTCACGTCCTCGACGCTGGCGATGTCGAACCCGGTGCACAGGCCGCAGAGCAGGAACCGGCTGCCCCAGGTGATGGCGCCGCCCGTCCCGTTGCCCGGGTAGAGGTACATGTTGCCGGTGCTGGTCTCCCGGACGAACAGGTCGGTCTTGCCGTCCCGGGTGACGTCGTCCAGGTCGGCCAGAGTGAAGTTGGTGCATCCGCCGCAGACCAGGACCCGGGTGCCCCACACCGGATCACCGGTGGCCACGGTGTTCGGGTAGACGTACATGTCGCCCGTGCTGGCGTAACGCATGAACAGGTCGACCTTGCCGTCGTTGTTGGCGTCGGCCAGGGTGAACGAGTCGTACCGCCAGCAGCCGCCGCAGACCACGACGCCGGTGTCGAACGTCCCGACGCCGTCGAGGTTGGTGCCGCGACGCAGGAGGACGTCGCCGTTGGCCTGGGCGATCAGCATGTCGGTGCGACCGTCCCCGGTGACGTCGCGCAGGTTCGATGCCGGTACCTGCTGCGAGTAGTTGCCAGGTGCCGTGGCCTCGGCCGGATTCAAGCTGCGGTTCCAGATCTGGACGTTGCTGATCTGGCCCTTGTAGTACGAGCTCGGCCCGTTGTTGTAGAGGTAGCGGCCGACCACGAAGTTCCCCGTCGTGGGCCATGCCACCGCCGCGCTGTGCGGTGCCGTGCCGGCCAGGACGTCGTTGACGTACAGCGCCATCGTGCTGGTCGACGCGTTGTAGACCGCCACCAGGTGGCTCCACACTCCGAGCTGCACCGGCGTCGAGCTGGCCACCTGGTCGTACGACCAACCGGTGCCGTCCGACCGAGCCATGCCGAACCGCCACGTCTTGTCGCTGTCCTCCTGCCAGAGGATGAACCGGGCGGAGTGCGCGCCGTCCTCGGAGAGGACGATGCCGCCGGCTGCCGTCGGCTTCGCCCACACCGACAGGCTGAAGGACTCCGTCGTGTCGACGAGCGTCCCGCTGCTGGCGAGGTAGCCGGTGCCGCTGGCGTCACCCGCGGTGGCACTGGCGTCGGTGTTCATGCGGATGGCCGGGTCGAACAGGTCGCCCTCGTGCCACCGGACGTTCCCGGCGGCGGTCAGGGGCTTGTTGCCCGTGGTGTCGACCACGGTGGTCACCGTCGCGCCGGCCACGCCCTCGTTGAGCGGGTACGTGTGGGTGGCGGTGGACAGGGTCTGCCGCTGCTGGGCCGTGATGGTGGGCGTGGGCGACAGGCCGACGAGGTGGGCCCTGGTCGCGCCGGCGGTCCCGATGGTCCAGACGTCCGGCGTACCGTCGCCGTTGATGTCGCCCGCGCGCAGCGCGAGGTCCGCGCCGGCGTTCCAGCTGTTCGAGATCGTGTACGGCGTGTAGCTGAGTTGACCGGTGTCGGGGTTGACGGTGAGGTCGCTCCACAGGTGCAGCGCGCCGGTGGTGCGGTTCCAGAGGAACATCGCGGTCCCGCCGGCGAGCTGCGCGGTGGCGATGGTCCAGTTGTTCCAGTCGGTCCCGCCCGTCGGCGTCGCCGCCGAGAGGTCGAAGGTGCCGATGTACCCGCCGACCATGCCCAGGTTCGGGTAGTAGGTCAGGCGGAACCCGTTCGCCGGGTCCCCGCTGATGCCGATGAGGTCCGGGTAGACGGACCCGAGCCGTCGGGTGTCACCGGCGTTGGCGAGCTGGAGCGGCTGGTTGCCCGTCCCGTCGAGAAGCTGCTCGCGCATCACGCTCTGCTGGTTTCCGCTGAGCTGCGACTGGATGACCGAGCCGTCCCCGTTGCCGCGCAGGATGCCGGCGGCGCCGGGGTTCACGCCCCCCGGGTAGTAGACGAAAAGGTCCTGCAGACCCGATCCGAAGAACCTGCCGGCCACGACCTGCGCCCCGTTGAAGTCGCTGGGGGAGCTGGTGCCGGAGGTCCCGTTGCCGAGGGCGCCGACGTTGGTCATCGTGGTCCGGACGGCGCCGCTGTTCATGCCGGGGGCGAGCCACACTCCGGCCGGGATGCCGTTGGCGCCACCGACGGTGAGCAGGTCGGTGGTGTCGTCGCCGGTCAGGTCACCATCTGCGGCAACAGCTGCCGGGTCGGCGTTGAAGGTGATGCTCGCCGCCTCGCCGGCGTTCCCGCCCGCCGACAGGCTCGTGACGGTGAGGGTGTTGGTAAAGCGCGGCGGGGTCACGGTGATGGTGGCGTTGCCGGAGGTGGCGGCGACGGTCGACGGCGGCAGCCCGTTGAGCTGGTAGACGTAGCTGCTCGGCGTCGTGCCTGTGCTGGGCGGCGTCACGGCGAAGGAGACCGGCTTCCCGATGGCCGGCTGTGCCTGCGGCTGGCCGACCTCGGGGGCGCCCGGACGGGTGGGGTCGAACTTGAAGGTGCAGGTGGCCGACCAGTCGCCGGTGGCGCCGAAGTCGGTGGCCTGGACCTTCCAGGAGAAGCTGGTGACGGCGCCGGCCGCAGCCGTGCGCAGGGTGGTCACCGGGACGATGAGCACCGCCGTCGAGCCGGAGGAGTACGTCAGCAGGCTCGGGTTGGACGAGGCGAGCGCGGTCTGGGCGGTGTCGGCGCTCTTCCAGAGCTTGAAGGAGACGCCGAGGGTGCCGCCGTTGCGGTCGGAGACCGGGGCGTAGAGGGAGACCGACCCGTCGCCCACCACGGTGGGGGTGGTGGCGGTGCAGGCGGTCTTCGGGGAGGTGGTCATCCCGGTCGGTGTGTTCGGCTTGTGGTTGTAGAGGATGGTCAGCGTCGGGCTGGTCTCCAGGAACTCCTTCCAGCTCTGGGTGTCGCTGGCTTCGTTCGCGGCGATCATCCGCAGGGTGCGGGTGTCCTTCTTGTTGGTGACGTCGGTCCTGATCTGGCTGGTGATGTCGAAGGAGACGCCGGCGGCGTCGCAGCCGCTGTAGCCGTAGGCGAAGCTCTTGGACGCGGCGAGTGGGCCGTTGCTCTGGGTCTCCCAGTAGTTCCAGGTGGCGTTGCCCGAGCTGAGCACCGTGTTGGGCGCGTAGACGTTGACCGTCTTGTCGGTGCAGCTCCACGACCGGGTGTTGGTGATCTTGAAGGTGGCCGAGTTGATGATCGCCCCGGCCAGGGTGCTGTGGGGGACCGGAAAGTTGATCAGCGTGTTGGAGCGCTGGCTGCCAGAGTTGCCGACCTGCATCCGGCCGATCAGGTCCGGGGTGTCCTTCCAGTAGTTGGTCGACTGGTGCTGGTAGGAGATCGTCGCCCAACCCGACATCTTCGGCCCGACCGGCGTCCAGGTGAACGTCGGATCGATGTAGACGGGGTAGACGGTCTTCGCGGCGGTGAGCATGGCCTGACTCGGGGTGAGGCGCAGCTTCCCGGCGGCCACCTTCACGCCGATGACGGCCGTCTTCGCGCCCTCGCCAGGGGCGTCGGGGCCGGACGTGGTGCTCCGCTCGGTCGGCCCGGCCTGGGTGGTGGCGCGGGCGGAGGTGGAGTCCCACATCGCGGGGGCGGGTGCGGTGAGCACGGTCTTGCCAGCGCGGTCGCGGCCGGTGATGTTGCCGGCGGTGTCGGCGGCGAGCGTGACGCCCTTGCTGCTGGTGGCCAGATCCAGGGAGGCGAGCTGCGGGTTGGCCGCGGCCTGGCGGTTCTTGACGACGAAGACGTGGGAGAAGGAGCCCTCGCCGGTGACCCGGACGGTCAGGTCGACGCCGGGCAGGACTTCGGCGTAGGTGGCGGTCGGCCCGGAGAGGGTCGGGGCCGGGAGGGTCAGTGGTGCGGTGACGGACAGGGCGCGATCGCCGCTGGTCATCGCCGCGAGGGGTCCGGTGCCACCGGGGGAGAGGCGGATCGGGTTGGTGGTGACTGCCGCGGTGATGGTGCCGTCGGGGTGCCGGACGAGCGTCGGGTCGAGGTCCTTCCACTTGCCGTCGACCCGGGTACGGGTCGGAACGGCGGACTGGGTCAGCTCGATGGTGCCGTCCGGGCGGGCGGTGACGGTCGAGGTCGACGTGCCGGCAGCCGAGGCCTCGACCGGCTTGCCGGTGCGCTTCGCCTGCACCATGGCCTGGTCGACACCGAGCGAGGTGGCAGCCGGTTTCGCGGGCGGTGCTGGCGGTGCCGCAGCGGCGGGTGTCGCCACCAGGGCGAACGCCGCCGACGCGACGACGATGCTGCCCGCCGTCGTGGACGCAAGCAGGCTTGTCCCTTGTGGACGATGTACCGATGACATGAAGAGCTGTACCCCCGTGTGCAAGTCCGACGGACGCGCGGGCACGCGCCCGGTGAGCGGCCACAGTGAACCAGCCGTCGCGGGCTCCACGGAACGCCTCCCGTCACATCACGTCGTCCCTTTCGCGCTCACTGCGACCGATTTGACTCAGCGATCCTCGGTGATCGTTATCGCCTCGTTACCATCGATGATGGCTGACATGACAC
This sequence comes from Micromonospora sp. DT47, assembly GCF_049844475.1. Taxonomy (NCBI): domain Bacteria; kingdom Bacillati; phylum Actinomycetota; class Actinomycetes; order Micromonosporales; family Micromonosporaceae; genus Micromonospora; species Micromonospora sp. DT47. Next base: position 297,532 of record NZ_JBNCLC010000007.1, on the reverse strand, counting down.
ATTGATCGCGCCACGGGGGTGCGCGATCGAACACCCTGCGTGGCCCTTGTCGTTCTCGCAGAGGTGAGGTTCGGATGGTCGGACACGGGGGCATACGCCTGCTGACTCGTCCCAGACGTCTGGTCGCGGTTGCCGCGGCAGCGTCGCTGGTGGCGGGCTTGTTGTCGGGTACGCCAGCGTCGGCGAAACCTGAGGGTGGGGAGTTGGCGGCGGCGCCGGCGACCTCGCCGGGTCGGTCGGTGAAGGGCGTGAAGCCGTTGCCGACGAAGTTCGTGACGCCGCCGGACGACGCGGAGTCGACGTACCGGCCGACGCGGACCACGTGGCCGCAGGCCGCTTCCGCCCAGGTGGACCTGGCGGCTGCGGCTGCTGGCGCGCGGGTGGCGGCGCCGGGGAAGGCGCGGGCGGCGGGTACGCCGGTGTGGGCGCAGCCGGTGGCGGCGAAGGTCGGTCGGTCGGCTGGTCCGCGGCGGCTGGAGGTGACGGTCGCCGACCGGAAGGCGGCCGAGGCGGCCGGAGTGGACGGTGTGCTGCTGTCCGTCACGCCGGACGTCGCCTCCGGTGCGGTCCGGGTGGGTGTGGACTACGCCGGGTTCGCGGAGGCGTACGGCGGTAACTACGGGTCGCGGTTGAGGCTGGTCCAGCTGCCGGCATGCGCCCTGACCACTCCTGGAGTGGCCGCCTGCCGCACGGCGATGCCGCTGGCGTCGACCAACGACGCGGCGGCGAGGACGGTGTCGGCCGAGGTGCCGATGACCGGCTCGGACGCCCGGGCGGCGAGCAGCAGTCTGATGGTGCTGGCGGCGGTGTCCGCGGCGGGCGAGGAGGGCGGCAAGGGCGGCACGTACGCTGCCACCGACCTGAAGCCCTCCGGCTCCTGGACCGGTGGTGGCAGCACCGGCTCCTTCACGTACTCGTACCCGATCACCGTGCCGCCGGCGGCCTCGGACCTGGTGCCGACCGTGGCGCTGTCCTATGACTCCGGCAGCGTGGACGGGCAGACCGCGTCGACCAACGCCCAGGCGTCCTGGGTGGGTGACGGCTGGTCGACTCCCCGCTCGTATGTCGAGCAGACGTTCGCCTCCTGCATGGATGAGCCGGGCGGCAGTCCCTCGCCGGTGAAGACGTCCGACCGGTGCTACGACGGGCCGATCCTGACCCTGTCCTTGAAGGGCTCGTCAACGGCGCTCGTCTGGGATGCGACGAAGGAGGTGTGGGAGCCGGAGACGGATAACGGTGAGGTCATCACCCACGTCGTCAACTCGAACAACGGCACTGGCACCTACAACACCGACTACTGGCGGGTGACGCTGCGCGACGGCACCGTGTACGAGTTCGGTCGTAACCGGCTGCCTGGCTGGGCGTCGGGCAAGGCGGAGACGAAGTCGGTGGACCACACGCCGGTGTACTCGCCGCACTCGGGCGACCCCTGCTACAACGCGGCGGGTTTCTCGTCGTCGGTGTGCACGATGGCGCACCGGTGGAACCTGGACTACGTCAAGGACGTCCACGGCAATGCGATGGCCTACTACTACAACCAGGCCACGAACTTCTACGGCCGGAACAAGGGCGCCACCGACGTTTCCTACGTCCGAGACAGCAACCTGGCGCGGATCGACTACGGGTTCACCGACGGCAACGCCTACGGCACCGTGCCGAACCGGGTGGTGTTCAACACCGGCGACCGTTGCCTGTCCGGCACCTGCCAGCCGCTGAACTCCACCAACAAGGCGAACTGGCCCGACGTGCCGTTCGACCTGATCTGCAACTCCGGTGTCGACTGTGACGACTGGAGCCCGGCGTTCTTCTCGACCGTCCGACTGACATCCATCGAGGCGCAGCAGTACAACACGGCCACCTCGGCCTACGAGAAGGTCGACTCCTACGCGCTCGCGCACACCATGCCGGCCACCGGCGACGGCACCTCGCCCACCCTGTGGATGAGTTCGATCACCCGCACCGGCCACGACACCAGCGCCGGCGGCTCGACCGCGGCCATCAGCCTGCCGTCGATGTCGTTCACCGGTGTCAAGCTGGCCAACCGGGTGGACACCACCGGCGGGCTGCCGTCGTTCTACCGGCAGCGCATCGCCACGGTCACCACCGAAACCGGCTCAGTCATCTCCCCCAGCTACGAACTGCCGGTGCCCTGCACCGCGCCAGTGACCACCGACCCGGCGACGAACACCAAATCGTGTTACCCGGTGTACTGGACCCCGGACGGATATGTGAACCAGTTCCGGGACTGGTTCAACAAGTACGCCGTCACCCGCGTGACCTCCACCGACCCCACCGGTGGCGCCGCAGCCCTGTCGACCAGTTACAAGTACCTCGGCGGTGCGGCGTGGCACTACGACGAGAACGAGGTCGTCAAGGCCAAGTACCGCACCTACGGCCAGTTCCGCGGCTACGGCAAGGTCCAGACCCTCAGCGGTGACGGCGTCAACGACCGCCGCACCCAGTCCGAGTCCGTCTACTACCGCGGCATGTCCAAGAACAACAACACCACCGTGGTCAACCTGACCGACTCCGCCGGGGGTGTGCACGAGGACGTCGACGAACTTGCCGGCAAGGAGCTCGAGAGCACGAAGTATCTCGGCGAAGGCGGCCGGGTGGACTCTTCGAGCATCACCTCCTACTGGGTGTCCGGCGCAACCGCCACCCGCAGCCGCACAGGGTTGTCGGCGTTGACGGCACAATGGGTCGCGCCGATCAAGACCTACACCCGCCAGGCGATCACCAGCGGCGCATCGACGACCTGGCGGTACACGGCTACCGACAACAGCTACGACGCGAACACCGGCAGCGCGACGTTCGGTGAGCTGGAGAACAGCTACACCTACACGGTGCCGGTCGACACCGCCTACGACCAGTGCACCACCTACACCTTCGCGCCGGTCAACACCGGCAAGAACCTGGTCGGTCTGGTGAGTCAGACCGAGACGGTGTCTGTGGCATGCGGCGGGTTCACCCAGGGCAGCCCGGCCTCGGAGCCAGGCAGCGTCAACACGCTCACGGCGCCGACGACGGTCAACCGGCCCTCGCAGGTGGTCAAGGTTGAGCGGAACTTCTACGACGATCCGTCATTCGCCACCACGTTCCCCCAGACGGCGGCCCCGTCAAAGGGTGACGTCACGATGACGCAGGTGGCCAAGGACCACGTCTCCGGCGCCTACACCTGGCAGACCGACGAGAAGTCGACCTACGACTCCTCCGGCCGGGTGACGGACTCGTACGACGCCAAGGGCAACAAGACCACGGCCGGCTACACCATCAACGCGGTCAACCTGGTCACCGGGACGTCCAGCACGAACCCCGCGGGACACGTGTCGTCGACGTCGGTGAACCCACGCCGGGGACACACCCTCACCGCCACGGACGCGAACAGCGTCGTGATCCGTCAACAGTACGATGCGCTCGGACGTGCCACCTCGACCTGGCTGCACTCCCGCCCGACGTCCAGCCCCGCCAACTACAAGTTCACCTACGCGGTCTCGAAGACCGGAGTGTCCGCCACCACGACGGATACCCTGAACAACTCCAACGGCTACCAGAAGTCCGTCACCATCTACGACGCGTTGCTACGGACTCGGCAGACCCAGTCGGTCACCCCGCAGGGCGGCCGGATGATCACCGACACGTTCTACGACACCCGCGGTTTCACCCGGGCGTCGTACAACGGCTGGTGGGACGACGCGACCACGCCGACGGTGAGCACGCCGGTGTCGGCGGCCGACCTGGGCAAGCAGGTGCCGAACCAGACCTTCACCACCTACGACGGCCTGGGGCGTGCGGTGGTGGTCACCAGCGCGAAGAACGGCGTGACCGTCTCGGAGACGATGAACGTCTACCTCGGTGACCGGATCACGTCCGTGCCGCCGTTGGGTGGGGTCGTCAAGACCACCGTCAGCGACCCGCTCGGCAAGGACAAGGAGCTGCACGAGTACAGCGCGCGGCCGACCGTGACCACGCCGGCGGACACGTTCACCGGTACGTTCACCGTCACCGGCGGCACCGCCACGGTCAGCACCTACGGATACGACGGACACGGCAACCGGTCGACGCTCAGCGACGCCGACGACAACGTGTGGACGTCGACCTACAACCTGCTCGGCCAGGTGGTGGCGAAGTCCGACCCGGACGCCGGCAACAGCAGCATGGTCTACGACGCCAACGGCAACGTCGTGCAGAGCACCGACGGTCGCACCAAGACCCTGTCGTTCACCTATGACGCCCTCGACCGCAAGATCGGCGAGTACGCGTCGACGGTGGCCAGCCAGTCGTCGGCGAACCAGCGCGGGGCGTGGATCTACGACAACAGCAACGCCGTCGCCGGCGTCACCAACGCCGTCGGCAAGCTGACGACCACCATCGCCTACCGCGGTGGGCAGGCGTACACCACGCAGCAGAAGGCCTTCAACGTCTTCGGCAGCTCGCTCGGCTCGACGGTCACGATCCCCGGCACTGAAGGGGCTCTGAGTGGGTCGTACGTGTTCGGCCACTCGTACACGTCGGTGCTGGGCCTGCCCCTGACCGACACCTACCCGGCCAAGGGCAGCCTGCCGTCGGAGACCGTGTTGCACGGCTACGCCGGGGTGATGGACCTGCCCACGACGCTCGGTGGGGCGGCGGGGTACGCCAACGGGGTGACCTATGACGCGTGGGGTCGGGTGAACCAGCAGACCCTGGGTTCGGGCACGAACCTCGCGTACGTCACCAATACCTATGACACGCACACTGCGCGGTTGACCAACCAGCTCGTCACCCGTTCCACCGCGACACCGTCGAAAGTGGACGAGCAGGAGTACAAGTACGACCTGGCCGGCAACATCACTCGCAAGATCAGTAAGCGGCTCGGGGCGATCACCCCGGCCGAGACCCAGTGTTACGGCTACGACGGCCTGGCCCGGCTCACCGAGGCCTGGACCGGCACCGACGCCTGCGCCACCACGCCGACCACCACCAACAAGACCATGGTCGGCAACACCATCGGCGCCGGTAGCGCCTACTGGACCAGCTGGCAGATCGACTTGATCGGAAACCGCACCCAGCAGGTCGAGCACAACCTGACCGGCGGCACCGACATCACCACCGACTACACCTACGACGGCAACGGTCAGAACAAGCCCCACACCCTGACCTCCACCACCAAGACCGGCGGCGCCACCGGCACCACGTCGTACACCTACGACGCGTCCGGCAACACCACCGGCCGCAACGCCGCCCAGGGCAACCAGATCCTCACCTGGGACGACGCCGGCAAACTCGCCGGAGTCACCGGCGGCGCCAGCGGCGACAACTCGTTCGTCTACGACGCCGACGGCAACCTGCTGCTGCAGAAGGAACCCGGCAAGAACACCCTCTACCTGCCCGGGCAGCAGCTCACCCTCAACACCGCCACCAGCGTCATCGACGGCAACCGCTACTACGCACTCCCGGGCGGGGGCAGTTGCGTCCGCTCCGGCAGCGGCACGGCGTACACCTTCGCCATCGCCGACCACCAGGGCACTCCGACCCTCTACCTCAACAACACCGCCCAGAACCCCACCTGGAGGCAGTACACCCCCTACGGCGGCCCCCGCGGCGCCGCCGTCACTGCACCCGACAATCGCGGATTCCTCAACAAGCCGATGAGCCCGACCGGACTCACCATGGTCGGCGCACGCGCCTACGATCCGACACTCGGCCGGTTCGTGTCCGTCGACCCGGTGCAGGACACTGGCCAGCCGCAGCAGTGGAACGGCTACTCCTACGCCAACAACACGCCGGTCACCTCCAGCGACCCCACCGGCATGATTCCCGACGACTGCAAATACTTCGACTGCTACGGCTACAACCCGACGACCGGGTGCAAGCACGGGTGTGGCTCGACGGACAACGTCAGCTGGGGCAAGGCGACCGGCAAGAGCACCAGCAAGGCCAAGCCCGGTGGGAAGTACGTGCCCCCGCCGCGGCACAAGCCCAAGCCCAAGCAGAGCGAGTGCGGTGTCCTGTCCTGGGTCTGCAAGAAGGCGTCCCAGGCCAAGGACTGGGCGGTCGAACATAAGGAAGATCTGGCAGGCGTGGCGCTCGGCATCGTGGTGGGCGTAGGGTGTACCGCGCTCACGGGGGGCGCAGGTGTCGTCGTGTGCGGAGCCCTGGGCGGCGCCCTGAGTTCCGGGCTGACGGGCTATCTGAAGGGGGAGCGGGGAATGGAGCTCGCTGTCAGCATCGGGAGTGGAGCCATCTTGGGCGCACTTGGTGGCGCCGCGGGATCGGTTCTTGGTGCAGGCGCGGGTGCCCTCTCCCAAGGTATGAAGGTCGCCGGCAAGGAGATGGCAAAGGCCGGAGGAAAACTTATCCCCGGCGTTGGTCAAACGCTGCGAGGGATGGTCAGCGCGGGCAAGTACGGGAATGGCACAATGCGCGGGTTCGTGTCGGAGAGCAGATACCTAATGGTTCGCGAGGCTATGTCTTTGGGTTCGCACGAGAGGCAGGCGCTGGCGATCACGACGGATATCGCCAGAGGTGCGCTGTCCGCGAGGAACGGGATAATTCCGGCCGCCGTATCGGGAGCCGCGCCGGGCACCTGGAATGATGTGAAGGACATTTACAACGGAAACTGGAAATACAAGCCGGAGAACACCATCGGGTCACTAGTGGGAGCTGGGTTCGGGGACTCGTGACGGACGCCACACCGGAGCGCTACGCGGACATTCATCGCGAGCAGATCGTCGCGTATGAACGGCGTGGGCCATTCTGGGGCCGGCTGAGCCAGTTACTGGTGGCAGTCACACTGCTTGCTGGGGTGGTTCTCTCCTCCTTGCTGCTCGACACCGTCGCAAGTTTCTATTCAGGGACGGGGGTGACGAAGTCCTCCCCCAGGGAACAGTCTGCGGAAGCGACGGTGGAGGAGTGTCAGCGACTGGGTCCGGTGAGCACGTACGGGTTCGGTTACTGGTGGCGCTGTGACGTCACGGTGCGGATGGGCGATGGTCGGACTGTTCGAACGACAGTGGGTCATTCCGTTGTAACCCCTGGCGACCGCGGACGGGCGGTGGAGTTCCGTGAAGCTTGCTTTGGAAAGAACAACACCGATTGCAACTACGGTCGGCCAACTTCGCGGTTGTGGGGCCTCGCCCTGGCGTTGGCGGGCATGCTCAATTTCGCCATATCGCTTTTCTTGATCGTTGGTGCCGGCTTCTATCTGGTACGCGCAGTAGTTGGAGTCCCCAGGTACTTCGCCTGGTACAACCGGCGGAAGCGCGGTGGCTCCCGGACTTCTGTCCCCTGATGGACTGCCTGGCGATCCCCTGGGAGTTGAACGACTCATCGCTCAACTCCCAGGGGCGCTTCCCCTGACCGTACTGCCGCCGGGATCTTGACTGCGCTATCGTCTCGCTGCGAACAGCGGGCCGAGCGGTCGTCGGCGGCTGCGGTGTTCGGAGCCAGATGCCTAGGAGGGCTTTCGTGGTTGAGTCGAGCAGTGCGTTCCGTCAGGCTACGGTGGACATCACGCTGAGTCACCCTGCAGCAACGTTCCTCTACCGGGCCACGAAGCCTCGAATGCGGCTGGACGGAGTGGAGATTCCGGCGCGCGGCTGGGGCATCCATCGCCTGCCGGTCACCCCTGGGCGTCACCGTTTGGAGGTCTGGGTGCCGTATGTCCTGCCCAGAAAGGCGGGCCGGGCCAGCCATGAATTCCTGGTCGGTGAGGGCAAGAAGCTAGAACTGGAGTACCTGGCCCCGACGGTCACCTTTGCGCGAGGGTCGCTCGGCGCTCCCGGCGAACAGAAATCGGTCGGTCACTCCACCGTGATGGTGCTCAACATCGTCGCCGCAGTCGTCGTGCTGGTGATGTGCGCCGTTCTCGCTTTCACCAGCTGACCGTCGCCGGTCCTCACCCCTGCCGGAGCCAGAGCACCCCCAGCGGCGGCACCCGCAGCGCCACCGACGCCGCCATGCCGTGCCAGGGGATGTCCTGGGCGTGCACCGCGCCGAGGTTCCCCACCCCCGACCCGCCGTAGTGCTGCGCGTCGGTGTTGATCACCTCGGTCCAGGTGCCGGCCGCAGGCAGCCCGACCCGGTAGTCCTCCAGCGGCGTCGCGGAGAAGTTCGCCACGCAGACCAGGGTCGCGCCGTCCGGAGCGATCCGGACGAACGAGACGGTGTTATGGGCGACGTCGTCCCCGGCGATCCAGCGGAACCCGGCCGGCTCGGTGTCCTGCGCCCAGAGGGCGGGGGTGTCCCGGTAGACGGCGTTCAGGTCACCGACGAGGCGCTGCACGCCGGCCCGGGCCGGGTCGTGCAGCAGGTACCAGTCGAGGCCGCGCTCCTCGCTCCACTCCCGGTCGTCGGCCAGCTCGCAGCCCATGAAGAGCAGCTGCTTGCCCGGATGCGCCCACATGTACGCCAGCAGCGCCCGCACGTTGGCCAGCCGCTGCCAGGTGTCGCCGGGCATCTTGCCGGCCAGTGAACCCTTGCCGTGCACCACCTCGTCGTGGCTGATCGGCAGCACGTAGTTCTCGCTCCAGGCGTACGCCAGGGAGAAGGTCAGCTGGTGGTGGTGGTGCTGCCGGTAGATCGGGTCCTTCGAGGTGTAGAGCAGGGTGTCGTGCATCCAGCCCATGTTCCACTTGAACCCGAAGCCCAGCCCACCCTCGGCGGTCGGCCGGGTCACCCCGGGCCAGGCGGTCGACTCCTCGGCGACCATCACCACCCCGGCGTGGTGCTTGTAGACGGTGGCGTTGACCTCCTGCAGGAAGGCGATCGCCTCCAGGTTCTCCCGGCCGCCGTACCGGTTGGGCAGCCACTCCCCCTCCTCGCGGGAGTAGTCGAGGTAGAGCATCGAGGCGACTGCGTCGACCCGCAGCCCGTCGACGTGGAACTCCTCGCACCAGTAGAGCGCGTTGGCGACCAGGAAGTTGCGTACCTCGCGGCGGCCGAAGTCGAAGACGTACGTGCCCCAGTCGGGGTGCTCGCCGCGGCGCGGGTCGGGGTGCTCGTAGAGCGGGGTGCCGTCGAACCGCGCGAGGGCCCACTCGTCCTTGGGGAAGTGCGCCGGCACCCAGTCCAGGATCACCCCGATGCCGGCCGAGTGCAGCCGGTCCACCAGGTAGCGGAAGTCGTCCGGGTCGCCGAACCGGGACGTCGGCGCGTAGTAGCCGGTGACCTGGTAACCCCAGGAGCCACCGAACGGGTGCTCCATCACCGGCAGGAACTCCACGTGGGTGAAGCCCAGCTCGGTCACGTACGCGGTCAGCTCCTCGGCCAGCTCCCGGTAGCCCAGCCCGGGCCGCCACGAACCGAGGTGCACCTCGTACACGCTCATCGGCTCCTGGTGCGGCAGCCGGTGGACGCGCCGCTCCAGCCAGCCGGCGTCGGACCACTGGTACGTGGAGTGGTGCACCACCGAGGCGGTGGCCGGCGCCGTCTCGGCGTACGTGGCGAGCGGGTCGGCCTTGTCCCGCCACTGCCCGTCGGCGCCGAGGATCCGGTACTTGTAGCGGGCGCCGACCTGCGCGCCCGGCACGAAGATCTCCCACACCCCGCTGGAGCCGAGCGAGCGCATCGGCCAGCCGTCGTCGGGGCCCCAGCCGGTGAAGTCGCCGACCACCCGCACCCCGCCGGCGTTGGGCGCCCACACCGAGAAGGCCACCCCCTCGTCGAAGACCCGGGCGCCGAGCGCCTCCCAGAGCCGCTCGTGCCGCCCCTCGCCGATCAGATGCAGATCCAGCTCGCCGACGGTGGGCGGGTAGCGGTACGGATCGTCGCCGACGTGGCCGTCGGCCTCGACCCGGTAGTCGAGGACCTCGCCCGGCACCACGGCCTCGAAGACGCCGACGTCGTGCAGCCGCTTCATCGGGTGCCGCTCACCGTCGACGACGACGGCCACGTCCGAGGCTCCCCGGCGCATCGCGCGGATCGTCGTCCGCCCGTCGGCGGGGTGCGCGCCGAGCAGGGCGTGCGGGTCGTGCGTCGCGCCGGCGATCAGCTGGTCCATCGGGCGTCCTTCGGGGCGAAAGCGGTCGGTGCGGTGCCACCCGAGAGGTCGGACGGCACGTCGGAGACGGTGAGGTCGGCCGGAGCTGTCCCGGCGGGCTCCGGTTCGGCCGGAACGGTCGGGCGGCGCACGACGAGCACGTGCGCGGGTTGGAGGTACGGGTCGAGGCGGACGGCGTTGCGCTGCCCCCACTCGTAGTGCGCCCCGGTCAGCTCGTCGTGCACGGTGAACCGTTCGTGCCAGTCGAAGCCGAGCGCCGGCATGTCCAGGGTGGTGTTGCCCCACTGGACGGTGTGCGGGTCGAACGAGCAGATCACGATGACCGTGTTGCCGGTCTCCGGGTCGTGTTTGGACCAGCAGAGCAGCGCCGGGTTGTCGATGTCGTGGAAGCGCAGGTTGCGCAGCGCGTGCAGGGCCGGGTTGTCGCGGCGTACCCGGTTGAGGGTGGTGATGAACGGGGCCAGCGAGCGGCCGTGCGCCTGGGCGCCGGCCCAGTCCCGGGGGCGCAGCTCGTACTTCTCGTTGTCCAGGTATTCCTCGGCGCCGGGGCGGGGCACGTGTTCGAAGAGCTCGTAGCCGGCGTAGATGCCCCAGGAGGGGGAGAGCAGCGCGGCCAGCACCGCCCTGATCTTGAACATCGGCGGGCCGCCGTGCTGCAACGACTCGTGCAGGATGTCCGGTGTGTTGGGCCAGAAGTTCGGCCGCATGTAGTCGGCCGCCGCGACCAGCTCCTCGCAGTACGCCCGCATCTCCGCGGCGGTCGTGCGCCAGGTGAAGTACGTGTACGACTGGGTGAAGCCGATCTTGCCGAGCCCGTGCATGATCGCCGGGCGGGTGAACGCCTCGGCGAGGAAGAGCACGTCCGGGTCGACCTTCTTGACCTCGCCGATCAGCCAGTGCCAGAAGTCGAACGGCTTGGTGTGCGGGTTGTCGACCCGGAAGATCCTGATGCCCTCGCCGACCCAGTGCAGCACCACCCGCAGCACCTCGGCCCGGATGCCCTCCGGGTCGTTGTCGAAGTTCACCGGGTAGATGTCCTGGTATTTCTTGGGCGGGTTCTCCGCGTACGCGATGCTGCCGTCGGCCCGGGTGGTGAACCACTCCGGGTGCTCGGTCACCCAGGGGTGGTCCGGCGCGCACTGCAACGCCAGGTCCATCGCCACCTCCAGGCCCTGCTCCGCGGCGGCCGCGATGAAGTCGCGGAAGTCGGCCGGCGTACCCAGGTCGGGGTGGATGGCGTCGTGGCCGCCCTCGGCGGCGCCGATCGCCCACGGCGAGCCGACGTCGTCCGGCCCGGCGGTGAGCGAGTTGTTGCGGCCCTTGCGGTTGACCCGGCCGATCGGGTGGATCGGCGGCAGGTAGAGCACGTCGAAGCCCATCGCCGCGACCCCGGGCAGCCGGTCGGTCGCGGTGACGAAGGTGCCGGACCGGGCCGGGGCGTCGACGGTCGCCGGGACGGCGCCCTCGGAGCGGGGAAAGAACTCGTACCAGGCGCAGAAGAGCGCCCGGGGACGGTCCACCCAGAGCCGGTACTCGTCGCCGGTGGTGACCAGCTCCCGCACCGGGTGCGCCCAGAGCAGGTCGGCCAGGTCGAGCGCCGGGGCGACCCGCCGGGGCAGGTCGAGCTTCGTGTCGCGCAGCGCGGCGACCGCCGCCCGTACCCGCTTCGTGTCGGCGGCCGGGACCAGCTCGACCGCCGCCGCCAGCACTCGGGCGCCCTCGGCCAGGTCGTTGGCCAGGTCCTCCGGGCCCTGCCCGGCGGCGATCTTCTTGGTGACCGCGTTCTGCCAGGTCAGGTACGGGTCCTGGAACGCCTCGACGGTGAAGACCCACTCGCCGACCGCGTCCGGCCGGATGGTCGCGTGCCAGCGGTCCTGGCCCGGCTCACCCGGACGCATCCGGGTGAACGGGCGCGGCGCGCCGTCCGGGCCGAGCCAGACCACGTTGCAGCCGAGCGCGTCGTGACCCTCCCGGTAGGCGCGGGCCGACACCGGCACCACCTCGTCGACCACCGCCTTGGCCGGGTAGCGACCGCAGGCGACGACGGGGGAGACGTCTTCGATCGGGAACCGTCCGCTCACACCGCCAACCTACTGTGCGAGATCCCCTCGCGCTCGGGTCAGCCGGCCGCGCCCACCGACCGGTAGATCTCCAGCGTGCGTTCGGCGATCCGGTCCCAGGAGAAATGTTCCACCGCCCGGCGCCGGCCGGCCCGGCCGAACTCGGCGGTCCGGGCCGGGTCGGCCAGCAGAGTGTTGATCGCCGCGCCGAGGTCGGCGACGAAGCGCTCCGGGTCCAGCGGCTTCCCGCTGCCGTCGGACGCCTGGTCGATCGGCACCAGCAGGCCGGTCTCGCCGTCGGCGACCACCTCCGGGATGCCGCCGGTGGCGGTCGCCACCACCGCGGTCTCGCAGGCCATCGCCTCCAGGTTGACGATGCCCATCGGCTCGTAGACCGACGGGCAGACGAAGATCGTGGCGTGGGTGAGCACCTGGATCACCTCGTGCTTCGGCAGCATCTCGGCCACCCAGACCACCCCCGAGCGGTTCGCCCGCAGCTCGGCCACCAGGCCCTCCACCTCGGCGGCGATCTCGGGCGTGTCCGGGGCGCCGGCGAGCAGCACCAGCTGGGTGTCGGCGGGCAGCTCGCGGGCCGCGCGCAGCAGGTACGGCAGGCCCTTCTGCCGGGTGATCCGTCCGACGTACACCACGCTCGGGCGGGACGGGTCGATGCCGAGCCGGTCGAGCACGTCGCTGCCGGGGTCCGGGGCGTACTGGGTGGTGTCGATGCCGTTGTAGACCACCCGGACCCGGTCCGGGTCGACCGCCGGGTACGCGGTCAGCACGTCCCGCTTCATCCCCTCGCTGACCGCGATCACCGCGTCGGCGGCCTCCACGGCGGTCCGCTCGCACCAGGAGGAGAGCGCGTACCCGCCGCCGAGCTGTTCGGCCTTCCACGGCCGCAGCGGCTCCAGGCTGTGCGCGGTCACCACGTGCGGCACCCCGTGCAGCAGCTTCGCGGTGTGCCCGGCCAGGTTGGCGTACCAGGTGTGGCTGTGCACCACGTCGGTGCCGGCGCTGCCGGCGGCCATCTCCAGGTCGACGCCCATCGTGCGCAGCGCGGCGTTCGCGCCGGCCAGGCCGGCCGGCTCGGCGTACGCGGTGACGCCCGGCTCGGTCCGCGGCGCGCCGAAGCAGTGCACCCGTACGTCGGCGAGTCGGCGCAGTTCCCGGGCCAGGTACTCGACGTGCACCCCGGCCCCGCCGTACACCTCCGGCGGATACTCCCGGGTGAGCAGATCGACGCGCAGCTGCGAGGAGTCCGTCATGCCACCGCACCCTAGTGCAGATCTGTGCCCGTACGAGTGGTGAAGTTGCAGCCGGATGGATAGCGTCGGGACATGGCTGCCAAGGTGCTCGCGATCGTCCTGGCCGGCGGAGAGGGCAAGCGCCTCATGCCGCTCACCACGGACCGGGCCAAGCCGGCCGTCCCGTTCGGCGGGATGTACCGCATGGTCGACTTCGTCCTCTCCAACCTGGCCAACGCCGACTACCTGAAGATGGTCGTGTTGACCCAGTACAAGTCCCACTCACTGGACCGACACGTCACCACGACCTGGCGGATGTCGACCATGCTGGGCAACTACGTCACCCCGGTGCCGGCCCAGCAGCGGCGCGGCCCGTGGTGGTTCGCCGGCTCGGCCGACGCCATCTACCAGAGCTTCAACCTGATCAACGACGAGCAGCCGGACCACGTGATCGTCTTCGGTGCCGACCACATCTACCGGATGGACCCCCGGCAGATGGTGGAGGACCACATCGCCTCGGGTGCCGGCGTGACCGTCGCCGGCATCCGCCAGCCGCTGTCGATGGCCGACCAGTTCGGCGTGATCGAGGTGGGCGAGGACGGCCGGCGGATCCGGGCGTTCCGCGAGAAGCCCACCGACGCCGTGGGCCTGCCCGACGCCCCGGACCAGATCTACGCCTCGATGGGCAACTACGTCTTCACAACCGGGGCGCTCTGCGAGGCCGTGGAGCGCGACGCGGAGGACAAGACCAGCAAGCACGACATGGGCGGCAGCATCATCCCGATGCTGGTCGAGCGGGGCGAGGCCAACGTCTACGACTTCAGGGACAACGAGGTGCCCGGCAGCACCGACCGGGACCGCGGCTACTGGCGCGACGTCGGGACGCTGGACTCCTTCTACGACGCCCACATGGACCTGATCAACGTCCACCCGGTGTTCAACCTCTACAACTTCGACTGGCCGATCTACAGCGCCCAGCCGCCGTACCCGCCGGCGAAGTTCGTCCACCAGTGGGGCGAGCGGGTCGGCCGGGCGGTCGGCTCGATGGTCTCGCCCGGCGCGGTGGTCTCCGGCTCGCTGGTGGAGAACTCGATCGTCTCGCCGAAGGTGAAGGTCCATTCCTGGGCGCACGTGGACGGTGCGGTGCTCATGGAAGGCGTCGAGATCGGCCGGCACGCGGTCGTCCGCCGGGCCATCCTGGACAAGAACGTGTTCGTGCCGGAGGGCGCCGAGATCGGCGTCGACCTGGAGAAGGACCGGCAGCGCTACACCGTGTCCGACAACGGCATCGTCGTCATCGGCAAGGGTCAGCGCGTCGAGCCCTGAGTCCCGCACCGCCAGCAGTCAGCGCCTGAACCGAGGAGGTTCCCGCAGTGGCCCACCCCCGTGCCGGACAGCCCGCCGAGCCCGCCGACCTGGTCGACGTGCCGCGGCTGCTGACCGCCTACTACGCCGAGCACCCGGATCCGGCGGACCCGGCGCAGCAGGTCTCCTTCGGCACCTCCGGGCACCGCGGGTCGTCGCTGGAGAACGCCTTCAACGAGGACCACATCCTCGCGGTCACCCAGGCGCTCTGCGACTACCGCCGCGAGCAGGGCCTGGACGGGCCGCTCTTCCTCGCCCGGGACACCCACGCGCTCTCCGCCCCGGCCGAGGCCAGCGCGCTGGAGGTGCTCGCCGCCAACGACGTCACCGTGCTGCGGGACAGCCGGGACGGCTACACCCCGACCCCGGCGCTGTCGCACGCGGTGCTCACCCACAATCGGGGGCGCACCAGCGGCCTGGCCGACGGCATCGTGATCACCCCGTCGCACAACCCGCCCGACGACGGCGGGTTCAAGTACAACCCCACCCACGGCGGGCCCGCCGACTCCGACGTCACGAAGTGGATCCAGGACCGGGCCAACGCGATCCTCGCCGCCGGCCTCAAGGAGGTCAAGCGCATCCCGTACGCCCGGGCCCGCGCCGCCGACACCACCGGGGAGTACGACTTCCTCGCCGGCTACGTGGACGACCTGCCGGCCGTGCTCGACATCGACGCGATCCGCGACGCCGGGGTGCGCATCGGGGCCGACCCGCTGGGCGGGGCCAGCGTCGCGTACTGGGGCGAGATCGCCGAGCGGCACCGCCTCGACCTGACGGTGATCAACCCGACGGTCGACCCGACCTGGCGGTTCATGACCCTCGACGGCGACGGCAAGATCCGGATGGACTGCTCCTCGCCGAACGCGATGGCCTCGCTGATCGCCGCCCGCGCCGAATACCAGGTCTCCACCGGCAACGACGCCGACGCCGACCGGCACGGCATCGTCACCCCCGACGGCGGCCTGATGAACCCCAACCATTACCTGGCGGTGGCGATCGGCCACCTGTTCCGTACCCGGTCGCAATGGGGCCCGGCGGCGGCGGTCGGCAAGACGCTGGTCTCCTCGTCCATGATCGACCGGATCGCCGCCGACCTGGGCCGGCCGCTGCTGGAGGTGCCGGTCGGGTTCAAGTGGTTCGTGCCGGGTCTGCTCGACGGCGCGGTGGGCTTCGGCGGCGAGGAGAGCGCCGGCGCGTCCTTCCTGCGCCGCGACGGGGGCACCTGGACCACCGACAAGGACGGCATCCTGCTCTGCCTGCTCGCCTCGGAGATCATCGCGACCACCGGCCGGACGCCCAGCCAGCACTACGCCGAGCTGACCGAGCGCTTCGGCGCCCCCGCGTACGCCCGGATCGACGCGCCGGCCAGCCGGCAGCAGAAGGCCGTGCTCGGCAAGCTCTCCCCGGAGCAGGTCACCGCCACCGAACTGGCCGGCGAGCCGATCACCGCCACGCTCACCGCCGCGCCCGGCAACGGCGCGGCGATCGGTGGGCTGAAGGTGACCACCGAGTCCGGCTGGTTCGCCGCCCGCCCGTCCGGCACCGAGGACGTCTACAAGATCTACGCCGAGTCGTTCCGCGGGGCCGACCACCTCGCCCAGATCCAGGAGGAGGCGAAGGCGCTGGTGGACGGGGTGCTGGCCAAGGCCTGAGCAGACCCGCCGCCCGTCCACCCCGGGTGGGCGGGCGGCTCCGGTCAGCAGGGCGGCGGCAGCTCCCGCTCGTGGCGCTGCCGCCGTATTTCGTCGGGAAGTAGCTCGCGGAGCTGGTCGGGCAGGAACGGCAGGTCGAGCAGGCTCAACTTGAGCTGGTTGCGCTCCTGGTGACGGAGCGGGTCGAAGCGGACCACCCGGCCGGCGTCCCGGCGGTAGCTGATGTCCACCCACCCCTCGGTCGCCGCTTCCTTGAAAATCACCCCGTCCATCTCGACGGCGACCGCCGCCGAGTTCGGCTCCAGCTCCAGCCGGATGCGCTCCCGCGGCGAGAGCACCAACGACCGGGAGATGCCCGCCATCGGCGCCGACGGGGTCACCACCACCGCGTCCGCCGCCGGGGAGACCAGCGGACCGCCCGCGGCGTAGCTGTAGGCCGTGGAGCCGGTCGGCGTGCTCACCACCAGGGCGTCGCAACGGTAGTAGCCATATCGCTGGGCGTCCACGGCGAGGGTGGCGGTGACGAAGCCGGAGCCGGGCTGGCGGACCAGCGCGATGTCGTTGAACGCCACCACGTCGTCGCCGCACACGTCGCAGGCCAGGCAGGCGTGCGACTCGACGGTGAAGTCCTTTGCCAGCAGCCGGCTCAGCGCCTCCGGCAGATCCGGCGGCTCCACCTCCACCAGGAAGCCGAGCCGCCCCAGGTGCACCCCGAGCACCGGCTTCGGGTCCCGCACCGCGGAGCGCAGCGCGCCCAGCATGGTGCCGTCCCCGCCGATGCTGATCAGGGCGTCCGCTCGGGTGGCCACCTCCGCCGCGGGGACCGGTTCGACGCTCGACGGCACCCGGTACGCGTCCTCCGCGCGCACCATCAGCGTCTTGCGGTGGCGCGACGCCCACCGTTCGATGATTCCGACCACCTCGGAGACGTCCCGGGTGGGGTGCAGCACCAGTCCCAGCCCCGCCACCCGTACAGCTCACCACATCGGGGTGGGATGCGCCCGGCGTACCGGAAGGTGCGCCGGCGGTGCGGTCACCGCCGGCGCACCCCCGGCCGTTACCGGCGCGGATCCCCCGTCAGGTGGGCCAGCGACCGGGCGACCAGGTTGTCCCGTGCCGCCGGGGCCAGCCCTTCCAGCCCGACGCCGAGGTAGACCGTGTCGTCGGTGACCACCGCCGCGCCCTCGGAGAAGGTTCGCTGGCTGCGGGCCCAGTCGTTGGCGCCGTCCTTCGTGACCTTGACCGCGAGGATCGGCTGACCCTGCACCGTGCGGCCGATGGTCTCCGCCTTGGTGAGCTTCGGGAAGCGGGCGGCGGTGATCTCGTCCCGGATCCCGCCCGGCTCGCTGTAGGAGCGGAACGCGGGCGTCCGGGTCGGACGGTGGTCACGCGCTTGCCGGTGAGGTCAGCGCCAGTGCGCCGACCAGAGTGAACAGCCAGCGGTCGCCGCCGTGTGCGCCTCAGTGCGCCTCCTCCGGTGGAAGGACCTGTAAGCCGAGCCTTTCGCTGACGAGTAGGCATGTCAGTACTTCGATCAATCGACCCCGGACAGCCGGATATCCATTGCATGCGGCCGCAGCCCTGCGGTAGTCCGAGCCGTCGCTGTCGGAGTGGACGCGCGACGGGATCACCTATATCCAGGAAGTGGCCACTTGCCACGATCGAGCGTGATAGAACGCTTCCGGGTGATTTCCACCGTTTGGGAGGTCCCGCTGTCTGAGCAGCCCCGGATCCTCGTCGGTCCGGTCACGGAGGTACCCCGACAGAGAGGAGCGTGGGAGGGATGACCTCCGGGCAACTGGCCGCGGGCGATCAGCATCCAGGCGGAGAGCGCCATCTCGACGTCGTTCCGACGACCGGGGCGCCCGCGGAATCGAGGAGTGTCGCCAGCGGAATCACCTGGAGCATGCTCGGCCTCATGGTCGCCGCGCTGGCCCAATGGGTGGTGATCGTCCTGCTGTCACGTCTCGGCACGCCAGAGATGGTCGGCCAGTACGCCCTCGGGTTGGCCGTCGGCGCGCCGGTCGTCCTGCTGGCCAGCCTGGCCCTGCGCACGATGCAGGTGACGGACACCGGTCGCGATTTCGACTTTGCCGACTACCTGCGGCTGAGAGTGTCCGGCATGCTCGTCGCGCTGCTGCTGATCGCCGTCGTAGCGGCGCTCATCGGCTCGGCGCACGCGATCGTGGTGATGCTGGTCGGTATCGCGAAGACCCTCGACGCGATCGGCGATATCTTTTTCGGGCTGTTCCAGCGGCATGAGCAGATGCGGCCCATCGGGATCTCGATGATCTCCAACGGGCTGCTTACCGTCGTGGCGATGGCCTCCCTGCTGTTACTGACCGGCAGCATCGGGTGGGCAGTGGTGGGGTCGGTCATCGGTTCGGCGGTGGGCTCGATCGGCTACTGCGGCTGGGCCGCGAAGCGGCTGGGTGCCGCCGAGCTGACAGCCACCATCCCAGCCCGTGCCGGGGCGCGCGAGGCATCGTCGCCGCGTAAGCCAGGGGTCATGCTCCGCCGGATGGGTCGACTGGCGGTGGTCGCCGCGCCGCTCGGCTTCGCCTCCGGACTGGTGTCGCTCTCGGGGAATCTGCCCCGATACTTCATCGAGCACATCTTGGGTGCCGCCGCCCTGGGGATCTTCGCCGCCCTGGCCTACATCGTGCTCGTCGCCAACATCCTCTTCGCGGCAATCAGCCAGATCCTGCTGCCCCGACTCACCCGGCTGTACGCGGCGGGCGAGCTCGCAGTCTTCACCACGCTGACCCTGAGGCTCGTCCTAGGAACCCTGGCCTTCGGTGCCGTCGCCGTCGCCGCCGTCATCGCCGTCGGCCCAGCCGTCGTCCGCTTCGTCTACGGTGCGCCGTACGGCGCGCACGCCGACGTGCTGACCCTGCTGACGGTCGCAGCGGTGTTCAGCGGCGCGGTCTTCTTCCTCGCCACCGCGCTCTCCGCGCTACGGAGGTTCGGCAACCAACTGACCGCCAGCCTGGTCATGGTGGCCGTCGCCGGCATTGCCGGATACGTACTGATTCCCCGGTTCGGACTGGTCGGCGCTGCGTGGTCGGTGGTCATCACGGTCGGCGGCGACAGCGTCCTCAAGGCCCTGATGCTGAAACGAGCGCTTGCGAGGCGAACATGGACCTGAACAGCGAAACGGCCATCTGGCTGGCGATCGTCGGGGCCGTCGCGGTGCCCGCCATCCTGCTCCTGCGCTCGGGCCGGCGCGACATCCTGCCGTACCTGGCAGCGTTCTTCGCCTACTTCAGTCTCGGGCCGGCGGTCAACTTCGCGCTCGGTAACGAGATCTACTCCGGCATCGTGCAGAGCAAGATCGGTCAGGCGTTGGTGGGCATTCTGCTGGCGCTGATCGGGATGCTCGTGGTCGGCCTCCTGGTGCCCGCCCGCCGGACCGCCATGGACCGGTCCCGACTCAGGAACGCCGAACGCCGGTACCACTTCCCGCCGTTCCTGTTTTTGGGGCTGGCGAGCTACGCGCTGGTGGTGATGCTCATGCAGGGGCCAGCGGGGTTCACCGGCGACAAGCTGGAGCGCATCGAGCTGAGCGGGCCGTGGCACTACAAGTACCTACTCCTGCAGACCCTTGCCTGCGCGCTCTACTTCACCGCCACGACCCGTTTCGGGCGGGTGGCCTACTGGACGAACTTCGCCTGCTACGTGGGCTACTGCCTGGTCACCAACGAGCGGGACTTCATCTTCATGGCGTTCAGCCTCCTGCTGCACATCCAACTCTTCCGCCGTCGGCCGATGTCCCTACGGCTGGGGCTGGCGGGCGGGACCGGCATCGTCGGCGCAGTCTTCCTCTCCTATCTGCGTGATCCGACAAACGACGAGGGTGTCTCCCGCGCGTTGAACGAAGGCAGCACCCTCTTTCCCGACACGTTCGTCATGGCGCTGGTTCCGCACTTGACCCCCTACGCCTACGGCGAGACCTACCTGCGGAGCCTGATCAACCTGGTGCCGGGCGTCCCTTCGCAATCCCTGGCCGAGTGGCTGGTCGAGGCGTACAACCCGGGCTCGGACTACGGATACGGGTTTTCGCTTACCGCAGAGGCGTACCTGAACTTCGGGCTGGTCGGCATTCCCGTTCTCTTCGCAGCGCTCGCCTTGGTGCAGCGCTTGCTGGTCAACCGAGTCGATCAGGGTCACTTCTGGGCGTACGCCAGCATCCTGTTCACGGCGACCTGGATGTACCAGTTCCGGGGCGAGAGCTTGGCGATGGTGGCGACGCTGACGTATGGCGCGGTCCTCTTCGGCGTGGTCCGGCTTCTGTCCACACCGGCGCCGGCAGCCCCGAGCGCCGACGGACGCCCCGTCCGCCAAGCGTCACCCGCATCGCCCGCTACTCGTTGACATGACGACATCACTCCTGGTGATGCCGAGGCGGAGAGCGGGATGTTGATCTGAATGCGACTATTGGTCACCGGCGGCGCCGGCTTCGTAGGTAGCAATCTTGTCCGGGTGGTGCTGCGAGACGCTCCCTACGCGGATGTCCGCGTCATCGACAACTTTTCCACAGGCCTGGAGCGCAACCTCGCGGGGCTTGACGTCGAGGTGGTGAGCGGCTCGATCCTGGACGAGCAGGCATTGACTCGCGCAACAGCGGGCCGGGAGGCGGTTGTGCACCTTGCCGCGCTTCCGAGCGTGCCCCGCTCGATCGCTGACCCGGTCTCGACACACGAGGCCAACGCCACCGGGACGCTCCGCGTGCTGGAGGCGGCCCGCCGGGCCGACGTGCCCCAGGTCGTCGTGGCTTCCTCGTCCTCGGTCTACGGCGCGAACCCCGTTCTGCCCAAGGATGAGCTGGCCTGGACCAGGCCGCTGAGCCCGTATGCGGTGAGCAAGCTGTCAACCGAGGCGTACGCCCTCGCCTACCAGGCGTCCTACGGGCTGCCCACCCTCGCCTTCCGGTTCTTCAACATCTTCGGCCCCGGGCAGCGCCATGACCACGCGTACGCCGCGGTGATTCCCCGGTTCGTGCACGCGGCGCTGCGGGGCGAGCCGGTGATCGTCCACGGCGACGGCCGGCAGTCCCGCGACTTCACCTACGTGGACACCGTCTGCCGTGTCCTGCTGGACGCGGTGACCCGCGGCGTGCAGCACGCGCAGCCGGTGAACCTGGCGTTCGGCAACCGGATCGATCTTCAGACGGTCCTGACGCAGCTGGAGCAGATCATCGAACGGCCGATTGAGCGAACCCTGCTCGCCCCCCGGCCTGGCGACGTCCGGCATTCCCAGGCCGACACCGCCACCCTGCGCCAACTCTTTCCCGACATCCTTCCGACGCCGATCGAGGACGGACTCCGAGCCACGGTGGAGTGGTTCCAAGGCTGGCTGGCGGCACCGGCGCCGCGGGAGCGCGCCGGTCACGCGGAAGAGTTGGGTTCAACCGTCGCCGTGCCCTCCCCGTCCTGATGCCGGGCGCCGATCCCGGGGACCGGCAGCGTGCGGGGGCCGGAGTTGATCCGGGAGGGCGCACGCAGCATGCGGGGCGCCGACTTCG
The DNA here is from genome assembly GCF_049844475.1 of Micromonospora sp. DT47. Classification (NCBI taxonomy): domain Bacteria; kingdom Bacillati; phylum Actinomycetota; class Actinomycetes; order Micromonosporales; family Micromonosporaceae; genus Micromonospora; species Micromonospora sp. DT47. The sequence continues at coordinate 275,702 of NZ_JBNCLC010000007.1, read as the reverse complement.
GGGCTGACCGGGGGCGCCCGCCGGACTGCGGGACTGACGGGCCGGCCCGCGTCAGCCGCTCTACACGTTGCTGGTCCCCGGAACACGGCGCTCGGTGACCTCCCGCAGCCGGTGGTAGAACGCCTCCCTCCGCTCGGCGAGGGCTTCTGCCGAGTAGCGCCGGGAGTGCGCGAGGTTCCGGGCGGACGCCGTTGCCATTCGGGCCGGGTCGGCCAGCATGCGAGCGATCGCGTCCGCCAACCCGGTTGGGTCGTCCGGCTCCACCAGGTCCTCATCGGCCAGCAGCTCGGGCACTCCGCCGACTCTGGCCCCGATCGCCGGCAGCCCTCGTGCCATCGCTTCGATCAGCGCCCGCGGGAGCCCCTCCGCCCGCGACGGCAGGACGAACAGGTCGGCCGCGTCGAGCCGCTGCCGTACGGGTTCGCCGGCGGGCACCTCGCCGAGCAGGACCACCCGGTCCGCCACGCCGAGCCGGGCCGCGAGCTGTTCGAGCCGGGACCGGTACGCGCCGCCGCCGAGGTGGACCAGGCGCAGGCCGGTGCCGGCGGACGTCAACCGGGCGACCGCCTCGATCAGGGTGTCGATGCCCTTGTACAGCTGGTCCAACGATCCCACCGACACCAGGGTCCAGGTCCCTGGCGACGCTGAACACCGCCTCAGCTGCAGGGCGTACGCGGCCGGCGGAAGGTCGACGCTCGAGTAGGCCGCGACGACGGCGTCGCGACGGGCGGGATACCGGGCCTGCAGGCACTGCTCCGTCACGTAGGACACCGCCTTGGCGGACGCGCACTGATGACGCAGCGTCCGGAACGACCACTGCCGCAGCAGCGGTCGCAGCGGATGGCTCACCACCCCCGGCGCGAACACGTCGTACGGGTCGCCCACCACCTCCAGCCCGTACGGCAGCCCTCGCCGCTGACGGGCGCTGGCCAGCAGCGCGCCGATCGGCGAGGGGACCCGCAGGATCACCGCGTCGGCGTGATCCGCCGCGGCGCGTACCGCCGCACCGACCCTCCGCCGGAACCGCAGGTACTCCCGCGGCCCGACGTAGTGGGGCACCGGCCACACCTCGACCTGGCTCCCGTCGACCCGTACCGCGTCGTCGGCGGGCGTCGGGACGTCGAGCGTTCGAGCCACCACGCGGACCTGCTCGAAGGTTGTCAGGTAGCGCGTCCAGAACCGGTGGCTGGCGCTGCCGACGGTCCAGACCGCGCCGTCCGGCGTACGTGAGAACCGGGTCTCGGCAGTCACCACCACCCTCATCGGCGCACCACCGACCCCTCGACGACGTCGGTCGCCCGGGTGGCGCGCGCCTTGGCGCCTCGCTCAGCCAGCTCGGCCCGGTCGACAAGCCTCTCGCGGGGGGCTAAAGACGGCAGCGGCGAGGGGCGGGACGAAGGACGGTAGGTGGCCATGTTGTCTCCAATCTGGATCGTGTGGCCCTTGGGGCCGCCGATCACGAGCCGGTACTCGCTGCTCGGCTGGTGTGCGCCGCGTGGCCCTCCGGCGCGCCGGCGCCGGAGGGCCACGTCGCTCCTAGTCGCAAGAGCCGACTGCAGGCTCTTCACCACCGGCCTCCGCCGGCTGTTGGCAGAGCCAGGAGAGGCGTTCGATGATCTTCTCCGGGTCGTCGAACGGGTCGAGCGCGGTGACCTCGGCGGGGCTGAGCGGTGGAACCGGCACGTGCGAGATAAGCGGGTGCAGCGGACGCAGGTCCGGCTCGTCCTCACCGAAGAGGTCCTCGTGCAGCTTTTCGCCGGGACGGAGGCCGGTGTAGACGATGCGCCTAGGCCCGGGGGCCTGGGCGGCGAGCTGGACGGCGAGGTCGTTGATGCGTACCGGTTCGCCCATGTCGAGGACCAACGCCTCGCCGTCCCGCCCGATCGTCGCGGCTTGCAGGACGAGGTGGACCGCCTCCTGGACCGTCATCAGGTAGCGGGTCACGTCGGGGTGGGTCACGGTGATGGGCAGCCCCGCCTCGATCTGGGCGCGGAACGCCGTCACCACCGAGCCACGGCTGCTCAGCACATTGCCGAAGCGGACGCTGAGAAAGGTGCCGGGGTAGGCTTGCGCGGCGTGTGCAGTCAGCCGCTCGGTTATCCGCTTGGAGTAGCCAAGCACGCTCACCGGGTCGGCGGCCTTGTCCGTGGAGATGTTGACGAACTTCGCCACGTCCCAGCAGGCGTCGAGGACTGCCTGGGTACCCCAGACGTTGGTCTTGACCGCCTCACCGGGATGTTGCTGCAGCAGCGGGAGGTGCTTGAGCGCGGCGGCGTGGAAGATGATGTCCGGTCGCCGCCGTTCGATGATCCGTCGGATTCCCTCGTGGTCGCGGAGGTCGGCGAGAATCAGCTGCGGGTCGTCCAGCAGGGCCCGTCCGGAGAGGGCAAGCTGCAGGCTGTGCAGCGCCGACTCGTCGCGGTCGAGCATCATCAGCTCGCCCGGGTTGGCCCGCATGATCTGCCGGCACAGCTCGGAGCCGATCGACCCGCCAGCTCCGGTCACCAGGATCCGCCGTCCGGCCAGCCCGCTCTCGTTGGTCACCGGATCGGTCACCACCTGCCGCCGGCCGAGCAGGTCGTCGACGTTGGGGCTGCGCACGTCGCTGACGCGGATCCGGTGGTCCACGAGTTCGCGGACCGGTGGGAGCACCTTGAACTCCGCGCCGGCCGCCAGCGTGAGCCGGCGAATCTCGCGGATGAGTTCCGCGTCCGCGTTGGCCATGGAGAAGACCAGCGTCCGGGCACCGGTCCGTTGGATGGTGCTGGCGATCTCGTAGCGGCCGCCGAGGACCGGCACGCCGTTGATGCGAAGGTGTAGCTTCGCCGGGTCGTCGTCGAGCAGCCCCACCGGGAGGTAGCGGCCCCGCGGCTCGCTGAGCAGCGCCCGCAGCAGCGCCTGCCCGGCCGAGCCCAGCCCGAACAGCAGCACCGGGGTCGCGGAGCGCGCGTCCGGGCGCAGCGCCCGGTCGTGTCGGCCCCGGTACGCGGAACGGATGGTCAGCATGCAGAGCAGAGCGATCGCGGCCCCGACGAGGGGCGAGCTGGCGGGCACGGGCCGTTCTACGAGCGCGATGACGGTGAGCAGGACAGCGGCGGCGGTGCAGGCGGTCGTGGCGGCCAGAGCCTGTGCTTCCTGCATGCTCCCCAGTGGAAAACGGCCCCAGTGCCTGCGCTGGACCCACGAGATGCCAAGGTGCAGGACTGAGGCCGCCAGACCGATGCTTGCGGCCCGGGCCAGTTCAGCGGCGGTGACGTGGAACTCGTACCTCGTCCACGTCGCCGCGGTGAGGCCGGCCGTCCATGCCGCGCAGTCCCAGGGGACCAGCGGAGCCGTTGACAGGTGCCAGGCCCTCCTGCGAGCAGGAGCCGCGGGGACGGGCCGGGGTGTGGTGGCGATGGGCGGCATGCGACCTCCGGGTTGCATACGAGGTAGAAGAGAGCGCGGTCGTTGACAAGTCCGCGCGCCGGTCCGGTAATCGGCCAGAATGACCGTAACCAGGACCTTTGGTGCTTAAGTCGCCATTTGAACATTAGCCCGGTGGATACACCCAGTTGGGTGGAGCGGCTGAAGTTCGTCATCGGCCGGTCCGGATGGTGGCCGGGTGCGACGACCGGACCCGACGCTGCCTCACCGAATAGCGTCAGGTCGGACGGCCCGGCCAGGCCGCGGCCGTAGCGCGGTCGTGGCTCGCGCGCCCACGCTGGTTCTGACGGACGCCTTTGGAGCGACAATCACGTCACGACCGTCCCGTGGTCCGCGTCGGCCGGCGACTTCCCGCTCCCGGGCGTGCGGTTACAGCCGTTCGACGTTGTCACCGTGACAGCGGCTACGAGCGTCGAAGACGTAGCCCGCCTCACGCGCGACAAGGTCGTAGTCGAGCGAGTCATGGTCGGTGACCACCACCACCGCGTCCGCCGCGCGCAGCTCGTGTTCGGTCAGCCCCACGATGACCACGCCGGCCGGGACGTGGTCCGCCTCGGCGTGCGGCTCCACCGCGCGGATCTCGGCGCCGAGCGCTTGGAGGCGGCGGGTGATGTCGACGGCGGGCGAGTCGCGCATGTCGCCGGTGTTTTTCTTGTACGCCAAGCCGAGCAGCAGCAGGCGGGACCCGTTCACCGGCCGCCCCTGTCGATTCAGACCCGCCGTGATCCGCAGGACCACGTGCTCGGGCATCTGGTGGTTGATCTCGTTGGCCAGCTCCACGAAGCGGAACTGTCGGCCGAGCGTGCGCTTCACCTGCCAGGACAGGTAGCAGGGGTCGATGGGCAGGCAGTGGCCACCCACTCCGGGACCGGGCCGAAAGGACATGAAACCGAACGGCTTGGTCGCCGCTGCCTCGATCGCCTGCCAGACGTCGATGTCGAGTTCGTGCGACAGCATCGCCAGCTCGTTGATCAGGGCGATGTTGACCTGCCGGAAGGTGTTCTCGATCAGCTTGGTGAGCTCGGCCACCCGGGTCGAATCCACGGGCACGGTCCGCTCGACGACGCGCTGGTAGAACTCGTCGACCCGGCGTAGGGCGGCCTCATCCACACCGGACACCACCTTCGGGGTGTTCTCCAGTCGCCACCGGGGATTGCCCGGGTCGATCCGCTCCGGGCTGTAGCCGAGGTGGAAGTCGCCGGGGCTGTGCAGGCCGCTTCCCGTCTCCAGCAGGCGACGGAGCAGTTCCTCCGTGGTGCCGGGGTAGGTGGTGGATTCGAGAATCACCGTGCAGCCCGGCCGCACGTACGGGGCGAGAGCGACGCCGGCCTGCTCGATGTGGCTGAGGTCGGGGGCGCCGTCGCGCAGCGGCGTCGGGACGGTGATGACGCAGACGTCAAAGCCGGCGGCGTCGGCGTAGTCGGTGGTGGGGTGGTATCGACCGCTGCCCAGGGCCCGACCGAGGCGGCTGGCGGGGATGTCCTCGATGAAGGAGTCCCCGGCGGCGAGCCGCTTGACCCGGCTCTCATCGAGGTCGACGCCGGTCACGTCGAACCCCGCCTCCACCCCACGCATCCCAAGCGGGAGACCGACATATCCCTGGCCCACGACGACCAGCTTCCCCAGGCTCACCATGGGCCCCGATCCCGACATATACGACATGGCAGCAGAGTAGCCATCTAACGTGCGCATGTCCGCAGAATGGCCGACACGGGGTGAGGCCGCATCCTGTTCAGCCTGCTCGGCGCCATGGTGGTCCGGCCGTGGCATCATGACGACAAAACGGGCGTAACGGGTATACAGTCCCAAGGGTTAATCAGGGTCGAGGCCGAGTTCCGTCGGAGTAGTTGCGGGCTACCGCCTCGGCCGGCTCAGCGACTTGTCGACCATGGAACGCCCCCCGCCGCGAGCGGGGCCCTGTTGCGACGAGGACCACGTTCTTCGCCGAGCTGGAGGCGATGGCCGAGCGCCACCTGGTCCTGGGGCCATCCACGAGGCGACCAAGTTGGAAGGAAGGGTCACGTCACATGGCAGGACTTCGCGTATCGGTCCTACTGAAGACAAACAGCGGGGGCCTGTGGACGATCCCCCAGATCGAGGAGCTTCGTCGTCGCGACCACCACGTCACGGTCGTCATCCCGCCCGGCCCCGGGCGGTTGAGGACCGAACTGGAGACGCGAGGCATCCCGGTCGTCGACGCTCCCTTCGACTTCAGATTTCGGCCGACCGTCTCCACGTTGCGGGGGCTGTGGCAACTACGTCGCCTCATTCGACAACTCCGACCGGATGTCCTCAACTACCACCTGTACGCTTCGGCGCTCGCCGCCCGCCTCGCCGCGCTGCGGCTTCCGCTGCGCCGGGTACACGTCGTCTGCGGACCGCTGTACCTCGAGTCCTGGCTGATCCGCCCGATCGAGCGGCTCATGCGGCGGATGGACGACGTGACGATCTGCTGCACGCAGCACATCTCGGAACTCTACGGCCAGCTCGGCTGCCCCGCCGAGCGCCGACCGGTTGTCCAGTTCGGCATCGATGTCAACTACTTCACCCCGCCCCACCTCACGTCCGGCGGCATGGAAACCCCCGATTCCCGAAAAGGCGCCCGCGAAAAGGCGCGAGCGGAGATCGGCGTGGACCCGGCCAGCTTCATCGTCGTCATGGTCGGGTACGTGTATCCGCCCAAACGCCTGGCGCACAGCGGGCGCGGCATCAAGGGTCATGACACCCTGCTGGCCGCCTGGTCGTCCTTCCACGCCAAGCACCCGCGGTCACATCTGGTCCTGGTCGGCGAAGGCTTCACCGCGGCCGGCAAGGCGTACCGGCAGGAGCTGATCGACCGGTTCGACGTCGGGCAGGATCCCAGCATCACATGGTTGGGTTGGCAGCCCGACCTTCGCCCTTATTTGACGGCCGCCGATGTCGGCGTCGTCCCCTCTCTGTCTGAGGGAAGCAACGGCGTGGTGCGTGAGGCGTTGGCCATGGGTGTGCCGAGCATCGTCAGCGACGCGGGGGGCCTTCCCGAAGCCGTCGACGCCTCAGTCGGCTGGATATTTCCGCGGGGTGACGTCGGCGCGCTGATTTCCGCCCTGGATACCGCGTACCGGGACTTCGAGAGCGGCCAACTGACCGCCCGCAGTGGGCGCGCTCGCGAGCACGCGGTGCGGACATTCGACAGAACCCAGACAGCGGCGGTCATGGCCGACATCATCGAGCGGGCCGGCGGAGTGCGGTCGGGCAGCAGGTAGGCCCAGGTCTCCGGCAACGTCGCCCGCACCGAAACGCCCGCTGCCCCTGGGGGCGCGGCAAGGTGGGAACCTCGCCCCGCCCAAGGCGCAACACGCGCGGGCTCCCTGCGCGAGCGGCACACATCGCACCGGGGCGCAGCCCCTTACCGGCGGCTAACCCCTCGGTTCACGAAGGTGCAGGTACCAATCGCTGAAGTAGGGGCTCGGGCGGAGTCGGGCATTCTATTCTTATCAATAAATAATACGAAGATGTCTCGACCAGGAGGACTGGGATGGATGATCGGCTTCCGTTCGCACTGCCCGACATCACTGAGGAGGAGATTGCCGCGGTGACGGCGGCACTGCGGTCCAGATGGTTGTCCAACGGTCCAATAGTGGAAGAGTTCGAATCCCGCTTCGCCGAGCGGTGCGGCGCAGGTGTCACGGCGATTGCCCTGAACTCAGCGACCGCCGGCCTGCACCTCGCACTCGAGGCTCTCGGCGTCGGGCCGGGAATGGAGGTGCTGGTCCCGAGCTGGACCTTCACCGCTTCTGCAGAGGTCGTCGTTTACCTCGGCGCCGACCCGGTCCTCGTGGACGTCGATCCCGAAACTCTCAACATCGACCTAATTGACGCCGGTCGCAAGGTCACATCCCGGACAGCGGCCATCATTCCCGTGCACTTCGCGGGCCAGCCGGTGTCCCGGTCAGGACTACAGGCGTTCGCCCGTTCCCATGGACTTGCGGTGGTGGAGGATGCCGCCCACGCGTTCCCGGCCGTCAGCGAGGGTGCGCCCGTCGGAGCGGGCGACAGCGCTGCGACAGTGTTCAGCTTCCATACCACCAAGACGATCACGACCGGTGAGGGCGGCATGCTCGTCACCCGCGACCCCGGTCTCGCCGCACGGGTTCGCACGATGAGGCTGCACGGTCTCGACAGGGAGGGTTTCGACCAGCGCCGCAGCGACCGACCAGCGTGGCGTTACGACGTCGTCGCAGCCGGTTTCAAGTACAACCTCACGCAGCCTGCGGCTGCCATGGGACTCGTCCAACTCAAACGGGCGGAGTCGATGCGCGTACGGCGGGAGGAGATCGCCGAGCGTTACCGGAGGGCCTTCGCCGGCTTGCCGATTGAACTGCCGCCTTCCCCAGCGGCGGGTGATGTCCACGCATGGCACCTGTTCGTCGTTCGAATGGGGCCGGACTCGTTCCTGAGCCGGGACGAATTCATCGCCGGGACGTCCCGGCTAGGTGTGGCGTGCAGCGTCCACTTCATCCCTCTGCACAAACACTCGTACTGGCGGGAGCGGTACTCGCTCGCCGACAAGATGTTCCCTGTCGCCAGCGCGGCGTCCGATCGCGTCGTCAGTCTGCCCTTGTTCTCCGCGATGACTGACGACCAGGTGGAGCGCGTAATACACGCAGCCACCAAGGTCCTGCAATGATCAAACGCCTCCTCGGCAGGGCTGCGGCCCGCCAAGGGTGCAGCGTGGCGACGGACTGGCAAACGAGCCGGTGACCTGCGGCGGCGAGTCGGCAATGGCAATTCTCGTTGATCGGACCAGCCGGTATCCGCGCCTGCCGCACAGGTGGACGATGGCCGCGCCCAGCCGACCAGCCGACAGTGTGCCGGTTTTATTCATTCTCATCCCTTTTGCGGTACATGTTCCGTAGAGTGCAAACCAAGGCCCCATCTAGCCCGTTGGCGTTGCCAGCCCACGACTCCCGTCTCCAAGCGGAGCTACACAGATCGGACTGTGACATGCACGCGGTGATCATGGCTGGCGGTAAGGGAACGCGCCTCAAGCCATACACGACGGCTCTGCCGAAGCCGCTCATGCCCATCGGCGAGGATCACGCCATCCTCGAGATAGTGCTGCACCAGTTGGCGTCGCAAGGGTTCACTGTCGTCACGCTGGCGATAAACCACATGGGGTCGTTGATCCGGGCGTTCGTCGGGGACGGCTCCCGCTTCGGGCTCCGAGTGCAGTACATCGAGGAATCCGTGCCACTGTCGACAATCGGCCCGCTCTTTGGCATCAGGAACCAGTTGCCCGAGTACTTCCTGGTTATGAACGGGGATGTCCTGACCGATCTCGACTACGCTGATCTGCTGCATTCCCATGCATCCTCCGACGCCCCCCTGACTGTTGCCACCTATCAACGGACAGTCAAGATCGATTTCGGTGTCCTCGAGGTGTCGGGCGGAAAGGTCGTGCAGTTCAGGGAGAAGCCGAAAATCGACTACCGCGTCAGCATGGGCATCTACGGTTTTTCCCGGCGAACTATCGCGTCGTATCCGCAAGGGCTCCCCTTTGGGTTCGACCAGCTGGTCCTCGACCTGCTCGCCAAGGGAGATCTCCCGGCCACTTACAACTTCGACGGCTATTGGCTCGACATCGGCCGTCCGGAGGACTATGACGAGGCCAACCGCAGGTTCGAGAGCCTCAAGCCGATCCTGCTTCCAGCGCGCATCCCAGAGCCGGTATGAGCGCCCCACCGGTCCTCGATTTCGCAGCTGTCCCATAGACGCTGTTCGGTCCGCTCCAGCTACACAAAGAAAGGCGAAAGGTGTTCCAAAGAATAGGTGTTGTGGGACTGGGCTACGTCGGTCTCACCCTCGCTGCCGCCTTGGCGCGGCGGGGATACCAGGTGTACGGTGTCGACGCGAATCCCGCGGTGCTGAAGTCGCTCTGCGCCGGGCGCATGCACATCTACGAGCCGGGCCTTGAGGAGGTGTTCGCAGAGCACCTCGGCCGTTCTCTTCTCGTCGGCCCGGAACTGCCGGATGCCCTCGACGCGGTCGTCCTCTGCGTCTCCACTCCTGTTGACGAACAGTCTCGCCAGCCTGACCTGAGCAACCTGGCGGCGGCCGCCACGCAGGTAGCGCGTTGGTGTGGGCGGGACACCCTCGTGGTGGTTCGCAGTACCGTACCGGTCGGGACCAGCCGACGCGTCGTACTGCCTCCGCTGCAGCGCGCCTGGGGGAACGTGCAACTGGTGATGGCGCCTGAACGGACGATCCAGGGACAGGCGCTGCGGGAGCTGGTGGAGCTGCCGCAGGTGGTCGGTGGCCTGGACGAGGAGAGCCTGGCAGCGGGCGTCGAGATGTTCGGCGGCCTGTCCACCGAGGTGGTTCCGATGTCCAGCCTGGAGGCGGCTGAGCTCGTCAAGCTGTCGAACAACTGCCACACCGACCTGATCTATTCCTTCGGAAACGAGGTGGCGTTGATCGCCGAGCGGCACGGTCTGGACCCGCTGGAGGTCATCCGGGCGGCGAATCTTCACTACCCGCGGCCGGACCTGAGCAGGCCGGGGTACGTCGGTGGTGGCTGCCTCTCCAAGGACCCGTATCTCATGATGAGTAGCGCCGAGGGACCCGCTCCATTCCTCATCGGCGCCGCCCGGCGGCTCAACGAGTACCTGCCCGTGCACGTCGCCGCCAGGGTCGTGGAACTCGTCAGACAGGAGTGCGGACGGACGCGGGGAGCGCGGTTGGCGGTCCTGGGCTGGGCCTACAAGGGATGGCCGGCGACCGACGACATGCGTGGCACGCCCATCGCCTCGATGATGCCGGTCTTCAACGAGGCTGGACTCACGGTGCTTGGCCACGATCCGCTGGTCACCGAAGATGTCATCCGACAGTACGGTGGCGAGCCAACCAGCCTCGACAAGGCGTTCAGCGACAGTGACGCCCTGCTCGTCATCAACGACCACCCTGACTACCGGGCGATCGAGATCGGCCCGCTGCTCGGCGAACGCGGCCCGAAGCTGGTCTTCGACTCCTGGCGGATCCTCGACGAACGGGTGCTGCGGTCGGCTGGCGTCCGGTACGCAAGCATCGGTTACCTTCCCGAGCCGGGCCCCACGGAGCGCCTGACGACGGTTCGGTCGGATGTGAACGCCTGATGCGAGCCCTCGTGCTGGGAGGTGCTGGCTTCATCGGCCTGCATCTTGCCGACCGCCTGGTCGCCGACGGGCACCGGGTCACCATAGTGGATGACTTCTCCAGGGGGCGCGACGACGAGCGGCTGGCGGCCATGCGGGCCCGACCTGCGGTCCACGTCATTTCCGCGGATCTGACATCGGCTGCCGCCTGGACGGCGCTGCCGCGCGACTTCGAACAGATCTATCTGCTGGCAGCAGTGGTAGGCGTCCGCAACGTCGAGGCTGACCCCGCCCGTGTGGTGCGGGTCAACACCCTGACGGCGATGCATCTGCTGGATTGGGTGGCACCGGGCCAACGGGTGTTCTTCAGCTCGACCAGCGAGGTGTACGCCGGCGGCGTGGATGCCGGCATAGTGCCGGTGCCGACCGCGGAGGACGTACCGGTCATGGTCGCCGACGTGACCTCGCCCCGGTTCGCGTACGGGATCAGCAAGCTGCTCGGGGAGGCTGCCTTTGTGCACGGCGCCCGCGCGAAGCGCTGCCAGCCGATCGTCGGCCGCTTCCACAACGTCTACGGGCCGCGGATGGGTGCGGATCACGTCATACCGGAGATGGCCTTGCGCGCGCTGCGGCGGGAGGATCCCTTCAGAATCTGGGGAGCCGACCAGTATCGGGCCTTCTGTTACGTCGATGACGCGGTCGAGGCAGTCATCCGGCTGATGGACAGCCCCGGCGCGGTCGGGGAGATCGTCCATATTGGAAACGACATGGAGCAGACGAACATCACCGACCTGGCCAAGCTGGTGCTCCGGCTGGCGGACGCTGCTCCGCAGCTGCAGCCGATGGCGGCACCACCGGGATCAGTCGTGCGGCGCTGCCCCGACCTTGGAAAACTGCGCCGGTTGACCGGGCTCGAACCGGTCGTGTCGCTCGAGGAGGGCGTGCGGCGGACCTTCGACTGGTACCGCGATCACGTCCCGTCGTAGTCAGCGGGGTGGCAGGCAGAATTCTGTCCCGTACGTCCACCGGGTGCGGCGAGGTTTCCACCTTGCCGCACCCTTCGGCGCAGCGGAGCGTTTCGGTGCGGGGACGTTGCCGGGAGACCTGGGCCTACCTGCTGCCAGGCCGCACTCCGCCGGCCCACTTGACGATGCCGACCATTGCCGCCGCTGCCTGGACGCTGTCGAATGTCCGCACCGCATGCTCGCGGGAGCGGCCGTGAAGGACGGGCGAAGGTCGGGGCTGCCAACCAGGGACGGGAGCTCGTCCAGGCTGGTGAACCGGAGCCGGCGACCGGACCGGGTCAGCGGGCATGCAGGGGGATCGCCGACCACGGCCGGTCCTTGAGGCGCCGTTGCTTCCGGCCGGGTAGGACGGTGTGATCAACGCCGGGGCGCGCCGCCACCGTCGACGTTCGCCAGCGACCCCGAGTCTGCGGTGCCGAGGAACTCGGGACCGGTCGCGTAACCGTCCGCCGTGACGCCCTCGCGGTGGAGGACCAATACCACCGTTTCCAGCAGGATGCGCAGATCGAGGCGGAGACAGCGGGTGTCGACGTACTGCACGTCGTAGGTGAACCTATCCTCGAAGCTCAGCGCGGCGCGCCCGCGTACCTGGGCCAGTCCGGTTATACCGGGCCGCACCTCGTGGCGGCGCGCCTGCTCCGGCGTGTATCGCTCGAGATATGACACCAGGAGCGGGCGCGGCCCTACCAGGCTCATGTCGCCGCGCAGGACATTCCAGAGCGTCGGCAGTTCGTCCAGGCTGGTCGCGCGCAACCACCTGCCGAAGCGGGTCAGCCGTACGCCGTCGCTGACCCGATCCGGACGCACCGGGTGCATCGTGCGAAACTTCCGAAGCTCGAACAACCTGCCGCCGAGACCTGGCCTGGTCTGCCGGAAGAGCACAGGGCGGCCCATCGCCAGGGCAACCGCGACGCCTACGCCCAGCAGGACCGGTGACAGGACCAGCAGGGCGAGGCCTGCGAAGAGCGCGTCGAGTCCCCGTTTGACGCGGTCGTAGGGCTGACCGTGGGCGGTCACGGAACCACCGAGTTTCCGTGTGCCTGCATCCGCCCGGTCAGAGCGGCTCGGCCTCGCACTGTTCATTCTTGCTCCTAAATGGGAGAAACACTCGGCTGTCGGTCCGGGGGCGTCGTGATCGGGTGGGGAACGGAGGTCGGGCGGTGCCGCGACGGATACCGTTGGCACATCTCGCGCACGACCGTCGCCACCTGCCGCATGTCGCTGCTGTCCCACCGGAAGTCGGTGTGCAGGTGGAGCATCCGGCGGCAGAAATCCAACTGGTGCGCTGGTGGGTTGTCCGGGGTGATGTCCCAGAGCACAGCCGGGTAGACGTTCCTGGCGATCAGTCCGTGGCGGACGGATTCGCGCCGTTCGGGCGAGTCGAACTCCAGCACCACGCCGAAGGTGTGGGTGTGGACTACTACGCCGGGCAGGTCCCGCAGCCACGAAGTGAGCTCCGCGGCGTTGGCGATCCGGTGCCGGCGCAGGTCCTGAGCGGGGAGGGCGTGCAGGGCGTGCCGGGAATAGTCGGAGATGCCGCTCACGGTGGTCGAGCGCAACCCCGCATCCCCCGCCGCATAGAGCGGGAGATATTCCTCCTTCAGCAGCGGTGCGCCGTCCAGATAGGCCGCCTTCAGGCACATCGCGGAGAGGATCCGGCTGACCGTGGCGAGGTGACCCTCGGTCGGCGGCACGGCGGGCGGCAGCGGGCGGCCGTTGCCCGACCAGAGCATTCCACCGTCGGGCAACGGCAGGGTCTTGTACAGCGAGGCGAAGACGTAGTCGGCCCGTGACCGGTCGAGCCAGGGTGCGACCGGGTCGTGCGTCACGTCGATGATCAAGGTTGCCGGAGTTGACGGCAGTAGGGGCGGCTCGCCGAAGTACGAAACGGTGATCACCGCGTCCGCGGGACCGGCCACGGGCCGCGGGTGGGGACCCAGCGGTCCGCTGTCGTACCGCCGCACGGAGATCAGGTCGACGATGCTGTCCACCACCGCAGGGCAGTAGTAGGCCGGAACGTGAACCGCCTCCCACCCGTACTCCCGCCGGCCGAACTCGACGAGGGCCCGCAGCGCCTGCCGTCCGGACCCGAAGAACCGGACGTGCTCGGGCGGTTCAACGCGGCTGTCGCCGGAGGGCGGCATCAGCGGGAACGCCGATCCGACCTCCCAGCGGTCACCGTTTCTCATTCGGCCAGTTCCATCCGGAACCACATCTCTCTCCTTGTTCGTGCAGCAGCGAGGCGGGGATCCGACTTCCCGAATCCCGTCCGACGGCGGCTGCGCCAGCACGTGAACGCCGAGCCCGGCGACGGCGTAGGGACCGCGAGGCGGGCCATGCCGGCCGGGGCTGATCGCGAATTGTCGATGCATGTGAGCCGGTGGATCAGCCCGGCTCGCACCGGATCCTCCGGCTGGCGGGCATACCGACTAAACCGTTTCTATCAGGACTCAGCCGGCAATATCCCTAATTATCCCCGATTAGGAGGGCTCTCGGGAGTTCGCGAATGGGACCGCTGCGGGCGGTGGCGTGGCTGGCACCCACCGCCTCGACATCAGCCTGTTCGGACCGATGCGGGCCCATCCTGGACGCCCCACGCCTGGCCGTGGACGGGCCGCGGGGACAGCCGGTCAGGCCGGTACGGGCGGCAGGTCCTGGCGGTATCCGGGGAAGAAGCCGGGATCCGGTTGCCAGTCGGCGAGTCGGCGCCGCGCCTGCGCCTGGTGCGCGTCGACCAGGTGCGCGTACGTCCGCTGGTCGAAGATTCTCGTGCCGGCCGAGTAGGGGACCAGGCCGTGGGGGGCGAAGGCCCGCTTGTAGCGGAAGATGCCGTCGTCGGGTTCGTAGCCGCCGCCGAGTACGACATGCGTCTTCCCGTGCTCCTGCCCCCACCGGAAGATCTCGAACGTCAGCAGGTAGTTCGGGCGCAGGTCGAATGCGGACCGGTCAGTGCCACCCACGAAGCAGTACAGCGTGTGGGCTGAGGCGAGGACGAGTCCAGTGGAGATGACGCGCTCGTCATGCAGGGCGTGGAAGAACACGAACTGTCCGGGTAGTTCCTGGATGATCGTCTGGAAGAACTCACGGGGGAAGTAGTAGCCCTCCCTGGCGTGGCGGCGGTCCATTGTGCCGTAGTAGATCTCGAGGAAGTCGTCCAGGCGGGCACCGGTCTCGTCGACCTCGATCTGAACACCCAGCCGCTTGGCCTTGTTGATGTTCTTGCGGATCTGGTGGTCGAACTCCCGCCACATGCGCTCCAGGGGCGGCCGCAGGTCCTGCACCACGTTCAACTTCTGTCTGGTCTGGCCCGGATACGGTAGGCGCCGGTCCTCGAACAGGCCGAGGCGGGTGAACTCCGACACCACGTTGCGGGTCCGGCAGAAGTCGTCGAACGCCGACCAGAACTCCTTGGCGTCCACCTCTCCAGCACCGGTGTGGAACGCTCCGCCGTAGCCGTACGGGCTGGTGATGTCGAAAACCGGCCGGCCAGGGCTGACCAGATGCGGCGCGGTGACCGGCCGGAGCACGAACGGGTACAGGATGAACCCGGACGGCGTCTCGGCGTACGCCGCGAGCGGCTCGTCCTGCTCGCCGGCGAAGAGGCGTACGTAGGAAGGGTGGGCGAACACCTCCCGGGCGGCCCACGCCTGGTGCACAGCCAGCCATCGGGCGGCGTCCGCGGTCCTTCGGGCGTTCCAGATCTCGAAGTTCATCTCACTGTCTCCCCCCGGGGGCATCGGCCCTCGAGGAACTGTTCGATCGAATTGAGGACCCGGACAACCTGGCTCTCGGTCATCGCGGTGCCGCTGGGCAGGGTGAGGCCGTTCTCGAAGAGCCGCTGCGCGGCGCCGGTGAGCAGCGCGCGCGCACCGGCGAAAACAGGCTGAAGATGCATCGGCTTCCAGACTGGCCGGGTCTCGATGTCATACGCGCCGAGGTGGGCGGCGAGGTCCGCCGCCCGCCAGCCGGCGGCTGCCGGATCGACGGCGATAGTGGTGAGCCAGCAGTTGGCACCCACGTCATCGTCGGCGAGCAGGCGCACGCCAGGGACCGCGGCGAAGAGTTTCGCGTAACGCTCCCGCAGCCGGCGCCGTCGCGCCACGACCTCGTCCAACCGGCGCAGCTGTGCCCGACCGAGTGCGGCGAGCACGTTGCTCAGCCGGTAGTTGTAGCCCACCTCGATGTGTTCGTAGTGGGAAGCCGGCTGGCGGGCCTGGGTCGACAGGTAGCGGCTGCGGGCGATCAGGTCGGCGTCGTCCGAGAGGAGCATCCCGCCGCCGGACGTTGTGATGATCTTGTTGCCGTTGAACGAGAGCACCCCGGCTCGGCCGAACGACCCGGCGGCTCGGCCGTGCCGGGTCGCCCCGAGCGCCTCCGCGGCATCCTCCACGACCGGTACCTCGGCCTCGGCGCAGAGCGGCAGGATCCGGGAGTAGTCGGCGCAGGCTCCGAACATGTCCACCGGCATCACGGCGGCGATCCTTCGGCCCCGGGCGGGTAGGTTGCGGAGCAGTTCATCCAGCAACGCCGGATCGAGGTTGCCGGTGGCGGGCTCGCAGTCGACGAAGACCGGTTCCGCTCCCGTGTAGACCACGGCGTTGGCCGTCGCGACGAACGTCAGGGTGGGGACCACGACGACGTCCCCGGGCCGTACGCCGAGGGCGAGGAGGGCCAGGTGCAGACTGGCGGTGCCCGAGGCCAGCGCCACCGCGTGCGCGCGGCCGACCCGCTGGGCGACCTCGCGTTCGAACGCCTCCAGGTGCGGACCCGCCGGTGCGACCCATCCGGATCGGAGCGCGTCGAGGACGTACGACTCCTCGAGCGGGCCGACATCGGGAGGCGACAGGAGGACCGGATCGGTCACGGGACATACTCCTTGGTGGATGCGAACACCGGTCGCCCGCGCAAGGGGCGGGTCTCGGCACCGAGGGCATCCGGCGCTCAGTGTGCGGTTCGGGCACGCACGTCCGACCCGCTGGAATGTTCTTTTGAGGCTAACGAGGAGAATGTCGGTCCGTGGCGGTATCGCCATCTTTGGGGGGATAAGTGATGCACCCTCGACGCGGCGATCATCCACGGTGGGCGCAGGCTGGAGGGCGGCCGAGTCGGTGTTCGATGCCCGGGAAACTGCCCCGTAGAGTGGGCCGACCACGATGTCGCCGAATGGCGGATGGGGGAGGCATGCTGCACCTGAGGATCATCGCTCCCGCCGACCAGTCGGCGGCGGTGGCCGACCTGCTGGCCGCGGATCCCGGGGTCACTCACCTGGCCGTGCTCAACGGAGCCGGCCGCCAGCCCGCGGGCGACCTGATCCTCTGCGACGTCGTGCGGGAGAGTGCGGACGGCGTGCTGCACGGACTCCGGCAGTTGGGGGTCGAGGCCGGCGGTGGGATCGCCGCCGACGATGTGGAGTTGACCCTGTCGACCGCCGCCGACCGGGCCGCCCGAGAGGCTCCGGGCAGCGGCGCCGACGCGCTGGTCTGGGACGAGATCGCCGCCAAGACCGGTGAGCAGACGGAACTGTCCGGGACCTACCTGGTCCTGATCGTCGTCGCCACCATGATCGCCGGAATCGGCGTGCTCCTCGATCAGCCCATCCTCATCGTCGGTGCGATGGTGGTCGGCCCCGAGTTCGGTCCGCTCGCCGCACTCTGCGTCGCGCTGCTGCGGCGCAAGGCGAAGATCATCGTGCGGTCGGTGCAAGCCCTCGTGGTCGGGTTCCTGGTCGCCATGGTCGCCACGGTGCTGAGCACCTGGGCGCTCACCGCCGCCGGTCTCGTCAGCCGGGAGATGCTGCTCGCCGAGCGGCCCCTGACCGATTTCATCTGGCGGCCCGACGCGCTCTCCTGGGTGGTCGGCCTGCTGGCCGGGGTCGCCGGGATGCTCTCGCTCACCTCGAAGAAGTCCGGGTCACTCGTCGGGGTGCTGATCTCGGTCACTACCGTGCCCGCGGCCGCGAACGTCGCCGTCGCCGCCGCGTACGGGGTCTGGCACGAGGCGGTCGGGTCGGCGCTTCAGTTGGTCATCAACCTCTGCGCCATCGTCGTCGCCGGCCTCGTGACCCTCGCCCTGCAACAGCTGTGGTGGTGGAATGTGGCTCGCCGCACCACCGGGCCGATCACTCCCAGGCGTCCCCGCCCTCCAGCCGACGATCGAGCAGCGTCCGCGGGGGGACGGATTCGCCATCCCGACCGCCCGCTCCGATGACCAGCGGCGGCGCTCGCGGTCGCGGGTCGGCGCCGAGCAGCCGGGCCCGCAGGCTGGCCGCGACGGTCAGCAGGTAGAACCGTCCGTCGGCGTCGACCGCCCGGGACCGGGCCCGGTCGATGTACCACCCGGTGAGCCGGGTCCGGTAACGACCGGGGCCGTCGTGAGGCTGGGCGGCCAGCGGCACGGTGCGCAGACCGCGCCGGGTCGCTTCGGCCGCGAACCGGGCGACGAGTTCCGCGGCCTCGGCCTGTTCGGCCGCGCGGCGCCGCTCCTCGTCGAAGCCCACGACGAATGGCAAACCGGCGACCGCCGCTACCTCGCCGAAGGCTCCATGGCCCAGATCAACGCACCAAAGACGGCCGCCACCAGCCAACTCGTCGCCGCCTGACCAGAATCGTTGTCAACCCGACCGAGAACCGGAAAACTGAACAGCGCACAGAGCCTCACGCAGGCGATCTACACCACGCCACGGGACGTGACCCCCCTCCCGCAAGCCCATACTGGCCATACACCGGTTCGACTGCCTGCATCGCCTTTAGCGGGTAATGTCCGGATTCATGGTGGAGCAGGTTCATCCTGGCGAGATAGGTCGGTCGTCCCGACCGCCGTGGAATCCGCAGGGCGACGACACCGGTCGACGGCGACGTCGACGGTGGTTGCCGAGGAGCCGGTGGGCCCGGGCGACCATCCTCGTCGCCGCCCTCGTGCTGCTGCTGGTGATCGGCGGAGGTGGGGTCGGCGGGTGGCTCTACGTGCGGTCACTGGAGAAGCAGGTCGAGAAGGTGGACGCCTTCAACGGGCTGCAGGAGGAGCAGCGACCGGTCCGGGCCGCGGATTCCGCGCTCAATTTCCTCATCGTCGGCAAGGATCAGTCCGAGCCGGGCGACACCGTCTCGCGTACCGACACCATCATGCTGGTTCACGTGCCGCACAGCCGGGACCGGGCGCAGGTCATCTCGATCCCGCGGGACACCTGGACCACCATCCCGGCGTCCCTCCCCGAGGACGGCGGCGGTCCGAGGAAGGCCAAGATCAATGCCGCGTACGCCTGGGGCGGGACGCCCCTGCTGGTCCGGACGATCGAGGGCTTCACCGGAGTACGCATCGACCACGTCGTCGTGGTGGACTTCGCCGGCTTCGGAAAGGTCATCGACGCGCTTGGCGGTGTGGATGTCAACGTCGACGTTCCCTTTACCTCCGAGGTGTCAAACGGACGGGTCTACCAGCCGGGAGTCCATCACATGGACAGCACCGTCGCCTTGGACTACGCACGGCAGCGCAAGCAGTTCGCCGACGGCGACTACAGCCGGATGCGCCACCAGCAGGCCATCATCAGCGCGGTGATGCAGAAGGCCAGCCGCACGGGCATCCTCACGAACCCCGCGCAGCTCAACGACTTCCTCCGGGCGACCGCCAGCGCCGTGCAGGTCGACCAAGAGCTGTCGGTCTTCGACACCATCTGGGACCTGCGCGGCGTCAGCGCCGGGGACGTCACCATGTTGACCAGCCCCACAACTGGCGTGGGGATGGTCGGCGACCAGAGCGTGTTCTTCCCCGACATGGCAGCCTCGGCGAAGCTCTTCGCGGCGGTCAAGAACGACACCATGGACGAGTGGCTGGCTGAGAATCCAAACGCCCGCAACTCCCCGAACTGACCGAGTCCCGCGGGCTGGTGCCGAACCCACTTCGACGGTGGGCCCGGCAGCACTCCAGCAGATCGCCCCGGGTCCGGCCGGCGTGGCCCGCTCCGAGGGGCCCGACGCGACGGTGATCCGTCAGGCCAGACCGGCCCGGCGAAGGGCGTTGGCCATCGCGTCGTTGGTCGGCGGCGGGGCGGAGCCGCCGCGGCCCTGCTGCTGCTGCGGTCCGCCCCGGCCGCCGCCGCGATCGCCCCTCGCGACACCCCGGTCGCCGCGCGAGCCGCTCTGTCCGCCGCGGGTCCCGGCCTGGTCGCCACGCGCACCGCCGCGCTCGCGGCGTCCGCCCTCCGGCTGCGGCCGGCCGTCGCCGGAGGACGCCGCGTCCTCCAGCCGCAGGGTCAGCGAGATCCGCTTGCGCGGCACGTCGACGTCGAGCACCTTGACCCGGACCACGTCGCCGGACTTCACCACGTCGCGCGGGTCCTTGACGAAGGTGTGCGACATCGCCGAAACGTGCACCAGACCGTCCTGGTGCACCCCGACGTCGACGAACGCGCCGAACGCCGCCACGTTCGTGACCACGCCCTCCAGCAGCATGCCGGGGACCAGGTCGCCGATCTTCTCCACGCCCTCGGCGAAGGTGGCCGTCTTGAAGGCCGGCCGCGGGTCGCGCCCCGGCTTCTCCAGTTCGGCCAGGATGTCGGTGACGGTGGGCAGGCCGAAGGTGTCGTCGACGAAGTCGGTGGCCTTCAGCCCGCGCAGGATCGCCGACTTCCCGATCAGGGAACGCAGGTCCTGCCCGGTGGTGGCGAGGATCCGGCGCACCACCGGGTACGACTCCGGGTGGACGCTGGAGGAGTCCAGCGGATCATTGCCGCCGGGGATGCGCAGGAAGCCGGCGCACTGCTCGAACGCCTTCGGGCCGAGCCGGGCCACCTTCTTCAGCTCGGATCGGGAACGGAACGGGCCGTTGGCGTCCCGGTGCAGCACGATGTTCTCCGCCAGCCCGGCGCCGATGCCGGAGACCCGGGTCAGCAGGGGAGCCGAGGCGGTGTTGACGTCGACGCCGACCGCGTTGACGCAGTCCTCGACCACCGCGTCCAGCGAGCGCGACAGCTTCACCTCGGACAGGTCGTGCTGGTACTGCCCGACGCCGATCGAACGCGGGTCGATCTTGACCAGCTCGGCGAGCGGGTCCTGCAGGCGGCGGGCGATGGAGACCGCGCCGCGCAGCGAGACGTCCAGCCCGGGCAGCTCCTGCGAGGCGTACGCGGAGGCGGAGTAGACCGACGCGCCGGCCTCGGAAACCACCACCTTGGTCAGGTTGAGCTGCGGGTGCCGCTTGATCAGGTCACCAGCGAGCTTGTCGGTCTCCCGGCTGGCGGTGCCGTTGCCGATCGCGATCAGCTCGACGTCGTGCGCCCCGGCCAGCCGGGCCAGGGTCTCGATCGAGGCGTCCCACTGCCGGCGCGGCTCGTGCGGGTAGATCGTGTCGGTGGCGACCACCTTGCCGGTCGCATCCACCACCGCCACCTTGACGCCGGTCCGCAGGCCCGGGTCGAGGCCCATGGTGGGCCGGGTGCCGGCGGGCGCCGCGAGCAGCAGGTCGCGCAGGTTGGTGGCGAAGACCCGCACGGCCTCCTCCTCGGCCGCCTGCCAGAGTCGCATCCGCAGGTCCGCGCCGAGGTGGATGAGGATCCGGGTACGCCAGGCCCAGCGCACCGTGTCCGCCAGCCACTTGTCGGCCGGTCGCCCCGCGCCGGTGATGCCGAAGCGGCCGGCGATCGCCGCCTCGTACCGGCTGGGGCCGGTCGGCACGGCGTCGGCCTCGCCGGCCTCCTCCGGCTCCATGGTCAGGTCGAGCACGCCCTCCTTCTCGCCCCGCAACATGGCCAGGATCCGGTGCGAGGGCAGCTTCGGGTACGGCTCGGAGAAGTCGAAGTAGTCGGCGAACTTGGCGCCGGCGGTCTCCTGACCCTCGCGTACCCGGGAGACCAGCCGGCCCCGCGACCACATCTGCTCGCGCAGCGTGCCGATCAGGTCGGCGTCCTCGGCGAAGCGCTCGATCAGGATGGCGCGTGCCCCCTCCAGCGCGGCGGCGGCGTCGGCGACGCCCTTGTCCGCGTCGACGAAGCCGGCGGCCGTCTCGCGAGGGTCCTGCGCCGGGTCGGCGAGCAGCGAGGCGGCGAGCGGCTCCAGCCCGGCCTCGCGGGCGATCTGCGCCCGGGTCCGCCGCTTCGGCTTGTACGGCAGGTAGATGTCCTCCAGCCGGGACTTGGAGTCGGCCGCCATGATCTGCGCTTCCAGGGCCTCGTCCAGCTTGCCCTGGCCACGGATGGACTCCAGCACCGCGGCCCGCCGCTCGTCCAGCTCGCGCAGGTAGCGCAGCCGCTCCTCGAGGGTGCGCAGCTGCGCGTCGTCGAGCAGGCCGGTGGCCTCCTTGCGGTAGCGGGCGATGAACGGCACGGTGGCGCCGCCGTCGAGCAGCTCCACGGCCGCCCGCACCTGACGCTCCGCGACGCCGAGCTCCTCGGCGATCCGCTGATGAACAGACTGGGTCACGATGATGATCCGCCTTCGCTGTGGGTTCCGTGCTGCATTCTGCCGGCCGCCTCCGACGGCGCTCGCCACACCCGCCCGACGCGCCTGTACTAGCGTGGCGATCATGGAACAACCTGCGGATCCGCGGGCGCGCCGGCTCTTCGGCGGCAGCGCCCGGGCGCTCGGCGACCTGGCGGCCAGCCCGTTCCGGGCCGACCGGGACCGGATCGTGGCCTCGCCGTTCTTCGCCCGGCTGGGCGGGGTGACCCAGGTAATCAGCCCGGTCGGCTCCGGCCTGCTGGTGCACAACCGGCTCACCCACAGCCTAAAGGTCGCCCAGGTGGCCCGGGCGGTCGCCGAGCGGCTGACCGCCGACGAGGGGCGCCGGCGCCTGCTGGACGAGTTGGGTGGCTGCGACCCGGACGTGGTGGAGGCCGCCGCGCTCGCCCACGACCTGGGCCACCCGCCCTTCGGGCACCTGGGGGAGCGGGTGCTGGACCGGCTGGCCCGGCAGCGACTCGGGCTGGCCGACGGGTTCGAGGGCAACGCCCAGTCGTACCGGATCGTCACCAGCACCGAGATCCGGGGCGCGGCCACCACCGGGCTCGACCTCACCGCGGCGGTCCGGGCGGCGATGCTGAAGTATCCGTGGACCCGGCTGGACCACCCGGACCCGCACCCGCGCCACCTCACCCCGGCGCCCCGCGGCGCCGCCGTGCCGCCGGACGACCCGGACAGCGGCTCGTCGAAGTTCGGCGCGTACCGGACCGAGCTCGACGACCTGCGGCAGGCCCGGGAGCTGTTCGCCGGCCGGATCCCGGACTGGCAGCAGACCGTCGAGGCGTCCATCATGGACACCGCCGACGACATCGCGTACGCCATCCACGACGTGGAGGACTTCTACCGGGTCGGGGTGCTCCAGCAGGGGGCGGTCGCGGCGGAGCTGATGGCCTGGCAGCGCGAGGGCGGCCACCTGCGGGCGGTCACCGACGCGGCGTTGACCGGCGCCGCCCGCCGGCCCGGTTCGGCGATCGAGCGGCTGCGCCGCCAGCTGCACCGCAAGGACGACTGGATCGCCGACGACGACGCGTTCGCCGCTGCCGTCGAGCACGTCCGGCAGGAGCTGGTGGAGGGGCTGCTGGCCATGCCGTTCGACGGCTCGATCGAGGCCGAGCAGTACGTGGCCCGCTTCTCCGCCCGCTGGACCACCCGGTTCGTCGACGCGATCAGGGTGGTCGACGAGCCGTCGGTGCGCTCCGGGCACGTGCTGCTGGGCCGGGCCCAGTGGCACGAGGTGCAGGTGCTCAAGTTCGTCCACCACCGGTTCGTGCTGGCCCGCCCCGACCTCGCCCTGCACCAGCGCGGGCAGGCCCGGTTGCTGGGCACCCTGGTCGAGGCGCTCTGGGAGTGGCTGCTCGACCCGGAGGAGGAGTCCCGGCTGCCGCGGCGCCTGCACGACCTGGTGGAGCTGGCCGAGGCGGAGCTGCACCCGCGGACCCCGGACCGGATCGGCAAGGCCCGGGGGCGGGCGATCATCGACTTCGTCGCGCAGCTCACCGACGGGCAGGCCGTCGCCATGCTGGACGTGCTCTCCGGCCGCTCCGGGGCGCTCTGGACCGACGCCTTCGTGCTCTGAGCGTCAGGCGACCGCCTGCCACCAGCCGTCCACCGGCGGCGGGTCGTCCACCACCACCCGCTCGCCCGGGCGGGGCACCGCCAGCCGGACGTCGCGGGCCTTGGCCTCGGCCCAGAGCCGGTCGACCGGCTCCGACCAGTCGTGCAGGGCGAGGTTGAACGTCGCCCAGTGCACCGGGAGGAACAGCCCGCCGCGCAGGTCGAGGTGGGCGGAGACCGCCTCTTCGGGGAACATGTGGATGCTCGGCCAGGCCCGGTCGTACGCGCCGATCTGCATCAGCGTCACGTCGAACGGCCCGTACGCCGCGCCGATCTCGGCGTAGCCGTCGAAGTAGCCGGAGTCGCCGGTGTAGAAGACCCTGCGGTGCGCCCCGGCCACCACCCAGGAGCTCCAGAGCGTGCCGTCGCGGCGCAGCCCCCGGCCGGAGAAGTGCTGGGCCGCGGTGGCGGTGATCTCCAGGCCGCCCACCCGGTGGCACTCCGACCAGTCCAGCTCGACGATCCGCCCCGCCGGTACGCCCCAGCGGTCCAGGTGCGCGCCGACGCCGAGCGGCACCACGAACGGCGCGGACTGCCGGCGGGTCAGCTCCTGCACGGTGGCCATGTCGAGGTGGTCGTAGTGGTCGTGCGAGATGAGGATCGCGTCGACCGGGGGCAGGTCGTCGAGGCGTACCGGAGGTTCGTGCAGCCGCCTCGGCCCGACCGCGGCGGACGGGGAGCAGCGGTCGCTCCACACCGGGTCGACCAGCACCCGGTGTCCCTCGATCTCGATCAGGGCCGAGGCGTGGCCGTACCAGACGATGCTGAGCTCGCGCTCGGCGGCGGTCTCCGGGGCGGGGGCGGGGCGCAGCAGCGGCACCGGGGCCGTCGGGCGGCGGCGCTGCTTGCCGAAGATCAGCTCCCAGAGCAGGTTGCGGCCCGGTTCGCCGCCCGGCATCGACCGGCTGGCGGTCCGGTTGTGGAAGGTGCCGTTTCGGAACTGCGGGGAGCGGGCCGCCCGCTCCGCCCGGGCCCCGGTCAGCCGACCGCCCATGGCCGCCGGCACGTCCCGGGCCGTCCACGCCAGGCCGGCCATCGCGGCCAACCCCGCCATCCGCCACAGCCGTCCGCCGAGTGCCCGCTCGACCGCCCGCTCCGCTGGTTCCCGCATCGCTGAGTCCCCTCCACCGTTTCCCGGAGTACACGGTAGCCACCGCCGCGCCACCGCGCTCCCGCGAAGCCCTTCGGTCCGTTCGGGCGCCGCCTGGAAGCGGAGCCGGACGGCACCGGGTGGTCGGGTCGAGCGTCAGCGCAGCCGGCGCAGCACCGCGCCGCCGACCGCGGCGGCGGACCCGCCGACCGCGGCGGCGGACCCGCCGACCGCGGCGGCGGACCCGCCGAACGATCGGGCCAGCTTCGGCAGGTCGGGCAGCCAGCTGCCGCGTACCGCCGCACCGGCCGGGTTCGGCGCGAAGCCCACGCCCTCGTTGAGCCGGCCCACCGAGACCTCCCGTCGGGGCCGGTCGGCGCAGGCCACGATCGCCCGGGCCACCCGCTCCGGGGTGGTGATCGGCAGCGGGGGCCGGCCCACCCGGCCCACGTAGGCCTTCATGCCTGTCTTCCCCTCTCGGCGCCGTCCATGGGACTGCTACCCGCGCTCGGGGACTTGAACCGGCCCGCCCAGCGCTCCCGGGCGTGGCGTGCCGCTGGAAAACGCCGACCGCCGCACCCCGGCGGGGTACGGCGGTCGGTGACAGGCGTGGCGGGCGGCGGACCCCGCCGCCGGCGTCAGGAGCCCGGGGTGTCGCCGCGCGTGGCGGTCGCCTTCAGGTAGTCCCGGTTGAGCCGGCCGATGGTGTTCAGCGGGATGCCCTTCGGGCAGACCGCGGTGCACTCACCGGCGTTGGTGCAGCCACCGAAGCCGGCCTCGTCGTGCGCGTCGACCATGCCGATCACCCGGGTGTAGCGCTCCGGCTGGCCCTGCGGCAGCAGCGAGAGCTGGGTGACCTTGGCCGCGGTGAAGAGCATGCCGGAGCCGTTCGGGCAGGCCGCCACGCAGGCGCCGCAGCCGATGCAGGCGGCCGACTCGAAGGCGGCGTCCGCGTTGGCCTTGGCCACCGGGGTGGCGTGCGCCTCCGGGGCGCTGCCGGTCGGCGCGGTGATGTACCCACCGGCGGCGATGATCCTGTCGAAGGCGCCCCGGTCGACGACCAGGTCCTTGACGACCGGGAAGGCCCGGGCCCGCCACGGCTCGATGTCGATCGTCTCGCCGTCCTTGAACTGCCGCATGTGCAGCTGGCAGGCCGTGGTGCCGCGCTGCGGGCCGTGCGCGTTGCCGTTGATCACCATGCCGCAGGCGCCGCAGATGCCCTCGCGGCAGTCGTGGTCGAACGCGACCGGCTCCTCGCCGTTGAGGATGAGCCGCTCGTTGAGCACGTCGAGCATCTCCAGGAACGACATGTCCGGGGAGACGTCCTCGACCTGGTAGGTCACCATCCGACCCTTGTCGTTCGGGCCGGTCTGGCGCCAGATGCGCAGGGTCAGGTTCACTTGTAGCTCCGCTGCGTGGGGTGGACGTATTCGAAGGCCAGGTCTTCCTTGTGCAGCACGGACGGCGTGCCGCTGCCGGTGTACTCCCAGGCCGCGACATAGCTGAAGCGCTCGTCGTCGCGCTGCGCCTCGCCCTCGGGGGTCTGGTGCTCGGCCCGGAAGTGGCCGCCGCAGGACTCCTCGCGGTGCAGTGCGTCGATGCACATCAGCTCGGCCAGCTCGAAGAAGTCGGCCACCCGGCCGGCCTTCTCCAGCGACTGGTTGAGCCCCTCGCCGTCGCCCGGGACGCGGACCCGCTGCCAGAACTCGTCGCGCAGCGTCCGGATCTCGTCGATCGCCTTGCGCAGGCCGGCCTCGCTGCGCTCCATGCCGCAGTGCTCCCACATGATCTGGCCGAGCTCGCGGTGGAACGAGTCCACGGTCCGGTCGCCGTTGACGGCGAGCAGCCGGGCGACACGGTCCTCGACGTCGCGGCGGGCCGCGACCGCCTCCGGGTGGCTGGCCTCGACCTTCTCCAGCGGGCCGGAGGCGAGGTAGTTGGCGATGGTGTTGGGCAGCACGAAGTAGCCGTCCGCGAGACCCTGCATCAGCGCCGAGGCGCCGAGGCGGTTCGCGCCGTGGTCGGAGAAGTTCGCCTCACCGACCACGAACAGGCCCGGGATGCTGGACTGCAGGTCGTAGTCGACCCAGAGGCCGCCCATCGTGTAGTGCACGGCGGGGTAGATCCGCATCGGGACCTCGTACGGGTCCTCGCCGGTGATCCGCTCGTACATCTCGAAGAGGTTGCCGTACTTGGCCTCGATCGCCTTGCGGCCGAGCCGGTTGATGGCGTCGGCGAAGTCGAGGTAGACGCCGAGCTTGGTCGGCCCGACGCCGCGACCCTCGTCGCAGACGTTCTTCGCGGCGCGGGAGGCGATGTCCCGGGGTACCAGGTTGCCGAAGGAGGGGTAGATCCGCTCCAGGTAGTAGTCGCGCTCGTCCTCGGGGATGTCCCGTGGCGCGCGGTCGTCGTCCTTGGCCTTCGGCACCCAGACCCGGCCGTCGTTGCGCAGCGACTCGCTCATCAGGGTCAGCTTCGACTGGTGGTCGCCGGAGACCGGGATGCAGGTCGGGTGGATCTGCGTGTAGCAGGGGTTGGCGAAGTACGCGCCCTTGCGGTGCGCCCGCCAGCTGGCGGTGACGTTGCAACCCTTGGCGTTGGTGGAGAGGTAGAAGACGTTGCCGTAACCGCCGGAGGCGAGCACGACCGCGTCGGCCATCTCGGTGGTGATCTCACCGGTGATCAGGTCGCGCACCACGATGCCGCGGGCCTTGCCGTCGACGGCGACCAGCTCCAGCATCTCGTGCCGGCTGTTCATCTCCACGTTGCCCAGGCCGATCTGCCGCTCCAGCGCCTGGTACGCGCCGAGCAGCAGCTGCTGGCCCGTCTGGCCCCGGGCGTAGAAGGTGCGCTGCACCTGCGCGCCGCCGAAGGAGCGGGTGTCCAGCAGGCCGCCGTACTCGCGGGCGAAGGGCACGCCCTGGGCCACGCACTGGTCGATGATGTTGACCGAGACCTCGGCCAGCCGGTGCACGTTCGACTCGCGGGAGCGGAAGTCGCCGCCCTTGACGGTGTCGTAGAAGAGCCGGTGCACCGAGTCGCCGTCGTTGCGGTAGTTCTTGGCGGCGTTGATGCCGCCCTGCGCGGCGATCGAATGCGCCCGGCGCGGGCTGTCCTGGTAGCAGTAGCTCTTGACCCGGTAGCCCTGCTCGGCCAGGGTCGCGGCGGCCGAGCCGCCGGCCAGGCCGGTGCCGACCACGATCACCGTCATCTTGCGGCGGTTGGCCGGGTTGACCAGCTTGGCCTCGAAGCGGCGGCGTTCCCAGCGGGTCTCGATCGGGCCCTCGGGAGCCTTGGTGTCGGCGATCGGGTCGCCCTTGGTGTAGAGATCCATGGTCAGGACACCAATCCGGTGAGTACGGCGAACGGGACCACGAGGTAACCGGCGCAGAGCACGACCGCGAAGACCAGCGCGGCGCTGCGCGCCCGGCGCTCGCCCTTGGGGCTCTGCTGGCCGAGGCTGCGGAACGCGCTGAAGGCGCCGTGCCGCAGGTGGAAACCGAGCGTGACGACCGCCAGGGTGTAGAAGAGCGTGACGTACCAGCGCTCCGGCGCGAAGTCGGCGACGACGTTGCCGTACGGGTTGCTGGCGTCGCCGACCGGGTTCAGCGTGCCGGTGGTGAGGTCCAGGATGTGGTAGATCACGAAGAGCAGGATGATCACCCCACCCCAGCGCATCGTGCGGGCCGCGTAGCTGCCCCGGACCGGCTTGCGGTGGGCGTACTTGACCGGGCGGGCGGCGCGGGCGCGGCGGGCCAGCACGGTGGCGGCCACGATGTGGGCAACCACGGCGACGGTGAGCACGGTGCGCTGCAACCACAGGTACCAGGTGCTGGGCAGCAGCGGCGTGCCGATGTCCCGCAGCCAGTGCGCGTAGTGGTCGAAGGACGTCTCGCCCGTGAAGATCTTGAGGTTCCCCAGCATGTGGACGATGAGGAAGAGCACCAGGAGGATGCCCGTCACCGCCATGACGGCCTTGAGGCCGACGTTCGAGCGGATGGGCGACCGAGTTTTCGTGATTACCACATGACCGACGCTAGGAGCACTTTGATCAGTCGTCCAATGCATCGACCTCGCAGTCTTGATAGCCGTAGGCTATGTAGATGCAGCTCCATCAGCTGAAGTACTTCGTCGCGGTGGCAGAAGTACGACATTTCACCCAAGCCGCCGACATCGTCGGCATAACCCAGCCCTCGTTGAGTAAGCAAATTCACGCCCTGGAGACCGACCTCGGGGCTCCGCTCTTCGAACGGGTAAGGGGCAACATCACCCTCACCGCTGCGGGCGAGGTGCTGCTGCCGTTGGCCAAGCGGATCCTGGCCGACGTCGACACCGCCGCCCGCGAGGTGCAGGAGCTGGTGGGGCTGCGCCGGGGCCGGGTCCGGCTTGGCGCGACCCCGAGCCTGGCCACCTCACTCGCCCCGCCGGTGCTGCGCCGCTTCCGCGACGCCCACCCCACCGTCGACCTGCGGGTGGAGGAGAGCGGCTCGCAGGACCTGGTCCGCGACCTGCTCCGCGGCGACCTCGACCTGGCGCTGATCATCATGCCGGCCCAGGGCGCCGACCCGGGCCTGCGCGCTGACCCGATCCTGCGGGAGAGCCTGGTGGTCGCCTCGGTGGACCCGCTGCCGGCCGCCCAGGAGACCGGGCAACTGCGCATCACCGACCTGCGCGACCAGCCCCTGGTCATGTTCCGCGAGGGCTACGACCTGCGCGACGTCACCATCCAGGCCTGCCGGGAGGCCGGCTTCGAGCCCACCTTCTCGGTCGACGGCGGCGAGATGGACGCCGTGCTCAGCTTCGTCGAGGCCGGGCTGGGCGTGGCGCTGGTGCCCGGCATCGTGGTCGCCCGCCGGCCCGGCGTCCGGGTCACCCGGCTCGCCCCGCCCGGCGTACGGCGGACCATCGCGGTGGCCCGCCGCCGGGACGTGGTGCCCACCCACGCCGGTCGGGAGCTGCGCCGGATACTGCTGGAGTACGTGCACGACGCCACCGGCAACGACGAGCTCCCGCCGGGCGTCGAGCCGCTCTAGTTCGGCTCTAGTTCCCCTCTAGTCGATCAGCGTCGACTCGTCGTCACACGCAACGATCCCGGCAGGCCCTGCGTCCGGCGCATCGGCGGCGCGAGGTCCGTCGACCTCGGGACATGCTCGGGCACGTCGGCCACGTGCGTCAGGAGTCCTCCAGCCCGATCGCCTCGATCGTGTGGGAACTCGTGTCGGCCCGGCCACCCTCGAGCAGATCGAAACGCCAGCGGTGCCTCGCGCATACGAGATACCGGTCCTCCTCTATCCAACCCTGGGCCAGATCGGCTCCTTGATGCGGGCAGAACCTGTTGACGGAGTACCGGCACCCCTGGGCCTCGACGATGAACCGCTCGGTACTTGCTTCCAGATCGAGCAGGCGCGCGCAGAAGTGGTTGAGATCCTCGGACTCCATGATGAGGAACCCGTGAACGAGGGTTTGGTAGACGTCCGGTTCGCGGCTCAGGCGCATCCGGAGCGTCAGTGAGAAGTCTTCCCAGCTCAGCCGCCCGTCAAGCACCCGCTCGATCTCCCACGACGGGGCTGACATCGAATAGTAGTTGTCTTTTTCGTCGAATGTGTCAACCGGATCGACCCACCCGCTGCGGAAATCAACCCGGAGGAGCTCCCGTGGGCGGTCAAGGAGCCCTACGTACAGGATCCTGTCGATCCGCTCCCGTAGCGTGAACGCATCGAGCTTGCGCTCGAGTTCCTCCTGCAGGCGCTTCAGGACAAGGTCACTGCGGCCGGGTGCGTCGACGTAGCGGCGCGCACGGAAGAAGCCCTCGTATCGGGCGATGTATGCCCGCATGTAGCTCTCGTAGTTGTCCTCGTTCACCCGATCGGGGGCCAGATGGACCAGGGATGCCGTGGCCACGTCGACGACATCCCCCGGCATGATGTCGGGGATCTCAGCCTGGTGCGACCTCCTGAGCCTCTTATCGAGATAGGACAGGAACCGGGGGGCACGTGGGAAGATGTTCACCTCCTCGAAGTTGAGATGGGACAGCAGGGGGTCGAGGAAAGCCGCTGGACCTGCTGACGGCAGAAACATCCGAGGCTCGACGGCTTCGATCGCCTTCGCCGTGGCCTCGAACTTGCTCATCATCTTCTTGCGCGAGATCCTTTGGTAGGTCTCCTTCGAGTACTCGTAGCAGGTGGGATGCCACAGCGCTCCCGAGAACTGGCACGCGAAGGCGTCGATGTCGCCCGCGTTCTGCCGGATCTCCGGCAGGCGGTCGTGGATTTTGCAGTCGTTCATGTTAAGGAAGCTGTGGCCATCGGCCGTCAGGAGGATCGCGGAGTCGCGGTCCAACTCGGAGTCGTTTAGATAGAGCGTCACACTGCCGCCGGCAATCGGGATTTCCTGACCGTCGTGGCAGGCGATGAGGCCGTTGCACTGGTAGTCCGCCAGCAGTTCACGGATCGCCGGGCGGCGGTAGTGCGGAACGATGAGCGTGAAGTCCCGCGCCGGGAGGCTGTTCAGGAACGGCAGGTCGAAGTGGTCCTTGTGCTCGTGGCTGATGTAGAGGTACCGGTGCTTCGCCGTGTCCTGGAGCTTTTCCTGAACAAGAGCGGCGAGATGATGATTGCAAGGGAACTGGAACCACGCCGAGTCGAACGCTCCGGTCGGGGACATCCAGGGATCCATGACGACAATCGACTGAGAAGTCTCCACGCAGAACCCGGCATGCCCGAGATAAGTGATCTGCATCCGTTGCCGCTCCATTCGACATGTCATAGTTGTTCCCACGCCCTTGACCAGCCTGTCGTTCCCGGGCATCGACCCGCTTACGAAGAAGTCTGTTCGCTGGTCAGGCGCTTCGTGCGAGCTGGCGGACCCGCCTCGTACGGCGGGCTTCCGCGACGAAGGGTACTGCACTAGACGCGTAGATTGTGCGACTTTGGGCGTTTTGAGGTGCGGGGCGAGTCACCTCACGCCGAGGCATGATCAACAAGGCTGTACGCAAGCGTCGGTGGCGGCGCCCAGCCGGCTAGTACGGCTCTAGTTCCCGCCGTCGCCGGCCCGACGAGCCGCGGGGTGGACCGTCGGCGGGCCGGCACAGCCGGGTGGTGAGCAGCAGCACGACGACCTCGCCCACGCTGACGGTGCGTTCCAGCAGCCCCACGGCCGGGCGCAGCGGCGAGCCGACCAGGTAGGCGGTCGCGAAGGGCAGCAGCGCCACCAGGCAGCCGGCCGAGGCCACCACCACGGCAGCCACGCACCGCCCCGGATGCCGTACGGCGGTCAGCAGCGCGCCCACCGGCAGCCCGCACAGGGCGGCGACGGCGGCCCAGCGGTGGATGTCGCCGGCCGCGGTCGTCGCCGCGCCCACCGGATCGCGGGGGAATACGACCAGCACCGTCAGGCCCAGGCACCACGCGGCGAACGCGGCCCGGGCCGCGGTCCGCCGCCACCCGGCGTGCCGCCCGGCCCCCCGGTGCCGCCTGGCCCCTCCGGAGAGTGGGGCGAGCAGCAGCGCCGACCCGGCGGCCAGGACGAGCACGGCCAGGTCGAACAACCAGCGGTCGCGGGTCAGCGCGTAGTCGCTCAGCGTGTCCCGGACCGGGTGGACGCCGTGGGCGCCCACGTGCAGGACAGCGAACAGCAGCATGCTCAGGCCGGTGGCGGCGAGACCGGCGGCACGGAGGGCGGTCGCGGCCGGTCCGGCGCCGTCGCGGACGGCAGATCCGGCCCCGATCGGGCGCACGACGGCGGGACGGACGGCGGTCACGGGCGCGGCTCCTCACCCCGCAGCGACAGCGCGGGGCGAGCGGCGTTCCCGATTCACGGCGTCGCACACCCACCCGACCGGGTGACGGGTCGCGCCGACGCGC
Organism: Micromonospora sp. DT47; assembly: GCF_049844475.1. Classification (NCBI taxonomy): domain Bacteria; kingdom Bacillati; phylum Actinomycetota; class Actinomycetes; order Micromonosporales; family Micromonosporaceae; genus Micromonospora; species Micromonospora sp. DT47. Next base: position 243,122 of record NZ_JBNCLC010000007.1, on the reverse strand, counting down.
CGGGTGGGGGCCGTGCCGGTGGGGGCCGCGCCGGGCGCGTGTCGGCGCCGCGGTCGCTACCGGCGCCGTGAAGCGCGCCACTCCTCGGCCGCCGCCACCGCCCGCTTCCCGGGCTCACGGTTGGCCCGGCGCTCCTCCCGGTGCCGGAAGCCCTGGTACAGCTTGTGTCCCACCCCAGGGATCGAAGCCGGTCGCCCGACGACCGGTGACGCAGACGATAACGGAGCGACGGCCTCCGCACCGCCTCGTGCGGCGCTCAGCGGCTCAGCGGCCCTCGGCGTCGTCCATGGCGCGGTAGATCCGCTGCTCCGACACCGGGTACGGGGTGCCGAGCGCCTGGGCGAAGACGTTCACCCGCAGCTCCTCGATCATCCAGCGGATCTGCCGTACGGCGGCGGACTGCCGGCGCGAGGGCGGGAGCGCGGCGAGCATGTCCGCGTACTCCTTCTGCACCACCGCGATCCGGTCCTGCTGCTGCTTGTCCCGCTGCGGGTTGCCGGGCAGCCGGTCCAGCCGCCGCTCGATCGCGGTGAGGTAGCGCAGCAGGTCGGGCAGGCGGGCGTACCCGGCCTCGGTGACGAAGCCGGCATGCACCAGGCCGGAGAGCTGGGCCCGGATGTCGGCCAGGGCGGCCACCACGGCGAGGTTCTGCGTCCGGCCGAGCCGCTGCTCCACCGCGTACCCGGCGGCGAGCACCCGGCGGACCCGGTCCATCACCTCGACCACGGTGTCGACCAGGTCGGCGCGGACCTTGTCCCGCAGCGCGGCGAAGCCCTCGGCGTCCCAGGCTGGCCCGCCGGCCTCGGCGATCAGCTTGTCGATCGCCGCCCCGGCCGCGTCCTCGATCAGCTGCTGCACTCCGCCGTGCGGGTTGCGGCTCAGCGCCAGCTTCGCCTCGTTGCTCAGCCGTCCCTGGAGGAACTTCGCCGGCGACGGGACGGTCAGCCGCAGCAGTCGTCGGGTGCCGGCCCAGTGCGCGGCGGCCTGCTCGGCCTCCGAGTCGAAGACCTTCACCCCGACCGTGCCGCCCTCGTCGGCCAGGGCCGGGTACGCGGTCACCGCGTAGCCGGCACGGACCTGCTCGATGGTGCGCGGCAGCGCCCCGATGCTCCACTCCTTGAGGCCGGTGCGGGCCACGTCCGGCGCGGCGGCCGCGACGACCTGGCGTACCTCCTGGCGGAGCTGGCGTTGCAGGGTGGGCAGGTCCTTGCCCTCGGCGACCGGCTTGTTCTCCTCGTCGAGGACCCGGAAGCTGACCCGCAGGTGCGCCGGGAGCCGGGCCAGGTCCCACGCCTCGCGGGGCACGGTGACCCCGGTCATCCGGCGCAGCTGCCGGGTGAGCGCGTCGAGCAGCGGCTCCTGGCCTGGGGTGATCGCGGCGAGCGCGGCCCGGGCGTAGTCGGGTACCGGGACGAAGTTGCGCCGGACGGCCTTGGGCAGCGACCGGATCAGCGCGATGACCAGCTCCTCGCGCAGCCCGGGCACCTGCCAGTCGAAGCTCTCCGCCGGCACCTGGTTGAGCAGCGGCAGCGGGATGTCCACGGTCACGCCGTCGGTCTCGGTGCCCGGCTCGAAGCGGTAGGTCAGCGGCAGGGTGACCCCCTCGGCCCGCCACTCGTCCGGGTAGTCGTCCTCCTCCAACCCGCCGCGACCCGCGTTGATCAGCAGCTCGCGGGTGAAGGTGAGCAGCTCCGGCTGCTCCCGGCGGGTCTTCTTCCACCAGCTGTCGAAGTGCCGGCCGGAGACCACGTCGGCGGGGATCCGCTCGTCGTAGAACTGGAACACCGTTTCGTCGTCGACCAGGATGTCCCGGCGGCGGGCCCGGTTCTCCAGCTCCTCGATCTCGGTGAGCAGCCGCTGGTTGTCCTGCCAGAACTGGTGGTGGGTCTGCCAGTCGCCCTCGACCAGGGCGTGCCGGATGAACAGCTCCCGGCTCAGCGCCGGGTCGATCCGGCCGAAGTTGACCTTGCGAGAGGTGACCAGCGGGATGCCGTAGAGGGTCACCTTCTCGTAGGCCATCACCGCGGCCTGCTTCTTCTCCCAGTGCGGCTCGCTGTAGCTCCGCTTCACCAGGTGCTGGGCGAGCGGCTCGACCCACTCCGGCTCGATCCGGCCGTTCACCCGGCCCCAGAGCCGGGCGGTCTCCACCAGCTCGGCGGCCATCACCCAGCGCGGTGGCTTCTTGAACAGCGCCGAACCGGGGAAGAGGGCGAACTTCGCTCCGCGCGCACCCAGGTACTCGTGCTTCTGTGCATCCTTGAGCCCGATGTGCGAGAGCAGGCCGGCAAGCAGCGACTGGTGCACCTTCGGGGTGTCGATCTCTTCCGGCAGGTCCGCGCCGGCCCCGCGCCGGCCGCCGTCCGCGCCGCCGCCGTCCGCGCCGGCGTCGAGCGCCGGTCGCCCGCCGCGTCCCGGCTCGGGGGTACGCAGCACCTGGCGCAGCTGGCTGACGATGTCCTGCCACTCGCGCACCCGCAGGTAGTTCAGGTACTCCGCCTTGCACATCCGGCGGAACGCGCTGGACGACAGCTCCCGCTGCTGCTCGCGCAGGTAGCGCCAGAGGTTGAGCAGCGCGACGAAGTCCGACTCCTTGTCGGCGAACCGGGCGTGCGCCTGGTCCGCCTGGGCCTGCTTCTCCGCCGGCCGCTCCCGCGGGTCCTGGATGGAGAGCGCGGCGGCGATCACCATCACCTCGGTGGCGCAGCCGTTGCGCTCGCCCTCGACCACCATCCGGGCCAGCCGCGGGTCGACCGGGAGCTGGGCCAGTCGCCGGCCGAGCGGGGTGAGCCACTTCGCCGGGTCGGTCTCGGCCGGGTCGAGCGCGCCCAGCTCGTGCAGCAGGTTGACACCGTCGGTGACGTTGCGTCGGTCCGGCGGGTCGATGAACGGGAACGCGGCGAGGTCGCCGAGCCCGATCGAGGTCATCTGGAGGATGACCGAGGCGAGGTTGGTGCGCAGGATCTCCGGGTCGGTGAACTCCGGCCGGGAGAGGAAGTCCTGCTCGTCGTAGAGGCGGATGCAGATGCCGTCCGAGGTGCGGCCGCAGCGCCCCTTGCGCTGGTTGGCCGAGGCCTGGGAGACCGGCTCGATCGGCAGCCGCTGCACCTTGAGCCGGCTGGAGTAGCGGGAGATCCGGGCCGTACCCGGGTCCACCACGTACTTGATGCCGGGCACGGTCAGCGAGGTCTCCGCGACGTTGGTGGCGAGCACCACCCGGCGCCCGGCGTGCGGGGCGAAGACCCGGTGCTGCTCGGCGGCGGAGAGCCGGGCGTAGAGCGGCAGGATCTCGGTGCCGAACAGGGACCGTTTCTTCTCCACCAGCTTGCCCAGCGCGTCGGCGGTGTCCCGGATCTCCCGCTCGCCGCTGAGGAAGACCAGCACGTCGCCGGGGCCCTCGGCGGCGAGTTCCTCGACCGCGTCGCCGATCGCCTGGATCTGGTCGCGGACGTTCTCCTCGTCCTCGCCCTCCTCGTCCTCGGCGACCTCGAGCAGCGGCCGGTAGCGCAGCTCCACCGGGTAGGTACGGCCGGACACCTCGACGATCGGCGCCGGCTCGCCCTCCGCGTCCGCGAAGTGCCGGGCGAAGCGGTCGGTCTCGATGGTCGCCGAGGTGATGATCACCTTGAGGTCGGGGCGGCGGGGCAGCAGCTGCCTGAGGTAGCCCAGGATGAAGTCGATGTTGAGGCTGCGCTCGTGCGCCTCGTCGATGATCAGCGTGTCGTACTGGCGCAGCATCCGGTCGGTCTGCAGCTCGGCCAGGAGGATGCCGTCGGTCATCAGCTTGACCAGGCTGCGGTCGCTCACCTGGTCGGTGAAGCGCACCTTGTAGCCGACCACGTCACCCAGCTCGGTGCCGAGCTCCTCGGCGATCCGGTCGGCCACCGTCCGGGCCGCCAGCCGCCGCGGCTGGGTGTGCCCGATCAGCCCGTTGATCCCGCGTCCCAGCTCCAGGCAGATCTTCGGCAGCTGGGTGGTCTTGCCGGAGCCGGTCTCGCCGGCGACGATCACCACCTGGTGGTCCCGGATCGCGGCGGCGATGTCGTCCCTGCGCTCGCTGACCGGCAGCTGCGCCGGGTAGGTGACCACCGGCACCGCGGCCCGCCGGGCGGCCAGTCGCGCCTCGGCCCGCGCCACGTCCGCGGCGATCTCGGCCAACGCGCCGTCGCGCCGCTGCGGGTCCCTGAGCTTGCGTACGCCGTCCAACCGCCGCTGCAGGCGACGCTGGTCGCGGAACATCAGGAGGTCGAGGCGGCGGTGCAGCTCGCGGACGGTGACGGCCTCGGCGGGTGCGGCTGGATTCTGCATGTCGTCGCCAAGGATAGGCAGCCCGCGGCCGGACCGCCCCCGGGTTACCGTCCGGTCCCGCGATGGCCCCGGCCACACCCCGGGTCGCTGCCCGGAGACGGGTGTCCCGCGGGCTACGCTGGCCGGCGAGCGACACCGAGCACCGGGGGCCGAGATGACGATGCTGGACACCGACCGCGCGCTCGTGCAGGCCGCCACGGCGGTCGCCAAGCTGCGCTGCCGCAGCGAGAACCACACCGTGGCCGCCGCCGCCCGGACCGCCGACGGTCGGATCTTCACCGGGGTGAACGCCTACCACTTCACCGGTGGCCCGTGCGCCGAGGTGGTCACCATCGGCGCGGCGGCCACCCAGGGCGCGGGCGAGCTGGAGACCATCGTCGCGGTGGGCGACCGGGGGCGCGGGGTGATCCCGCCCTGCGGCCGGTGCCGGCAGGTGCTGCTGGACTACTTCCCGTCGATCCGGGTGATCGTCGGGCCGATGGACGCGCTACGCGCGGTGCCGGTGCGGGAGCTGCTGCCGGACACCTACGTCTGGGCCGACCACCAGGTCGAGTCGGCGCTGACGGTCCCCAGCGGGCGGTGGCCGATGCCGACGGTGCCGAGCACCCGGCCGGCCTCCGAGGACTGACCCGGTCAGTCCCCGGCCGCCGCCTCCAGCATCGACCGGGGCACCGGGACGCTCTCGAACCGTACGTTTCCCTCCGGCACCATCCAGCTCGCCACCCGTACGGCCAGCCGGCCGGCCCGCACCGCGGGGTCGTTGGCGTACAGCTCGCGGGCCATGGTCGGGTCGACGGATAGCACCGCGAAGCCGCGCAGCCGTTCGTCGTCCTGGTCGACGAAGGGCCCGGCGGCGATCACGTGCCCCTGCTCCACCAGACCCGCCTGGTGGGCCAGGTGTGCGTCCTGCAGCCGGTCGGCCGCGTCCAGAGGCAGCTCCGGCGCGTCCGCCGGACGGACCAGGAGGACGACGGTGTGCTGGTCGAATCGCATGTCACCAGCGTAGGGGCGGATCGGGCCCGGTCGTCCCCTTGTCGGCTGATGACGACCTTCAACCCTGCTCGGGAAAGTCGTTCCTCTTGGTCTCGGTGCGGCGGCGATCGAGGATCCTCGGTTAGGTCGCCCTAAGCGCCTCGGTTAAGGTAAGGCGAACCTTAGTCGAGTGCCCAGGAGCATCGTGACCATCGTCGCCGCACGTCCGGCACCGCCCGCCGGACGTACCGGCGGGCAGCGCAGCCGCCGCGCCGGGATCGCCGGCGTCGCCGCACTGGTGCTCACGCTCACCGTGCTGGCCAGCCTCGCCCTCGGCAGCCGGCCGCTGGGCGTGGGCCAGGTCTGGGACGCGCTGGTCGCCCCGGACGGCGGTGCCGCCAGCACCATCGTGCGCGAGCTGCGGCTGCCGCGTACGGCCCTGGGCCTGCTCGTCGGCCTCGCCCTCGCCGTCGCCGGGGTGCTCTTCCAGGCGCTCACCCGCAACCCCCTCGCCGAGCCGCGGATCCTCGGCATCAGCGCCGGCGCCTCGTTCGGCGTGGTGCTCGCCATCGCCGTCCTCGGCGTCGGCAGCCTCGCCGGGTACGTCTGGTTCGGCATCGCCGGCGCGCTCCTCGCCGGCCTGCTGGTCTTCGCCGTCGCCAACCGCAGCCGCGACGGCGCCAGCCCGGTCACCCTCGCGCTGGTCGGCGCGGCCCTCGACGCCAGCCTCGCCTCCGTGGTGTACGCGCTGCTCAGCATCGACGCGCGCACCTTCGAGGAGTACCGCTTCTGGGTGGTCGGCGGGCTGGCCGGCCGGGACCTCGGCGTGGCCGGGCAGGTGCTGCCGTTCGTCCTCGCCGGGCTGGTGCTGGCCGCGCTGGTCGCCCGCGGCCTCGACGCGCTCGCCCTCGGCGAGGACGTCGCCCGGGGCCTCGGCCACCGGATCGGCCTGGTACGCCTCGGCGGCGGAGCCGCCGCCGTGCTGCTCACCGGCGCCGCGGTCGCCGCGGCCGGGCCGATCGCCTTCGTCGGGCTCGCCGTGCCGCACCTGGCCCGGGCCCTGGTCGGCGCCGACCACCGGTGGACCCTCGCGGTCTCCGCCCTGCTCGGGCCGGCGCTCCTGCTCGGCGCGGACATCGTCGGCCGGCTGATCGCCCCGCCCGGCGAGGTGCCCGCCGGGATCGTCACCGCGCTGATCGGCGCTCCGCTGCTGGCCTGGCTGGTCCGCCGGGCGAAGGTGGTGACCGCGTGAGCACGCCCGACCGCACCACCGCCGACCGGGAATCGGGGGCCGGCCCCGCCCTGGGCGTGACCGCCGCGACCGGCCCCGCCGGCGCCGGTCCGGCCGCCTCCGCGCGTCCCGCGCCGGCCCCGACCACCCGGCGGACCGCCAGTGGTCTGCCCGGCCGGTCGCTGCTGCGGGTCGGGCCGGTCAGCGTGCAGGTCCGCCGCCGTTCCGTGCTCGTCGCGCTCGCCGTGACCGCGCTGCTCGCTGTCGCCGTCGTGCTCAGCCTCTCCCTCGGCAACCCGTACGTCGCCCCCGTCGACGTGCTCCGAGCGCTCTCCGGCGCCGGCACCCCGTACGACCTGGTGGTGCTCGACCTGCGGCTGCCCCGGATCGGGCTGGCCGCGGCGGCCGGGGCGGCCTTCGGCATCGCCGGCACTCTCATCCAGAGCGTGGCCCGCAACCCCCTTGCCAGCCCCGACGTCATCGGCATCACCCAGGGCGCCGGGCTGGCCGCGACCGTCGCGATCACCACCGGCGCCGCCGCGATCCTGGTCGCCCCGGCGGCGCTGCTCGGCGGGCTGGTGGCCGCGTTGCTGCTGCTCGCCCTCGGAGCCCGGCACGGGCTCGCCGCGCAGCGGTTCGTGCTGGCCGGCCTGGCCGTGGCCTTCGCCCTGCGGGCGCTGACCGAGGTGGTCATGCTCTCCGCCGACCCGATCGACGGGCTGCGGGCACAGATCTGGCTGATCGGCACCCTCGCCGGCAAGGGCTGGACGGAGACGCTCTGGATCGCGCTCACCCTGGCCGTGCTGCTGCCGGTGCTCGCCTGGGCCGGCTGGGCGTTGAACGGTTCGGCGTTGGACGACGACACCGCACGGGGGATCGGGCTGCGCCCGGTGGCCCGCCGGATCGCCCTGGCCACCACCGGCGTGCTGGTCGCCGCGACCGTCACCGCCCAGGTCGGCGCAGTGGACTTCGTCGCGCTGGTCGCCCCGCAGGTGGCCCGCCGGCTGGTCCGTGCCGAGCGCCCCCCGCTGCTCTGCGCCGCGTTGCTCGGCGCGTTGCTGCTGGTGCTGGCCGACCTGGCCGGGCGGCGGCTGTTCGCCCCCACCCAGCTGCCGGCGGGCGTGCTCACCGCCGCCATCGGTGGGCCGTACCTGATGTTCCTGCTGATCCGCGGCCGTCGGCGGTCGTCGTGATGTCCCTTCCCGGCAAGGAGGCGTGATGCTCTCCACCCGCGACCTGGTGGTCGGCTACGACGAGCGGACCGTGCTGGACGGGCTGGACCTGACGTTGCCCGCCGACGCGTTCACCGTGATCGTCGGGCCGAACGCCTGCGGCAAGTCCACCCTGCTGCGCACCATGGCCCGGCTGCTCACCCCACGTCGCGGCGCGGTGCTGCTCGACGGCACCGCGATCCGCGACCTGCCCACCCGGGAGGTGGCCCGCCGGCTCGGCGTGCTGCCGCAGAGCCCGCTGGTGCCCGAGGGGGTCACCGTCGCCGACCTGGTCGGGCGGGGACGGCAGCCGTACCAGCGGTGGTGGCGGCAGTGGTCCGAGGAGGACGGCGTGGCGGTGGACCGGGCGATGGCGCTCGCCGACGTCGCCGCGCTCGCCGACCGGCCGGTGGACACCCTCTCCGGCGGTCAGCGGCAGCGGGTCTGGATCGCGATGACTCTCGCCCAGGACACCGGGGCGCTGCTGCTGGACGAGCCGACCACCTTCCTCGACCTGGCCCACCAGGTGGAGGTGCTGGACCTGCTGCACCGGCTGCGCGCCGAGCGGGGCCGCACCGTGGTGGCCGTACTGCACGACCTCAACCAGGCGGCCCGCTACGCCGACCACCTCGTCGCGATGCGCGCCGGCGCCGTGGTGGCCGCCGGGCCGCCCCGCGAGATCCTCACCGCCGACCTGGTCGGGGAGGTCTTCGGGCTCGACTGCGTGGTCGTGCCCTGCCCGGTCACCGGCGCGCCGCTGGTGGTGCCCGCGCTCACCAGCCCCTCCCTGGCGCCCCTTCCCGGCGCCGGCCCGGCCGGCGCCGCCACCCCTCCCGGCCCGAAGCCGGCCGGCGCCGCCACTGTCGCCGCCGATCTGGACGGCTCCACCTCGACGGGCCCGACCGCTCCGGCGGCCCGCCCTTCCGTCGACGACGCGGGCGACCCGCGCGTCGGCTCGTACCCCTCGAAAGGACACTGATGCGTCGTCTCGCTGCCGCCCTCACCGCGGCCCTCGCCCTCGGCGTCGGTCTCACCGCCTGTGGTGAGAGCGACCCGGTCGCCGGTACCGCCACCGGGGAGACCCGGGAGATCACCCACGCCATGGGCACCACCAAGGTTCCGGCCGAGCCGAAGCGGGTCGTGGTGCTCGACACCGACAAGATCGACACGGCGCTCTCGCTGGGCGTCACGCCGCTCGGCGCGGCCACCGCGGGCGAGGCGAAGAGCTGGCCGACCTACTTCGGCGCGGAGAAGCTGGCCGGCATCAAGGAGGTCGGGGTGCTCACCGAGCCCGACCTGGAGGCGATCACCGCGCTCAAGCCGGACCTCATCCTGGGCAGCAAGTTCCGCCAGGAGAAGTTCTACGACGAGCTGAGCGCCATCGCCCCGACCGTCTTCACCGAGAAGGTCGGCATCACCTGGAAGGAGAACCTGCTCCTCGACGGCAAGGCGCTCGGCAAGGAGCAGCAGGCCCGCGACCTGCTCGCCACCTACGAGAAGCGGGCGAAGGACTTCGGCGCGAAGCTCGGCGACGCCGCCGCCCGCAAGATCTCCATCGTCCGGTTCATGCCGACCGAGATCCGCGTGTACGGGCCGGCTTCGTTCTCCGGCATCGTGATCGGTGACACCGGCCTCGGCCGCCCCGAGCGGCAGCTGCTCGCCGGCAAGGAGGACAAGCGGATGGACCGGGTCAGCCCCGAGCGGATCAACGACGTCGACGGTGACGTCATCTTCGTGACCGCGTACGGCGAGAAGGCCGCCGCCGAGCAGGCCAAGGTCACCGGCGGCACGCTCTGGCAGGGCCTCTCCGCGGTCAAGACCGGCAAGGCGCACGTCGTCTCCGACGAGATCTGGATGACCGGCATCGGCGTCGGCGCCGCCAACAAGATCATCGACGACCTGGAGAAGCACCTCCCCACCGCCTGACGGGTCCCCGCCCCCTCCCCAAGATCCGCGCACTGTCACGGAAAGGGTGGCTATTCCGCTCGGAATAGCCACCCTTTCCGTGTATTAGGTGTTCGGGTGGGGTGGGGAGGGGTTCAGGCGGCGGTGGACCAGATGGCGCGGAAGGCGGCGGCTTCGCCCGACAGCCACTGCTCGATCTGCTCGGGCTTGACGCTGTCGGGCATCCGGTGGGCCTCGCCGCGGCGCACGTCGACCAGGACCGGCTCGGCGTGCGGGAGCACCGCGTCCATGTGCCGGGCCATCAGGTGCAGGGTGGCGAGGGTCGCCTCCTCGCTCGGCGGGGCCTCGTCGAAGTGCAGTCGGACGGCCTCGGCGTGGCCGTCGGCGTACCGGACGCCGAAGTGGGGGTTGATCTTGACGGGCAGGTCGCCGAGCATGGCCAGGGCGTCCCGGGTCTGGGCCAGGTCGACGCCGGCCGGCTCACCGAGCGACCGGAGCCAGCTGGTCGCCCCGGGGACGAGCGCCTGGTAGAGCGGGCGCCAGCGGGGCTTGACCAGATCGGCCACCCCGGCCAGGTGGGTGCCGCCGGTGTGGAAGGCGACGTCGGCCTTGAGCGCCTTGACGAACTGGCCGTGCGGGTTGAAGCCGTGCCGGCTGGCTCGCTGCTTGCGCAGGCCGCCGACGAAGGTGGCCTTGGTCGGCCCGGTGCGGTCGACGTAGCGGGTGAAGCCGAGGAGCGTGGCGTACGGCGTGAGCGGTGCGGAGGCGGGCGCGGTCATGAGCGTCCTCCCAGTTCAGGAGCTCGATTAGTACATACATTCTAATCGACGGGGCTGACATCGCCCAGGGAAGAAAAGGGGCCGTCCGGACGCACCGGACGGCCCCTGGAAAGAGATCTCAGAGCTGGCCCACCGAGGTGATCCGGACGACCGCGGCGCCGGCCTCGTCGGAGGCGGCCAGGTCGACCTCGGCGCTGATGCCCCAGTCGTGGTCACCCTCCGGGTCGTCCAGGATCTGCCGGACGGTCCACCGCTCCCGGCCCTGCTCGATCATGAGCAGCGCCGGCCCGCGCGCGTCCGGCCCGACCCCGATTGAGTCGTAGGAGTCGAAGTACGGCACCAGCGCGTCCGCCCAGGCGTCGGCGTCCCAGCCGGCGGCGCCGTCGAGTTCGCCGAGGTCGTACCAGCGGCGCAGGGCGGCGAGCTCGACCCGGCGGAACAGCGCGTTGCGCACCAGGACCCGGAAGGCCCGGGCGTTGCGGGTGACCGCCGGGACCCGGTCGTCCAGGGCCACGGCCGCCTCGGCGACGTCGGACGGGTTGCGCAGCCGCTCCCACTCGTCGATCAGGCTGGAGTCGACCTGGCGGACCAGCTCGCCCAGCCACTCGATGAGGTCGACCAGCTCCTCGGTCTTGGCGTCCTCGGGGACCGTCTGCCGCAGCGTCTTGTACGCGTCGGCGAGGTAGCGCAGCACCAGGCCCTCGGAGCGGGACAGCCCGTAGAACTGCACGTACTCGGTGAAGGTCATCGCCCGCTCGTACATGTCCCGGACGATGGACTTGGGGGAGAGCTGGTGGTCGGCGACCCAGGGGTGCCCCTGGCGGTACATCTCGTACGCGTTGTCCAGCAGTTCCGCGAGGGGCTTGGGCCAGGTCACCTCGTCGAGCAGTTCGAGGCGGGCCTCGTACTCGATGCCCTCGGCCTTCATCGCGGCGACCGCCTCGCCGCGGGCCTTGAACTGCTGCGCGGAGAGGATCTGCCGCGGGTTGTCGAGGATCGACTCGATGACGGAGAGCACGTCGAGGGCGTACGACGGGGACTCGACGTCGAGCAGTTCGATCGTGGCGAGGGCCAGCGGCGACAGCGGCTGGTTGAGCGCGAAGTCGAGCTGGAGGTCGACGGTGAGCCGGACCCGGCGGCCGGCCGCGTCGGGCTCGTCGAGCTGTTCGACCACACCGCCGGCGCGCAGCGCCCGGTAGATGGCGATCGCCCGGCGGATGTGCCGGCGCTGGGCGGCCCGGTCCTCGTGGTTGTCGGTGAGCAGGTGCCGCATGGCGGCGAACGCGTCGCCGGGGCGGCCGATGACGTTGAGCAGCATCGAGTGGCTGACCTGGAAGCTGGAGGTGAGCGGCTCCGGCTCGGCCTCGACCAGCCGCTGGAACGTCGGCTCGCCCCAGCCGATCGAGCCCTCCGGCGGCTTCTTCTTGACCACCTTGCGCCGCTTCTTCGGGTCGTCGCCGGCCTTGGCCAGCGCCTTCTCGTTCTCGATCACGTGCTCGGGGGCCTGCACCACGACCCGGCCGAGGGTGTCGAAGCCGGCCCGCCCGGCCCGGCCGGCGATCTGGTGGAACTCGCGGGCCTTGAGCAGCCGGGTCCGCACCCCGTCGTACTTGGACAGGCCGGTGAAGAGCACGGTGCGGATCGGCACGTTGATGCCGACGCCGAGGGTGTCGGTGCCGCAGATGACCTTGAGCAGGCCGGCCTGGGCCAGGGTCTCCACCAGCCGGCGGTACTTGGGCAGCAGGCCGGCGTGGTGCACCCCGATGCCGTGCCGGACCAGCCGGGACAGGGTCTTGCCGAAGCCGGAGGTGAACCGGAAGTTCCCGATCGCCTGCGCGATCATGTCCTTCTCGGCCCGGGTGCAGACGTTGACGCTCATCAGCGCCTGGGCCCGCTCCAGCGCGGCGGCCTGGGTGAAGTGCACGACGTAGACCGGGGCCTGCTTGGTCTCCAGCAGCTCCTCGAGGGTCTCGTGCAGCGGGGTCATCGCGTACGAGAAGAGGAGCGGGACCGGCCGCTCGGCCGTGCGGACGACGGCGGTCGGCCGGCTGGTGCGCCGGGTCAGGTCGTCGACGAACCGGGTGGTGTCCCCGAGGGTGGCCGACATCAGGATGAACTGCGCCTGGGGCAGCTCGATCAGCGGCACCTGCCAGGCCCAGCCCCGGTCCGGCTCGGCGTAGAAGTGGAACTCATCCATGACCACCTGGCCGACGTCGGCCCTGGTGCCCTCGCGCAGCGCCAGGTTGGCCAGGATCTCGGCGGTGCAGCAGATGATCGGGGCGTCCGCGTTGACGCTGGCGTCGCCGGTGAGCATGCCGACGTTCTCCGCGCCGAAGACCTCGCAGAGCGCGAAGAACTTCTCCGACACCAGCGCCTTGATCGGCGCGGTGTAGAAGGTCGTCCGGTTGTCGGCGAGGGCCGCGAAGTGCGCGGCGATGGCGACCAGGCTCTTCCCGGAGCCGGTCGGGGTGTTCATGATCAGGTTGGCGCCGGAGACGATCTCGATGACCGCCTCCTCCTGGTGGGGGTAGAGGTCGAGGCCGCGCTCCTTCGCCCAGGCGGCGAACGCGTCGTAGAGGGCATCGGGGTCAGCGCTTGTCGGCAGCGCGGCGGTGAGCGTCATAGCGCGTCCATGGTGCCTGGATCATGGGCCCGCCCGCCAACCGGGGCGTCCGCGACGGCCGCCGGGGTGCGGCGCGTCCCGCGCGTCCCGGTTCCGCGCCCCGCCAACCACCCGGGGGTACGCCCCGGCGGGTCAGTGCCGGCGGCCGGGGTACGCGGCCGGTCAGCGGCGGCGGTAGATCAGGTCGAAGATCTGGTGCCCGGCCTTCACCCCGCGCCGCTCGAACTTGGTCACCGGCCGGTGGGCCGGGCGGGGCGCCCAGCCGTCGTGCGCGTCGCGCAGGCCCGCGTCGGCGGCCAGCGTGCCCCGCATCGACTCCGCGTACTCGGCCCAGTCGGTGGCGCAGTGCAGCGTGCCGCCGGGGGCAAGCCGGGAGCGCAGCAGCGCGACGTGGCCCGGCTGGATCAGCCGCCGCTTGTGGTGCCGGGACTTCGGCCAGGGGTCGGGAAAGAAGGCGTGCACCGCGTCCAGCGAAGCCTCCGGCATCGCCCGGACCAGGTCCAACGCGTCGCCCTCGGCCACCCGGACGTTGCTCAGCCGGTGCCGTTCCACCAGGTCGAGCAGGTTGGCGATTCCCGGCGTGTGCACCTCGACCGCCAGATAGTCTCGGTCCGGATCGGCCGCCGCCATCGCGGCCGTGGCGTCCCCCATGCCGGAGCCGATCTCCAGCACCACCGGGGCGCCCCTGCCGAAGAACGCCGCCGGGTCGACCGGCCCGTCGAGGGAGGCGATGTCGATCCCGTACGCCGGCCAGAGCCGCTCCAGCGCGTCCGTCTGGCGGCCGCTCATCCGGCCGCGGCGGGGGTGGAAGGTACGGATCCGGGCGGCGGGTGGCGCCGCCGGGACGGCGGGGTTCTGGTCGGTGGAGGTCACAGCGACCCGAGCGTACGCGACGGTCCCGGCGTATCGGATGTGATGTACGCCCGGGGGTGAGACGATTCATCCCGTACGGCAGGCCGGCGGCTCCGCTAACCCCGGCGCTGCCCGAGGGCGCCGGAAGGGGGCAGGGGTGTCGGTCACGCTCCAGCGCACCGCGTTGGCGGTCGCGTTCGGTGTGCTCGGTCCGGCGCTGGCCGGGGCGGCCCCCGCGCTGGCCGCCGCGCCGCCCGCGCTGGCTCCGGCCCCGGGCGGGCCCGACCAGGGCGGCCAGCCGCAGGCGCCACCGGGTGGCGTGGTCTTCGTCGAGGTGAGCCCGAGCACCGTCGAGGCCGGCTTCCTGGTCGGCATCCGGGCCAGCTGCCGGGACAATTCCATCCCGGCGACGGTCGTCTCCGACGCCTTCGGGCGGATCCAGGTGCAGCCGCAGCGCGGCGAGCTGACCGCGTCGCCGATGGTCAGGGAGCGCACCCGGCCGGGCAACTACCGGATCAAGCTGGAGTGCCCCAACGGCGCGACCGCCTCGACGATGCTCCAGGTGGTCAACGGGGTGAAGCCCAGCCGCGGCCCGCACACCGGGTTCGGTGGCGCCACCGGTCCCGACCTCGGCGGCCTGCTGGTCCCCGGTGGCCTGGCGCTGACCATCGGCGGGGCGGTCGTCGGCATCGTCGCCGCCCGTCGTCCCCGTGGCGTCGCCGGGCGCTGAGCATGGCCCCGCAGCCCGCCTCGGCCGCCGCCCGGCCCGACCGCGCGCCGGGGCGCGGCCCCTGGTCCGTACCGCTCGCGGTGGTGCTGGTGCTGCTCGGTGTCTTCGTCACCGGCGCCGGTCTCGGCCGCACGGTCGGGCCGTTCGACTGGGCCGCCGCCCCGCAGGGCCCCGCGGCCGAGGCCGGGAAGAAGGAGCGCGGCGGGCTGGCGGCCAGCCGCCCGGTGAGCCTCGCCGTCCCGGCGATCAAGGTGTCCGCCCCGGTGGCCCCGGTCGGTCGGGCCCGGGACGGGTCGATCGGCGTGCCGCCGCTGGACCGGCACAACGAGACCGGCTGGTACGACCGCGGCCCGACCCCCGGCGAGGCGGGCCGGGCGATCATCGTCGGGCACGTCGACTCCAAGAGCGGCCCGTCGGTCTTCTACGACCTGCGCAAGCTCAAGCCCGGCGACCGGATCGAGGTGACCCGGGACGATCGGCGGGTGGTGGTCTTCACCGTCGACTCGGTGGAGTACTTCGACAAGTCGAGCCTGCCCGCCGACCGGGTGTACGGCGACGACGGCCCGCCCGGCCTGCGGCTGATCACCTGCGGCGGGCAGTGGATCGGCGGGAGGACCGGCTACGCCGACAACGTGATCGCTTTCGCCTCGCTGACCGAGACCCGGGAACCCTGAGCCGGGTCAGCCCTTGCCGGCCACCTGCTGGACGACCTCGAACTCCAGCAGCGTCGCGCCGGAGGCCACCGGCCGGGGCTGCTCGCCACCCTCGCCACCGGCGTGCGCCGTGCGGGACGGACCGGCCGCCCATGCCTGGAACGCCTCCTCGGTCTCCCAGCGGGTGTAGACGAAGTAGCGGCTCTCCCCGGCGACCGGGCGGAGCAGCTCGAAGCCGAGGAAGCCGGGGGAGTTCTCCACCGCGCCGGCCCGGGCGGCGAACCGCTTCTCCAGCTCCTCGCCGGCGCCGGGCGGGACGTCGATCGCGTTGATCTTCACGACTGCCATGACCCCACCCTAGCCGTGGACCGGTCCCGCGCGGCCCGGCCGACGACCGCGGCGCACCCGGCAAGCCCCGGCCGGCGTCCCGGGTGGGTCAGAACGACTCGACGGCCGGCACCAGGTCGGCGTCGACCACGATCGGGGCGTGGTCGGACGGGCCCTTGCCCTTGCGGGCCTCCCGGTCGACGTACGCCGAGGTGACCGCGCGGGCGAACGGCGCGGAGGCGTACACCAGGTCGATCCGCATGCCCTTGTTCTGGTGGAACATCCCGGCCCGGTAGTCCCAGTAGGTGTAGGGGTGCGGCCCCTTCATCGGGGTGGGCACCACGTCGGTGAGCCCGAGGTCGCGCAGGGCGGCGAGGGCCGCCCGCTCGGCCGGGGTGACGTGGGTGGAGGTGACGAAGAGTGCCGGGTCCCAGACGTCGTCGTCGGTCGGGGCGACGTTGAAGTCCCCGCAGACCGCCACCGGGGCACCGACGGCCAGCTCCGGTTCCAGCGCGTCCCGCAGCGCGGCGAACCAGGCCAGCTTGTACGCGTAGTGCGGGTCCTCCGGCGTGCGGCCGTTCGGGACGTACACCGACCAGACCCGGACCCCGCCGCAGCTGGCGGCGATGGCCCGGGCCTCGGGTTCGGGGAAGCCCGGCTCACCGGGGAAGCCGACGGCCACGTCGGCCAGGCCGACCCGGGACAGGATCGCCACCCCGTTCCACCGGCCGTCGCTGTGGCTGGCCGCCTCGTAGCCGAGTTCGCCCACCTCGGCGACCGGGAAGGCGCCGTCGGGGCACTTGGTCTCCTGCAGGCAGACCACGTCCGGCCCGGTGGTGGCCAGCCAGTCGAGCAGCCGGGGCAGGCGGGCCTTCACCGAGTTCACGTTCCAGGTCGCCAGGCGCATGACCTCAGCCTGCCGCATCCTGCCCCGACCCGCCGGGTCAGCTCCCCGGGGTGTCGCCCGGGCGGGTCTGCTCGGCCAGGAAGCGCTCCAGTTCGGCGCCGAGCTCGTCCGCGGTGGGCAGCGGGCCGGCCTCGGCGGCGAGCAGGTTCTTCTCGCCGCGGCCGCGGGCGAACGCGTCGTACTGCTCTTCCAGGGCCTGGACCAGGGCGGCGGCCTCGTCGGTCTGCGCGACCTGGCGGTCGATCTCGACCCGGACCACCTCGGCGGCGGTACGCAGGGTGTCGCTGGGCAGCAGCAGCCCGGTGGTGCGGGACACCGAGGAGAGCAGCACCTCGGCGGCGGCCGGGTACTCGGTCTGGGCGACGTAGTGGGGCACGTGCGCGGCGAAGCCGATGGCGTCCCGGCCCTGTTCGCCGAGCCGGTACTCCAGCAGGTGCCCGACGCTGCCGGGGACCTGCACCCGCTGCAGCCACGGCTCGTAGCCGGCGATCAGCTCGCGCCGGGTGGCGTGCGCGGTCACCCCGGTGGGCCGGGTGTGCGGCACCGCCATCGGGATGGAGTTGAAACCCGCGGTGAGCCGGACGTCGAGCCGGACGGCGAGCCCGCTCACGGCGGCCACGAACCGCTCCCACTGCAGGTCCGGCTCGGGGCCGGTGAGCAGCAGGAACGGGGTCTCGTCGTCGTCGTGCAGCAGGTGCAGGGCCAGCTCGGGCGCGTCGTAGTGCTCCCAGTGGTCCTCGACGAAGGTCATCACCGGGCGGCGGGAGCGGTAGTCGAAGAGCTGGTCGACGTCGAAGGTGGCGATCGGCCGCGACTCGAGCGAGGTCAGCAGCTGCTCCCGGGCGAGCCGGCTGGCGTTGCCGGCGTCGACGAAGCCGGTGAGCGCCTGGATCAGCACCGGCTGGCCGAGGTCGGGCAGATCGTCGGTGAGCTGGTACAGCTCGTGTGGGTCGAGCACCGGTCCGGACCTCCTGAGGAAACGCGTACGGGCTGCCGCGCGTGCACGGCACCCGGTTCGGGGAACGTACCCGCAGCCGTCATCCATTCCACCAGCGGGAGATCCGCCGGTAACCGGGTGATCAAAAGCGGAGAAAGCATCGCAATTCAACGATCATCCGGGGGTCTGCCGTCGTCCGGCCCACGAGCCGATCCTCCGAACGGTGGAGGTGAGGGATCATGAGATCGGGTCGGGAGATTGCTCCCTCGGCGTTCCCGTCCGGCCGACCGCCACCGACATGTCGGATCAGCCCGGCTCGCCGCTTCTGTCCGCAGGCGCGTCCGGCCAGCGGCGGATGTCCGGATCCGCGGCACCGGTTTGTGGGCAGCGCCACTCTGTGGCGGTGGGTGACCGCCGGTCGGCCTGCCTAGCCTCGTCAAATGCGTGACGACGGCACCATCGACGACCAGCCCGCCCCCGAAGGCACGACTGGCCGTTCGGACGATATTACCTCGTCCGTTCAGGTCGGCGTCTTTGGCGAGACCGTGGCGACCCCCTCCCTCCGTACCCGTCTCGGCGGCCTCGCTAACCCCCTGATCCGCGGCCCGCGCCGGGTGGCGCTGGCCGCCGGCGTGGTCTCCTGCCTCGGCGTCGCGGCCTTCGCCGGCGTGCAGAGCCTGCCCGCCGACCGGCTCGACCCGGTGGACGCCCGGCCGGCGCTCGCCGAGCGCGCCCAGGAGGACCCCGCCTCCCGGAGCATGGACCGGCCCCCGATCACCGCGACCCCCACCACCCCCGCCGCCGCCAGCCCGACCGCCTCCCCGACCCCGACCGCCACCAAGAAGGCCAAGCCCAAGGCGAAGCCGAAGCCGAAGCCGAAGCGGATCGCCCCGGTGGCCGGCCTCGACGAGGCCCAGATGGACAACGCCAAGGCGATCGTGAAGGCCGGCCGGAAGATGGGCGTGCCGCGGCAGGCGCTGGTCATCGCGGTGGCGACCGCGATGCAGGAGAGCAACCTCTACAACTACGCCAGCGGGGTGCTCCCCGAGTCGCAGGAGTACCGGCACCAGGCCATCGGCTGGGACCACGACTCCGTCGGGCTGTTCCAGCAGCGCCCCAGCAGCGGCTGGGGCGAGGTCGGACAGTTGATGGACCCGGAGTTCGCCACGGAGGCCTTCCTCACCGTGCTGCTGACGATCCCGGGCTGGCAGGACCTGCCGCTGACCCTCGCCGCCCAGGCCGTGCAGGTCTCCGCGTTCCCCGACGCGTACGCCCAGCACGAGTGGCGGGCCACCGAGGTCGTCGACGCCATCCTCAGCTGACCCGCAGCAAAGACAGATTCTCGGTTGACGGTTGCGGGTACACATGGGGGAGGATCACCAAACGGAGGATGACATGTCGGCATTGATGCAGAGGATCAGGGCGTTCCTGCGGTCGCCGCGGGGGCAGCAGCTGGTCGACCGGGGTCGGCGTGAGCTGGCCAAGCCGAAGAACCAGGCCAAGCTCCGGCAGATAGCCACCAAGCTCTCCGGCCGCCGCCGCTGACGACCCGTCCGACAACTCCACCGGGAGCCTCCGTGACCGACGCCGTGCCCGTCGACGACGGGCCCACCGTCCCCACCCCGCAGCCGGCGGCGACCCCGACCGCGACACCCGCGGCCGGCCTGACCGGTGACCCGGCCGACGCCCCGGAGGCGCCGCCGGCCAACCTCTGGGACCGGATGCGGGAGGACCCGCAGTACGCCCCGGAGCACCTCGCCCTGGAGGCGGTCCGCCGGCTGGGGCCGGAGGCCGCCGCCTGGGCGGCACGGGCCCGCGCCGAGCGGCCGGACGTCTCCGCCGACGACCTCGCCGAGCAGGCGGTACGGAAGTTCGTCAACCGGGCCCGCCTCTCCGGGGCGGTCTCCGGCGTGGCCGGACTGCCGGGCGCGGTCATCGACGTCGGCGTGCTGGCCTGGACCCAGGCGCGGCTGGTGCTGCACGTCGCCGCCGCGTACGGCGCCGACCCGGTCCACCCGGACCGGGCCACCGACCTGCTCGTGCTGCAGAAGGTGCACAAGGTCGCCGAAAGCGCCCGGCTGGCCCTCGGTGTGGCGGCGGGCCGCGAGCGCGCCGGGGCGCTCTTCGGCCACGGAGCGCAGAACCCGCTCGGCAAGGTGATGCTCCAGCTCGGCGTCCGGCTGGCCCGGATGCCGGGCGTCCGGGCGGCCAAGCGGCTGTTCGCCAAGGTCGTGCCCGGCGCCGCGATCATCCTCGGCACCTGGGCCAACTCGTCGGCGACCAAGGACCTCGCCGGGCGGGCCCGGACGCACTACCGGGGCGGCGGGGTGCCGCAACCCCGCCGCGCCTGACCGTCGTCCGACCACTCCGCCGCGCCCGGGCCGTCCGGGCGCGGCGGAACGCTGTCCGGCCCCCGTCCTGAGCCGCCAGCCGGCGGCCGCAGCCGTTGCCAGGGTTCAGCGCGCTGCCCGCCACGGCGGTCGCTGCCCGTGCAGCCACCAGTGCAGGGCCCGGGTGATCCGGGGCAGCACCAGGTAGGTCATCAGCGGGGTCAGGCAGAGCGTCATGACCAGCGTCCGTACGGCCAGCGGCACCCCGCCGATGAACTGCGCGGTGAGCAGGGTGGCGGTCAGGCTCAACGGGAAGAACGCCAGCCAGATGGTGACCGCCTGCTTCCACCGCGGCGGGGTGACCGGGACGGCCGGCTCGCCGGTACCCGCCGCCAGCGTCTCGACCACGTGGTCCACCGGCGGATCGAACCACCCCTCGATCCCGGTCCGCCGTTCCACCCGGTTGTGCTCGACGATGCCCTGCGCCGAGGTCAGCCACCAGCGCCGCTGCGGCGACTCCTCCCAGCGGTGCAACGTCTCGGAGTCGGCGAAGCGGTAGAGCATGTGCCACTCCGGCGAGCCGGGAGCGCTCTGCACCCAGCCGGCGCCGAGGAAGCCCGGGAAGGCCTCGGCCAGCGCCGTGCCCGCCCGCATCCACGCGACCATCTCGCTGGTGCGCGTGGGATCGGCGCGCCGGGCGATCGCGACGGTCACCGGCACCGCGTGGGTCATGGCCATGCCCCTCATCCTTCCCGCCATCACCGGTGTCGGCCCGGTCGCGGCGCACCGGTGTAACGCAACCCACCGGCCGGTCGCATCCAGGCATACCCGCTCCGTGGCCGGGATCACCGGACCCGGCCGGCCGGGCTCCCGACCCGGCGGACGTCGGCCCGGCGGCCACCCGGCGGCGGGGACCGGTTAGCCGCGCCCCTCCGGGGGTAGCCCGAAGAAATGACGAGATCGCAGCCCCGGCGCGCCCGTGGCACGGTCGGCCACGCGTACAGCGCCTTGAACCTCCGGCTCGTGCTGGCCCTGTTCGGCCTGGTCACCATGACCGTCTTCGCGATCGTGGCGTTCCGGATCGGCGTGGCCTGGCTCGGCGTGGCGTGCGCGCTCTTCGCCGTGGTCGCCGTGGTCGACCTGGTCGTCATCCAGCGCCGTCGCGCCGCCCGGCACCGTGAGGAGCGGGGCAAGCGCCACTCGCTCTTCGAGTGACAGGAGTACGAGAATGCCCATCGCCACCACCAACCCCGCCACCGGGCAGGTGCTCAAGTCGTACGACCCGATGTCGGACGAGCAGATCGACGCCGCCATCGAGCGGGCCGATCTCGCCTTCCGCGACCTGCGCCGCACCACGGTCGCCCAACGGGCGCAGTGGATGAACGCCGCGGCCGACCTGCTCGACGCGGAGCGGGACGAGACCGCCCGGCTGATGACCACCGAGATGGGCAAGACGTACGCCGCGGCAAAGGCCGAGGTCACCAAGTGCGCCACCACCTGCCGCTTCTACGCCGCGAACGCGGAGCAGATGCTCGACGACGAACCGGCCGACGCCCGGGCGGTGAAGGCCACCCGGGCGGTCGTCCGTTACCAGCCGATCGGGCCGGTGCTCGCGGTGATGCCGTGGAACTTCCCGCTCTGGCAGGTGATGCGGTTCGCCGCGCCGGCGCTGATGGCCGGCAACACCGGCCTGCTCAAGCACGCCTCCAATGTGCCGCAGACCGCTCTCTACCTGGAGGACGTGTTCCGCCGGGCCGGCTTCCCGGAGGGCGCGTTCACCACCCTGCTGGTCGGCTCCGAGGCCGTCGACCGGATCCTCAGCGACCCGCGGGTCCGCGCCGCCACCCTGACCGGCAGCGAGAGCGCGGGCCGCTCGATCGCCCAGATCGCCGGCCGGGAGGTGAAGAAGACGGTGCTGGAGCTCGGCGGCAGCGACCCGTTCGTGGTGATGCCCTCGGCCGACCTGGACCGGGCCGCCGAGGTGGCCACCACCGCCCGTTGCCAGAACAACGGCCAGTCCTGCATCGCCGCCAAGCGGTTCATCGTGCACACCGACGTCTTCGACGCCTTCGCCGAGAGGTTCACCGCGAACATGTCCGCCCTGCGGGTCGGCGACCCGATGGACGAGAACACCGACGTGGGGCCGCTGGCCAGCGAGAAGGGCCGGGACGAGATCCACGCCCAGGTGCAGGACGCGGTGGACAACGGCGCCACGGTGCTCTGCGGCGGCGAGCTGCCCTCGGGCGACGGCTGGTACTACCCGCCGACGGTGGTCACCGACCTGACGCCGCAGATGCGGATGTGGTCGGAGGAGGTCTTCGGGCCGGTCGCCGGGCTCTTCCGGGTGTCGTCGTACTCCGAGGCGATCGAGGTCGCCAACGGCACCAGCTTCGGCCTCGGCTCGAACGCCTGGACCCGGGACCCGGACGAGCAGGAGCGCTTCGCCACCGACCTGGCCGCCGGCAACGTGTTCATCAACGGGATGACCACGTCCTATCCGGAGCTGCCCTTCGGCGGGGTGAAGAACTCCGGCTACGGCCGGGAGCTCTCGGCGCTCGGCATGCGGGAGTTCTGCAACATCAAGACGGTCTGGGTGGGGGAGGGCGCCGCCTCGGCCGGTGCGGGTGCGCAATCGGAGTAGTAGGCAGCTTTAACCGGACACCGTCATGGGTAGGGACAGTCGCCATGACGGTGTTCGGCTTCCACGCTTCGCACGAGCAGATCCATCCCGCCAAGCTGCTGGAGGCGGTGATCCACGCCGAACGGGCCGGCTTCAAGGCGGCCATGTCGTCCGACCACTTCTCGCCGTGGAGCGCCCGGCAGGGGCAGTCCGCCTTCGCCTGGTCCTGGCTCGGCGCCGCCCTCCAGGCCACCAACCTGCCCTTCGGCGTGGTCAACGCGCCGGGGCAGCGCTACCACCCGGCGATCATCGCCCAGGCCATCGGCACCCTCGGCGCGATGTACCCGGGCCGGTTCTGGGCCGCGCTCGGCACCGGCGAGGCGAGCAACGAGCACATCACCGGCGACGGTTGGCCGCGCAAGGACGTGCGCAGCGCGCGGCTGCGCGAGTGCGTCGACGTGATCCGGGCGCTGCTGGCCGGCGAGGAGGTCAGCCACGACGGCCTGGTCCGGGTGGACCGGGCGAAGCTCTGGACCCGCCCGGAGCAGCCGCCGGCGCTGATCGGCGCGGCGGTCAGCGTCGCCACCGCCCGCTGGTGCGCCGAGTGGGCGGACGGTCTGATCACCGTCAACGCCCCCACCGCCCACCTGCGCGAGATGGTCGACGCGTACCGGGGCGCCGGGGGCCGCGGCCCGCTGCACCTGCAGGTCCACGTCAGCTGGGCGCCAGAGCAGGCCGAGGCCGAGGCGATCGCGTACGACCAGTGGCGCAGCAACGTCTTCCCCCCGCCGATCTGCTGGGACCTGGACACCGCCGAGCACTTCGACGTGGTCAGCGAGGAGGTGCCGATGGAGAAGGTCACCTCCTCCGTCAACGTCTCCGCCGACCTGGGCCGGCACGTCGGTTGGCTGGAGGAGTACCTGGAACTCGGCTTCGACCAGATCGCCCTGCACCACGTCGGGCAGGAGCAGCGGTCCTTCATCGACACGTTCGGCGCTGAGGTGCTGCCGAAGCTGCGCACCGCCGGTTAATCACGGCGGAAACCCGGGGGGGCCTAGGCTCGTACCCCATGGAAGCTCTGTTCGAGGTCGTGGTCTTCCTCGCGATCGCGACCTTCGGCGCGGCGCTGGCCCGCCGGCTCGGCCTGCTCGCGCCGATCCTGCTGGTCGTGCTCGGCCTGGGGCTCTCCTTCCTGCCCGGCGTCCCCCAGGTCCGGCTGGACCCGGACCTGGTGCTGGTGGGCATCCTGCCGCCGCTGCTGTACGTCGCGGCGCTGGAGACCTCGGTGCCCGCGTTCCGGCTCAACCTGCGGCCGATCCTGCTGCTGGCGGTGGGGCTGGTGCTGTTCACCGCGTTCGTGGTGGGCACCGTCGTGCACCTGCTCCTGCCCGACCTGCCGTACGCGATCTGCCTGGCGCTCGGCGCGGTGGTGGCGCCGCCCGACGCGGTCGCCGCCACCGCGGTGGCCCGGAAGGTCGGGCTGCCCCGGCGGATCGTGACGATCCTCGAGGGCGAGAGTCTGGTCAACGACGCGACCGCGCTGGTGCTGCTGCGGGTGGCGACGATCGCCGCGACCACCGCCACCGGGAGCGTCGGGGTGGGCGACGTGGCCCGGGAGGTGCTGGTCGCCACCGGTGGCGGCATCCTGGTCGGCCTGCTCGGCGTGGTGGTCTTCGGCTTCCTGCACAAGCGGACCGCCGACCCGCTGCTGGACAACGCGCTGTCGCTGATCGTGCCGTTCGCGGTGGTCTTCGCCGCCGAGGGGATCCACGCCTCCGGGGTGGTCGCGGTGGTGGTGACCGGCCTGGGCATCGGCCACAAGATGCCGCTGCTGCTGTCGGCCGCCTCCCGGCTCCAGATCGGGGCGTTCTGGCGGCTGACCCGGTTCCTGCTGGAGGGGCTGGTCTTCCTGCTGGTCGGCCTCCAACTGCGCGAGGTGGTCCGCGACCTGGACGAGCCGTTCGGCCGGCTGGCCGGGATCACCGTCGCGGTGCTGCTCGCGGTCTTCCTGACCCGGTTCGTCTGGGTCTTCCCGGCCACCTACCTGGCCCGGCTGGTGCCCCGGGTGCGGCGCCGCGATCCCGCCCCGCCGGTGCAGATGCCGATCATCATCGGCTGGGCCGGGATGCGCGGAGTGGTCACCTTGGCCGCGGCGCTGGCGCTGCCGCTGACCCTGTCCGGGGACCGGCCGTACCCGCGGGCGCTGTTCATCTGGCTGGCGTTCGCGGTGATCGTGGTGACCCTGGTCGTGCAGGGCGCCACCCTGCCCACGGTGGCCCGGCGACTGAAGCTGCCGTCGGACGACCCGGTGCAGGACGCGCTCACCGCCGCGGCGGTGCAGCAGCAGGCCAGCCGGGCGGCGCGGGAGCGCCTCGACGCGCTGGCGGAGGGGGCGCCCCAGGCCGTGGTCGAGCGGCTGCGCGGACTGGTGCAGAGCCGCAGCAACCTGGCCTGGGAGCGGCTGGGCGGCGCCGAGCGGGAAACCCCCTCCCAGGCGTACGGTCGGCTGCGACAGGAGATGATCGACGCCGAGCGGGAGGTGTTCCGCTCGGCGCGGGACGCCGGCCGGATCCCCGAGGAGGTCCTGGTGCGGGCCTATCGTGACCTGGACCTGGAGGAGTCGTTGCTGCGACAGGAGACCGAATGAGCTGTAAGCACCTGGCCGAGGCGGGCGCCGCCGAGCCCCGGACCACGCAGGAGTGCCCGGACTGCGTCGCCATCGGCAACGACGACTGGGTGCACCTGCGCGCCTGCCTGAGCTGCGGGCACGTCGGCTGCTGCGACTCCTCGCCGTACCAGCACGCGTCGAAGCACTTCGAGTCCACCGGGCACCCGGTGATGCGCTCGATCCAGCCGGGGGAGGCCTGGCGCTGGTGCTTCGTCGACGAGGAGATCGGCTGAGCCGACCGGCTCAGGGCAGGCGGCGGGCGAGCACCTGGCCGGGCCACGGCTCACGGCCGGGCCGCTCCACCTTGAACGGGTCGGTGGCGGTGAAGCCGCAGCTCTCGTAGAAGTGGACCAGCGCCCGGTCGGCGCCGGCGTAGCAGTCCACCCGGAGCAGACCCAGGCCGCGTTCGCGGGCCAGCTCCGCCGCGTGCGTCAGCAGCCGGGCCCCGATCCCCCGACCGGCGTGTGCCCGGTCGGTGACCAGCAGGTTGACGTACAGCTCCGGCTCGGTGGGCGGGGGAACGTAGTCGGTCGCCCCGCCGACCACCAGCGCGCCGACCGGGGCGTCGCCCAGCACCGCCAGCCAGAGGCCCCCGCCCGCAGCCCAGCTCTCGGCCTGGGCGATCCGGCGCGGATCGCCGGAAGCCGGCTCGGTGCCCCACTGACCGGTACGACCCCGGGCCACCAGCCAGGCGGTGGCGGCGTCGAGCAGCCGCAGCACGGTGGCCGCGTCGGCCGCGGCGCCGGGGCGGAGGGTGAGGGTCTCCTGATCGGTCATGGCAGACATGCTGCTACAGCGGTGAGGGTCGATGCGCGGCGTGTCCGCCGGCGGTGGGGACCACGGGGTCGTCCCGGGTGGCGACGGCCCGGCGGGTCAGCGCCGGGATGCCCAGGCCAACCAGCGCGAAGAGCGCGGCGAGCCCGATCCAACCGGCGCCGCCGCCGTCCAGGACCGCCCAGGTCAGCAGCGCCGGCCCGGCGGCCCGGGCCAGGTCGGCGAGCAGCCCGTCCACCCCCTGGTACGCCCCGATCGCGTCCGGCGCCGCCAGGCCGTACGCCAGTCCCGCCCCGGCGGTGCCGTGCCACAGGTCGCCGACGGTGTAGACGGCCGTGGCGAGCAGCAGCAGGCCGGTCGCCGGCACGGCCGGCGTGCCGGCGGTGGCCGCGTAGAGCAGCATCGCCCCCGCCAACACCAGTCCCGCGCGGCGCATCGCCCGGGCGGCCGGGACGGCGGCGTCCACGCCCCGGGACAACCGCACCGCCAGCAGCACGGTGAGCACCGTGTTGACCAGCAGCACCGCCGACACCACGACCGGCGGTGCGCCGGTGCGGCTCACCGTCCACAGCGGCACGACCAGGGTGAGCGCCGTCCAGTGCAGCGCCAGCACCGCCGACGCCCCGCTGACCGCCAGGAACGGCCCGTCCCGCAGCGCCCGTCCCCGGCGCGGCGCCCCTACCCGTGTCCCGGGCGGTGCCGGCGGGTAGGCCGGCAGGCGCAGCAGCAGCGCCGCCGAGACCAGATAGGTGATCGCGTCGCCGACCACCAGCACCTGGTACGCCAGGTGCGTGTCGGCCGCCAGGGCGAACCCGGCCAGCCCGGCGCCGACGGCGATGCCGACGTTCGCCACCGCGCGTAGGGTGGCGAAGGCGTGCACCCGCCCCTCGGGTCCGCCGACGGCGGCGACCAGCGCGGCGCGGACCGCCAGGTTGCCGGAGGTGAGCAGCGCGTCGAGCACCGCCACCGCCAGGAACGCCGGGAATGAGCCGACCAGCAGGTAGGACGCGGCGACGGCGGCCTGGAGCAGTTGCAGCAGCGCCCGCAGCGTACGCGGGTCGCGCCGGTCGGCCAGGGCGCCGAGCGGGACACTGGCGGTGAGCCCGACCAGGCCGGCGACGGTCAGCCCGAGCCCGACCGAGGCGGCGCTCAGCCCGACGTCCCGGGTGAGGTAGAGGGCGGCGCCGGTCAGCCAGAGCCCCGAGCCGACAGTGTTGGCCAGGGTGGCCAGCGCCAGGGTACGCAGCCGGCCCGGCGGTGGGATCGGCGAGGCGGTGGCCCGGTTCATCAGCGCGGCGGCGTCACCGGGACGGCCGTGGACAGCTCCGCGATCAGATCGGCCACCTGGTCACCCCAGTGCGAAGTGATCACCAGGTCGCGGTCGGGATCGACCCAGAGCAGGTGCCGGCCGCCATTGCCGCGCGCGCAGCGCCCGCTGGTCGGGGCGCCGGGCTGGATCCGTCCAGCGTCGTTGCGCCACCAGAGGTAGCCGTAGTCCGGGTTGAGCGCGCAGGGCGACCAGGCCCGGGCGACCCATCCGGCGCTCAGCAGCCGCCGGCCCTGCCACCGGCCGCCGGTCAGGTGCAGCTCGCCGAGCAGGGCCAGGTCGGCGGCGGAGATCCACAGGCCGCCGCCCCAGTGCGCCCCGCCGCTGACCACCGGCACAGGGCGCCCGCCGATGTCCACGACCGAGTCGGCGTACCCGTGCCAGGACCAGGAGCGGGACGCGCCGAGCGGATCGAGCACGGACTCCCGCAGCTCGTCGTCGAGGGGGCGGCGGAACAGCAGGGTCAGCGCCAGGCAGAGCAGATTCACCCGGACGTCGTTGTAGGCCCAGCCGGTGCCGGGCGGGCCTTCTCGTTCGAAGCCTTCGCGCCGGCTCTGCGCGTCCACTCCGGTCGGTTTGCCCCACAGTTCGCCGCTCCAGCCGCTGGTCTGCTGGAGCAGGTGCTCCCAGGTGATCCCGTCCAGCCGCAGCCGGGTGAGGATCGGATGGTCGAGCGTGTCGAGCAGCAACGCGTCCGGGGCGAGCAGGCCCCGGTCGAAGGCCAGGCCCGCGAGGGTGGCCAGGACGCTCTTGGTGCCGCTGAACAGCATCTCGGGCTTGGCCGGGTCGCCCCAGGTGGCGATGACCTCGCCGCGGTGACGGACGACGCCGCTCGCCCCGGTGCCCGGCAGCAGCGGACCGGTCACCTCGCGGTGGGACTCGTCGGCGACCTGGGCGGCGAGGTAGCGCGGCATGTCGTCGATGCCGGCGGTGACCCGCTCGGCCTGGCGGGCCACCGCCGCCCGGACCGTGTCGAGGTCGGGCGTGGGCGGCTGACCTGATGCGTCGACGTTGACGGTCACGGCCTGACGCTAGGCCGACGGCGTCGCCGTCCGTGGCCCCGGCCAGGGCGACCTCGGTCACACCGCCCGACCAGCGGAGGCAGCTACGCCTGGAACGGCGTACCGACGTCCTGACCTGCGCTCCCGCCAATTCACTGGTCGCCGGCCCCGTCCTGTGGTGGAGTCAGCGGCCGTGGAGCGGATTAGAACGGCGAAGGCGGACGAACTGGCTGACCTGCAACGGATCGAGGTCGCCTCCGGGGCGCCGTTCCGGGACATCGGCATGGTCGAGATCGCCGACGCCCCACCGCTCGCGCTCGAAGTCTTCGCCGCCTGTCAGCGGGCCGGCCGGGTGTGGGTGGTGGTCGACGCCGGGGACCGGCCGATCGCCTTCGCCGTGGCGGACCTCGTCGACGACTGCGTCCACGTCCAGCAGATCAGCGTGCACCCGGACCACGCCCGGCGGGGCGTCGGGCGGCGGTTGCTGGACCACGTCGCGGGCTGGGCCGCCGCGCGAAAGCTGCCCGCGTTGACCCTGACCACCTTCCGTTCCGTGCCGTGGAACGCGCCCTACTACGCCCGCTGCGGCTTCGTGGCGCTCTCCTCCGCCGACCTCACCGCCGGGCTGGCGGAGGTGCTGGCGGCGGAGGCGGCGATGGGGCTGGACCCGGCCGACCGGGTGGCGATGCGCCGCCCGGTGCTTGCCGCGTGACCGGCTAGCCGCGGCGTGCGGTGCCGCCGTACAGGTGGACCCGGTCGTCCACGTCCCGGGCGTACGTCGGG
Organism: Micromonospora sp. DT47; assembly: GCF_049844475.1. Taxonomy (NCBI): domain Bacteria; kingdom Bacillati; phylum Actinomycetota; class Actinomycetes; order Micromonosporales; family Micromonosporaceae; genus Micromonospora; species Micromonospora sp. DT47. The sequence continues at coordinate 214,187 of NZ_JBNCLC010000007.1, read as the reverse complement.
TTGAGGAACAGTTCCGGGCGCGCGACGGCGTACGCGACGTGGACGGTCCACTGCTCGAAGTGCCACGCCGGGGCGCAGGCGCACCCGGTGAACCGGAAGTTGGCGCGGTACCGCCCGACCTGACCAGGCTCGAGGGTGAAGAGCTGGACGCTGATCCGCCGCAGCGGGTAGGCCGCGCGGCCCGGCAGTCGGTCCACCACCGCGCGACCGTCCGCCAGCTCGATCCACAGCCCCGCCTCCCGCGCCGCCTCCGCGCCGGTGCTCAGCGTCGCCACCGGCTGGTAGCCCGTCGTCTCGTCGGCGAGGACCTCGTGCACGAGGATCCGCTCGTCCGGCGGTTGCGGCAGGCGGTACGCCTGCGGGATCGACCGCCGCAGAGCGGCGTCCGGCGCGCCCCGCGCCCGCGATCCCCACCGGACCCGGACCCGCTGGACCACCAGCGCCGCGTCACCGTCCATGCCGGCCACCATGGCGTACGGATCGGACGCCGTCCATCGGATTCCGGGCCCCGGGCCGGCGGGACGGGCGTCAGGTGGTGGGGCGTCGACCGAGCGAGAGCCCGGAGTCGACGTAGCCGTGCCGTCGGTAGAAGTCGACCGCGCCGGTATTGCGGTGATGGATGCCGGCGGAGAGCCAGGAACCCGTCGGAATGTGAAACGACAGTGAGATTCACCGCGCCACGTACCGTCGTCCTGATCTCCTAGAGACAACAGCGCCCTTCGCCTGGCAGGCTGCCTCCCATGACCCTGAAGCTTCGTTCCGTCGGGACGAGCGACCGTGGGCTGATCCGCAGCGGAAACCAGGACGCCCTGCACGCCGGTGCCTGGCTCGTCGCCGTCGCCGACGGCATGGGCGGGATGGCGGCCGGCGACCTGGCGAGCCGGATCGCCATCGACGCGGTCGCTCCCCTCGACGTGGAGACCCCCGAGGACGCGCTGGTGGCCGCGCTGCAGGGTGGCATAGAGCTGGCCAGTGAGCGGATCCGCCAGGCGGTCGCAGAGGATTCGGAACGGCAGGGCATGGGTACCACGCTGACCGCCCTGCTCTTCGCCCGGTCCGGCAGCTGCCTGGCCCTGGCGCACATCGGGGACTCCCGGGCCTACCTCTTCCGCGAGGGGACGCTCAAGCAGGTCACCCGGGACGACACCTTCGTCCAGATGCTCGTCGACCAGGGCATGATCAGCCCGGAGGAGGCGGCCAGCCACCCCCGGCGGGCCGTGGTCACCCAGGCCCTGCAGGGCGACGAGGTCTCCCCGTCGTACGCGACGATGGTTCCCTGGGCGGGGGACCGCTGGGTGCTCTGCAGCGACGGCTTGTCCAACGTGGTCCGCTCGGACACCCTCGCCGAGGTCCTCGGCGAGACCCCGGACCCGGAGCTGTGCGCCCGCCGCCTGATCGACCTGGCGCTGCGCGCCGGCGGCCCGGACAACATCACCGTGCTGATCGCCGACATCGTCGGGGACTAGCCGCGGTCAGCGCCGCCGGTGCGTGGTGTGCCGGGTGGGCGCGGTGGTGGTCGGGTCCTCCGGCCAGGGGTGGCGCGGGTAGCGGCCGCGCAGCTCCGCGCGGACCTGCGCGTACCCCGTGCGCCAGAAGGACGCCAGGTCGGCGGTGACCGCCACCGGGCGGCCGGCCGGGGAGAGCAGGTGCAGCAGCACCGGCACCCGCCCGTCGGCGATCCGGGGCGCGTCCCGCCAGCCGAAGGTCTCCTGGAGCTTCACCGCCAGCACCGGGGCCGCCGGGTCGGCGTAGTCGAGGCGGACCTTCGAGCCGCTGGGCACCTCGATCCGTTCCGGGGCCAGCTCGTCCAGCCGGGCCGCCTGCGGCCAGGGCAGCAGCCGGCGCAGCGCGGTGGCCACGTCGACCCGGGCCAGGTCGGCGCGGCGTCGGCCGGCGGCCAGCTCCGGGCCGAGCCACTCCTCGGCGGCGGCGAGCAGCGCCTCGTCGCTGACGTCCGGCCAGTCGTCGCCGAGGGCGAGCCGGCAGAACGCCATCCGGTCGCGCAGCGCCCGGGCCGCCGGCGTCCAGCCCAGCAGCGCCAGCCCCTCCTGGCGCAGGCCCTCGCGCAGCGCGGCGGACAGCTGCTCCCGCTCGGGCCGGGCCACCGGCCGGGTGACCAGGTCGATCGCGCCGAGCCGGACCACCTCCCGGGCCACCACGTCGCCGTCGGCCCAGCCGACCTCGCGTCGCTCGCGCAGCAGCGGCCCGCCGGCCTCCCGCGCGGTCGCCTCGTCCACGGCGGCGGCCAGCCGGATCCGCGCGGTCGGCGCGCCGGGGGAGCGGTCGGCCACCGCGACCGCGAGCCAGTCGGCCCCCGCCAGCCCCGACCCGGGCGCCAGCTCCGCCGCGGTCCCGCCGGCCATCAGGTACGACGTCCCGCCGGTCCGGCGCACCCGGGCCAGCCGCTCCGGGTACGCCAGACCGACCAGCAGCCCGGCGGCCAGATCGTCGGGGAGACGGTCGCCAAGCGGCCGTCGGGTCCCGGCGCCGGTGTCGCCCGGGGCGGTGTCGGCGTTGCTCCGGCCGCCCCCTCGCCGGTCCGATCCGGAGTCGGGCCGGCCAGTGCGGCCGCGCCCGTGGCCGGCCTGCCCTCCGCGCGCTCCCGCCCCGTCGGGCAGCGCGGCGCGCAGCCGGCGGACCTCGGCCCGCCAGCGGGCGGTCGCCGCCGGGTCGGTGTTCGCCCGCAGCCGTCGCCACCCGGCGACGAGGTCGTCGTCCCGGCCCGTCAGGCCCTCCTCGGCGAGCAGCGCGACCAGCTCGGCCGCCCGGTCCGCGCCGACCCGGCCGGCGCCGTCGAGCAGGGCGCGGGCCAGCCGGGGATGCGCGCCGGCCGCGGCGATCGCCCGCCCCCGCGGGGTGATCCGGCCGTCGGCGTCCACCGCCCCGAGGGTGGCCAGGGTCTCCCGGGCCACGGTCAGCGCCGCCGGCGGTGGCGGGTCGGGCAGGGCCAGGCCGGCGCCGTCCGGGCTGCCCCACGCGGCCAAATCCAGCGCGAAGCCGGTCAGGTCCGCGGTGGCGATCTCCGGCTCCGGCTGCGCGGCCAACCGGTCGTGCGTCGCCTCCGACCAGCACCGGTAGACGTACCCGGGGGCCTCCCGGCCGGCCCGGCCGGCCCGCTGGGTCGCGGCGGCCCGGGACACCGGGACGGTGACCAGGGCGCCCAGCCCCCGGGACAGGTCGGTCCGGGCCACCCGGCTCAGCCCGGCGTCCACCACCACCCGCACCCCGGGCACGGTCAGGCTGCTCTCGGCCACCGCCGTGGCCAACACCACCCGGCGGCGGTCGGCCGGGCGCAGCGCGGCGTCCTGCGCTGCGCCGGGCAGCCGCCCGTGCAGCGGCAGGAGGGCCACCCGGTCGGCCAGGTCGGCCAGCCGGCGGGCGACCCCGGCGATCTCGCCGGCGCCCGGCAGGAAGACCAGCAGGTCCCCGTCGCGCTCGTGCAGCGCCCGCCGGACGGTGGCCGCCACGTGGTCGAGCAGGGCCGGGTCGACCCGACCGGCGCCGGCCGGCGCGACCGGCCGGGGCGGCGGCGCCCAGACCCGGGTGACCGGGTGCAGCGCCGCCTCGGCCCGCACCACCGGGGCCGGCCCGTCGTCGCCGCCGAGCAGCGCGGCGAACCGGTCCGCCTCGGGCGTGGCGGACATCGCCAGCAGCCACAGGTCGGGGCGAAGGGCCGCCCGGGCCTCCACCGCGAAGGCGAGCGCCAGGTCGGCGTCGAGCTGCCGCTCGTGGCACTCGTCGAGCAGCACCGCGCCGACCCCGGGCAGCTCGGGCTCGTGCTGGAGGCGGCGGACCAGCAGGCCGGTGGTGACCACCTCGACGCGGGTGCCGGGACCGACCCGGCGTTCGCCCCGGACGGCGTACCCGACCCGGTCGCCGACCCGCTCGCCGAGCAGCTCCGCCATCCGTCGGGCCGCCGCGCGGGCGGCCACCCGGCGGGGCTGCGCGATCAGCACCTTGCCGGTGACCCCGTCGGCCACCGCCAAGGGCGCCAGGGTGGTCTTGCCGGTGCCGGGCGGGGCCACCAGAACCGCGGCGCCCGCACCGGCCAGCGCCCGGGACAGCGCCGGCAGCACCGGCCGGACCGGCAGGTCGATGAGTACGTCGGAGAGCACGGCGGGGGCGGTCCGGGGGTCAGCCGGGGCGTACCGTGTCGACGCCGGTGACGAAGGACGCCCAGGCGGAGGGGGAGAAGACCAGCACCGGCCCGGGCCGGTCCTTGCTGTCCCGGACGGCGACCACGGCGCAGGCGGTGGCCACCTCGACGCAGTTACCGTTGCCGATGCTGCGGGTGCTGGTGCGCCAGTCCGCCCCGGACAGGTCGAGCGCGGTCATCCGGTACCTCACGTCTCCTGTGGCGTGCCGCGATCCGGTCACGCAAAGTGACGAGCAGTCTCCTCCAGGCGGGCCACGGAGTCCGCCGGATCCAGTGCCATCCGACACAGCTCCTCGTGCACCAGGCTATACCCGCGCACGTGCCCGGCCTCCTCCAGAGCCAGCCCCATCGTGAGATTGTCGAGGTAGACCACCGAGGCGTCGGCCGCGTCGGGGAAGTTCAGGATGACGTAGGGGGCACTCATCGCGGGGTGCCCGCCGGCCCCGAACGGAAGTACCTGGATAGTGACGTTCGGTGATCGAGCGGCGGTCGTCATGTGGTGCAGCTGGTCGGCCATCACCGCCGGGCCGCCGACCGGGCGGCGCAGCACCGCCTCGTTCAGCACCACCGACAACTCCACCGGCGACTCGCGGCGCAGCACCTCCTGGCGGCGCAGCCGGGCGGCGACCTTGCGCTCCAGCCCCTCCTCGCCGGCGGTGCGCCGGAAGACCTCCCGCGCGTACGCCTCGGTCTGCAGCAGTCCGGGCACCGCCTCCGCCTCGTACGTGCGCAGCGTCGTCGCCTCCGCCTCCAGTCCGACGTAGAACTCGAACCATTCCGGCAGCACGTCGCTGTAGCTCTGCCACCAGCCCCGCTGCCGCGCGTCCCGGGCGATCTCGATGAGCACCTCGGCGTCGGGGCCGGTGACCTCGTAGAGAGCGAGCGCCGCGCGGACGTCGCGGGGCCGGACGCCGATCTGGGCGTTCTCGATCCGGGACAGGTTGCTCTTGGACATGTCGAGCTGGCGGGCCGCGACATCGAGGGTCATCCCTGCATCTTCGCGCAGCTGGCGGAGTTCCCGGGCGATGCGGCGGCGCCGGACGGTGGGGCTGGTGGTCACCCTCCGAGTCTGTCACGGCAAGATCCGCAGGTCGCGTGAGCACGGAGTGCAACTGTCAAATCTGGGAGTTGCATTGCAAGGGCGGCGCGGGCATCCTGTCACCCGGCGTCGATCACCTGTGGACAATTCGCGTTGGAGGCTCGTTTGCTGATCGCCGACGAGTTCTTCCTCATCGCCCACAACGACAGCCGGGGCAAGGCGAAACTGCACCCGAGCGCCACCGGGCTGGGCCTCGCGGGCGCCCTGCTCGGCGAACTCGTCCTGTTCGGACAGATCACCGTCGCCAACGGACTCGTCACCGTGATCGACCGCCGCCCGCCGGCCGACGCGCTCGCGCACACCGTGCTGGACCAGTTGGTCGGCGAGTCCCAGCACCAGGCGGTCCGCACCTGGCTCAGCTTCCTGGCCCAGAGCGCCACGGGATCGGTGGGGGAGCGGCTGGCCCGCGCCGGCGTGCTGCGCCGGCAGGAGAACCGGCGGCTGCTGCGAACCACCGTCAGCTACGTCCCCATCGATCTCAACGCCGTCGCCTGGCCGGCCACCCGGCTGCGCGCCCTGCTGGAACGGGCGGACCCACCGTCCGTGCCGGACGGCACCCTGCTCGGGCTGGTCGCCGCCGCGGGGCTGACCCGCGAGGTGCTCTGGAGCGCCGGCCCCCGCGCCCACCACCGCCTCGGCGCGCTGATCCAGTCGTTGCCCGCCCCGCTGAAGGAACTCGTCGCGCACACCGAGGCCGCCGTCGGCGCGGCGGTGCTGCGCGGCGCCCCCTGATCTCCACCACCACCCCCTATCCCTCCTCGAACCGGAGCAGCCCCCATGCCCCCGACAGCAACGCTGGAACGCCCCAGCAACGTCTCCGACGCCCTGGCCCGTGGCCGGCTCGGCATCCCCTCGGTCATCTTCTTCGTCCTCTCCGCGGCCGCGCCGCTCACCGTGGTGGCCGGTGTGGTCACCACCGGCTACGCGGTCACCGGCGTGACCGGCATCCCGCTGGCCTTCCTGGCGGTCGCGGCGGTGCTCGCGCTCTTCTCGGTCGGCTACGTCGCGATGGCCCGCCGGGTGGAGAACGCGGGCGCCTTCTACGCGTACATCGCCCGCGGGCTGGGCCGACCGGCCGGCGTGGGCGCCGCCTGGGTGGCGCTGATCGCGTACAACGCGCTCCAGATCGGCCTCTACGGCGCGGTCGGCGCCGCGGCCGAGCCCGTGCTGGCCCAGCTCTTCGGCATCACCGTGGCCTGGTGGGTGGTGGCCCTGGTCGCCTGGGCGCTGGTCGCCTTCCTCGGCGTGCTCCGGGTGGACATCAACGGCCTGGTGCTCGCCGTGCTGCTGGTCGCCGAGATCGCGGTGATCCTCGTCTTCGACCTGGCGCAGGTGACCCACCCCGCCGGCGGCTCCGTCAGCTTCTCCACCCTGTCGCCGGAGAACCTGTTCGTGCCGGGCGTCGGCGCCATCCTGGTGCTGGCCACCACCGGCTTCACCGGCTTCGAGTCCGCCGTGGTCTTCAGCGAGGAGAGCAAGGACCCGAAGCGGACCGTGCCGATGGCCACCTACCTGTCGGTGGCCATCATCGCCGGCCTCTACGCCTTCTCGGCCTGGAGCATGACGGTGGCGACCGGGCCGGACAAGATCGTCGACGCGTCCCGGGAGCAGAGCACGGGGCTCATCTTCAACCTGGCCGGCGAGCACCTCGGCGACACCGCGGTGAGCATCGGCCAGGCGCTCTTCCTCACCTCGCTGCTGGCCGCGATGATCTCCTTCCACAACACCACCGCCCGGTACGCCTTCGCCCTGGGCCGGGAGCGGGTGCTGCCGGCCGTGTTCGGGCGGACCTCGCCGCGCTCCGGCGCGCCGCGCGTCGCGTCGCTGGCGCAGAGCGTCCTCGGGCTGGCGGTGATCGTCCTCTACGCGGTCGTCGGCTGGGACCCGCTGGTGCAGCTCTTCTTCTGGGGCGGCACCGGTGGTGGCTTCGGCGTGCTGCTGCTGATCGCCGCCACGTCGGTCGCGGTGATCGCGTTCTTCGCCCGTACGGCTGTCGCGGAGACCCCGTGGCGGCGTCTCATCGCCCCCGGCATCGCCGCGGTCGCGCTGATCGTCATCATCGTGGTGGCGGTGGCCAACTTCGCCACCCTGCTCGGGGTGGCGCCGGATTCGCCGCTGCGGTGGATCATCCCGGCGGTCTACCCGGTCGCCGCGCTGCTCGGCGTCCTCTGGGGGCTGGCCCTGCGCGGCAGCCGATCCGACGTGTACGCCCGAATCGGGCGCGGCGCGGAGAGCGCGGCGGCGGCCGTCCTGCCCACCACGAGCGAGGCGCCGAGGTGACCGGCGTACCGGTCGAACGGCTCGGTGCGGGCGAGACGCGCGCGGTCGCCGAGCTGATCGCGACGGCGTTCGAGCCGCTGGCGGTGACCGCCTGGCTGGTGCCGGACGAGGCCAAGCGGGAGGCCGTGCTGGCCGGCAACTTCGAGATCCTGGTCGACCACGCCATGCGCCACGGCCTGGTCCACGGCACCGCCGACCGGTCCGGGGTGGCGGTCTGGTTCCCCCAGGTCGGCGAGCCGGCCCCGCCGCCGGCCGACTACGACGACCGGGTCGCCGCGGCCTGCGGTGAGTGGACCGGGCGGTTCCAGCACCTCGACGAGCTCTTCGAGGCCAACCACCCGCACGGCGCGCACCACCACCTGGTGTTCCTGGCGATCGCCCCGGGGCGCCAGGGGCGGGGCATCGGCACCGCGCTGCTGCGGCATCACCACGCGGTGCTGGACGCCGAGGGCGTGCCCGGGTATCTGGAGGCGAGCACCGAGCGCAGCCGCGACCTGTACGCCCGGCACGGCTACCGGGAGTCGGAGCCGTTCCGGCTGCCCGACGGTACCCCGTTCTTCCCGATGTGGCGGGAGCCCGCCGGACGCTGACGACAGCGCACCACAGGGGCCTCGACCGCGGGTCGGGGCCCCTGTCCCGTTCCTCACATTGACAGCCGCCACCGGCCGGGGTGACGGGGTCAGCTGTGCGCCGGGTTCGCCCGGGCCGGGTTCGCGGCGCAGGCGCTGGAGCGGGTGCCGCAGGTCAGCGCCGGCTCGCTGGCCGTCGCCGCGACCGGGCTGCGCCGGCACGCGCACACCCCGCTGATGCTGCTCGACGACGCCTACCGGCGCGGCCTCCGGCGGCTGCGGGTCGGGGCGGAGCGCTGCCCGGACGCGCCGGTGGTGGATGTGCTGGACCTGCTGGTGCTGCGCCGGGACCGGGACACGCGGAAAGGCCCGGCCGGCGCAGCGCCGACCGGGCCCCGAGGAACGTGACGGTGACCGGGCCCGCCGGCCCGGCCGCCGTCAGCATCCCCTAGTACGTTCCGTCGAGCTGACCCCGCAGCTTGGTCAGCGCCCGGGCCAGCAGCCGCGAGACGTGCATCTGCGAGACGCCGATCTGCTCGGCGATCTGCGACTGGGTCAGGTTGCCGTAGAAGCGCAGCGTGAGGATCTTCTGCTCGCGCTCGTCGAGGGTGGCGAGCGCCGGGCCGAGGGCGACCCGCAGCTCGGCGAGCTCGAACTCGTTGTCCTCGCTGCCGAGCATGTCGCCCAGCTCCGTCGCCCGGTCGCCGTCGCCGGTGGGGGTGGACAGCGACACCGCGTTGTAGGCGCGGGCGCCTTCCAGGCCCTCCAGGATCTCTTCCTCGGTGAGCTTGAGGTGGGCGGCGATGTCGGCGACCGTCGGCGAGCGGCCGAGGGTCTGCAGCAGCGAGCTGTTGGCGTCGGAGATGGCCAGCCGCAGCTCCTGCAGGCGGCGGGGCACCCGGATGTCCCAGGTGCGGTCCCGGAAGTGCCGCTTGAGCTCGCCGATGATGGTCGGGATGGCGTAACCGGCGAAGTCGACACCGCGGGACGGGTCGAACTTGTCGATCGCCTTGATCAGGCCGACGGCGGCGGTCTGGGCCAGGTCGTCGGTGGGCTCTCCGCGGCCGCTGTAGCGGTGGGCCAGGTGCTTGGCCAGCGGCAGCCAGGCCTCGATGGCCCGGTCCCGCATGGCGGCGCGGGACGGGTGGTTGGCGGGCAGCGCGGCCATCGCGTTGAGCAGATCGGCGGCGCTGTCGGTGAGCGCGCGCGGGTCCAGCTTCTCGGTGGTGGACGGCGTTGTGGTCGCCTGCTCGCTCATCGTTGACGCGGTCATTGGTGGTCCTCCCTGCACCTCGTCCGCGGACAAAAAGACGTGACGCTTTGGTTTAGCTTCAGATGGGCCGTTCGGGACTCACCTTAGCCCGATCGGGGAACAGAAATCTAGCCGAAAGGCTGATGTACTTAAGTAATTTTCATTCATGAAAGGCCCAAAAACGGGCATAACTCAGCCGGTTTCTGATCACGGTTACCGGGCCGACCGGTTGATGTGTGGGGCGCCGTCCATCCCATACCGCCCGGCCGCCCGGACCGGAACGGTGATCGAGCGGTCAACGTGAAATGCGACAGTCGGGCAGCAGTCTCGGCTTTCCGTCAGTGTCCCGCCGACGGGACCGCCCGTAGCGTCGCTGGTGTACATCCCCTGGTACGGAGGCACCGTGCTCGATCCCGCGGATCCGCAACTCGTCGTCGACAGCCGCACACTGCACTTCAGTTGGCTGCCGGCGGATCCGGACGCGGTCGCCACCCTGGTTCCCGGCGGTCTGCGGCCCCGCCCGGACCGGCAGGTCTTCATGAACCAGTACGTGGTCGAGGACGCCGCGCAGACCTCCGGCTTCGGCGCCTACTCGCTGACCTACCTGGGGGTGGCCCTGACCGGGGCGGACGCCCCGGACGGGGTGACGCCGGGCGGCTGGTGGACCCACTACGTGGCCTCCAGCCCCCGGGTGCGGGCCTACGCCGAGGCCCGGGGCGCCCCCGCCGTGGCGGGCCGGACCAGCATCGACATCCACCGCGACGTGCTGGTCGCCGAGACCGCGGTGGGCGGGGTGCCGCTGATCCGCGCCCGGGCCCGGGTCGGGGAGACCAGTCACCAGGTGCGTACCGGGCACAACCGGTACTTCACCCGACGCGACGGTCAGCTCTACAGCGCCGTCTACCCGTTCGTCTCCGAGCCGGTCGCGCCGTTCGAGATCGAGTCGGTGGAGTTCCTCCAGCCCGCTCACCCGACCTACGCGCTGCGCCCGGAGAACCCGCTGCTGATCAACTGGGGCTTCTACTCACCGCGCACCTCGTTCGCCTACCCCGGCGGGCTGAGCCGGTACCCGGCCGGGGGGGCGATCCCCCGACCCGGGCCCGAGCGGACGGGTCACCAGGTGCCGGCGCGCCGGGCCCGCAGCGGCCGGCCGTCCGGGTCGTAGACCAGCCGGTACGCCGGCAGCGCCCAGAGCCGGGTGTGCCAGGCCAGCCGCTCCGGGCGGTGCGGGCGCAGCCGGCCCGGCGGCCGCGGGCCCTGCCGGCCCGAGTCGTACCACCGCTGGAGGGCGTCGGCGGTCGAGGTGATCGCCCGCACCGCGGCGTCCGGGTCGAGCAGGTCGCCGTCCTCCCCGCCCTCCGGGTCCCGGTCCAGGTGCTCCCGCCACAGCCGCAGCCGCAGGTCCCGGGCGAAGACCCGGGCGCCGTCGCCGTGGCCGGCCGCATCGGTGGGCGCCCGCTGGTCGCGCGTCTCGTCGACCACCGCACAGGAGAGCTCGCTGTCGTGCGTCCAGGACCGGCGGTTGAAGTTGTCACTGCCCACGCTCGCCCAGACGTCGTCGACCACGCAGACCTTCGCGTGCACGTAGACCGGCTCGCCCTCCCGGTTCTCCACGTCGAAGACGTGCACCCGGTCCGGGGCAGCCTTCTGGCACAGCGAGAGCGCCTGCTCCCGGCCCACCATGTTCGGCGGCAGGGCCAGCGCGCCGTCGACGTCCGGGTGGCGGGGGACCACCGCCACCAGGTGCAGGTCGGGCTGTGCCCGCAGCGCCCCGGCGAAGAGCTCGGCCACCTCGGTGGACCAGAGGTACTGGTCCTCCAGGTAGATCAGCCGGCGGGCCCGGCGTACCGCCTTGGTGTAGCCGCGGGCCACGGTGCGCTCGCCGTCCGGGGCGAAGGAGTACCGCGGGCGTACCGCGGGGTAGGTGCGCAGCACCTGGATGTGGTGCGGGCCGCACGGCGGCGGGTCGGCCGGCTGGTCGGGCAGCGGGTCGGGGCTGAGGTCGGAGCCGCGCAGCCGGTCCCGCAGGTAGGCCAGCGGGTTCTCCGAGTCCAGCGGCATCGGGTCGGTCCACCGTTCCCGGAACGTGGTGTCCAGCGCGCCGACCACCGGCCCGCGCAGCGCCAGCTGCACGTCGTGCCAGGGCGGGTGCGGGCCGTACTTCGGGGACATCGCCACGGCCTGCGGGTCGCCCCGGTGGTCGGCGTCGTCGCGCCGGCTGTGGCACAGGTCGATCCCGCCGGCGAAGGCGACGTCGCGCTCCGGCGCGCCCGGGTGGCGCAGCACCACCAGCTTCTGGTGGTGCGAGCCGCCCCGGCGGACCCGCTGGTCGAGCAGGACCTCGCCGCCGGCGGCGCAGACCGCCTCGCTGAGGCTGCGGTTCTCCGTCTCGCTGTAGGACAGGGCGTCGAGGTGGGAGCGCCAGATCAGCCCCTTGACGACCACGCCCCGCTGGGCGGCACGCGCGAAGAGCTGGACCACGGTCGGGCCGTCCGGGCGCATCCGCTCGTCCGGGTCGCCCCGCCAGTCGGTGAAGAAGAGGTGATCACCGGCGCGCAACGCCTCCACCTCGGTGACCAGGCGGTCGAAGTACGCGGCACCGTGAATTAACGGCTCGGCGGTGTTTCCGCTCGCCCAGACGGGTAATGCCGATAGCGGGTTGGCGCGTTCCTCAGCGGTCAGGAACCAGTCCTGTTTCGCCACGTTCCAGCCTCCCGAGGTCGACAACGTCCTCACGGTAGGTCCCCCGCCGCGGGTACGCACGCCGGCTGCCGCCGGCGACGCCCCCTGGTGAGGGCCACCGCCACAGCAAGACGCGAACGCCGAGGAGGCCACAGCATGCCCGCCGAGACCACGAACTCCGTGTCCGAGTACCGCCCGCAGGCGGTCGAGAGCGAACGGGGCGTGATCCTGGCGGTGTTGCTCATGGTGATCCTCGGCGTGGCCGGCATCTTCGCCGTCTCCTAGGCCGGACCGGTCGCCGTCCGGCGCCGGACCGGGCGCCCCGGAGGACCGGGGCGCCCGCTGGTCGGCGCGGGTCAGGGGCGGTCGCCCTGGCCGCCGGTGTGCGGCAGCCGCTCGGCCGGCACCACGCCGAGCTTGCCGGCCTGGAAGTCCTCGAAGGCCTGGATCAGTTCGGCGCGGGTGTTCATCACGAACGGCCCGTAGTGCGCCACCGGCTCCCGGATCGGCTGGCCGCCCATGATGTAGAGGTCCATCGCCGGGGTGTTGCCGTCCTGCCGGGCGTCGGCGGTGACCCGCAGCGCGTCGCCGGGGCCGTGCACGGCCAGCTGCCCGGTGCGGAACGGTCGCTGGTCGGTGCCGACCGTGCCCCGGCCGCCCAGCACGTAGACCAGCGCGTTGAAGTCCGGCCGCCAGGGCAGGCTCAGCTCGGCGCCGGGCTGGAGCGTGACGTGGGCGATGGTGATCGGGGTGTGGGTCGACCCCGGGCCGTGCTGCCCGGCGACCTCGCCGGCGATCACCCGGATCAGCGCGCCGCCGTCGGGCGTGGTGAGCAGGGCCGACTCCCGGCCGCGGATGTCCTGGTAGCGCGGGGGCTTCATCTTGGCCACCCGGGGCAGGTTGACCCAGAGCTGGAGGCCGTGGAAGAGGCCGCCGCTCATCACCAGGTGCTCCGGCGGCGCCTCGATGTGCAGCAGGCCGCTGCCGGCGGTCATCCACTGGGTGTCCCCGTCGGTGATGGTGCCGCCGCCGCCCTGCGAGTCCTGGTGGTCCATGATCCCGTCGATCATGTAGGTCACCGTCTCGAAGCCGCGGTGCGGGTGCCACGGGGTGCCCTTCGGCTCGCCCGGGGCGTAGTCGACCTCGCCCATCTGGTCCAGGTGGATGAACGGGTCCAGCTCGGTCGTCGGCACCCCGGCGAACGCCCGGCGGACCGGGAAGCCCTCGCCCTCGTAGCCGCTCGGCGCGGTGATCATGCGGCGGACCGGGCGGTAGGTGGTGGTCTCGTCGAGCCGGGGGAGGCGGGGCAGGACGAGGACGTCGTCGACGGTGATGGCGGGCATCTCGGGCTCCTTAGCTGTCGCTGTGGGTGGACGACGCGTCGCGGTCGGCGCGCAGCCGCCGGCCGAGCCGCTCGAAGACCCGGGTGAGGCAGGCGACCTCGGCGTCGTCGAGGTCGTCCATGAGGTTCCGGCGGACCGAGGCCAGGTGGTGCGGTGCGGCCTCGCGCAGGGCCAGCAGCCCCGCGGCGGTGAGCACCGCCTCGCTGCCCCGGCGGTCCTGCGGGCAGGACTGCCGGGCGACCAGGCCACGTCGCTGCATGGACGAGATCTGGTACGTCAGCCGGCTGGGGGAGAAGACCAGCCGGCCGGCCAGTTCGCCCATCCGGAGTCGTTGTCCCGGCGCCTCGGAGAGCAGGACCAGGACGTGGTAGTCGGCGAAGCTCAGCTCGCTCTCCGCGCGCAGGTCGTCCTCCAACCGGGTGAACAGCCGCTGGCTCGACTCGATGTACGCGCGCCAGGCGGCCATCCGCTCGCGGTCCAGGCTCTCCGTCATGGCTGCCACAATAACACTCTTTCAAATTTCAACAAGCCTGTCTTCGCCCGGCCGGCGCGCACCGGCCGGGGGCTGGCGAGGCGGAGATTGCAATTTGAAGAAACTGCTCGCAAAGGAGGCGCGCAGTGGTGCCTCGGCGTGCCAGACTCCGGGCCGTGGACCACTTCGAGCTGACCGCCCCCGGCCTCCTGCTCCGACCCTGGCGGGACCAGGACGCCCCGGCCGTGCTGGCCGCGTTGCGCGAGCCGGCCATCGCCCAGTGGAACCCGTCGCCCGGCGGCACCGACATCCCCGGGGCGCGCGAGTGGATCCGCCGGCGCGCCGACTGGTCCGCCGGCGACCACGTCTCGCTGGCCGTGACCGGGCCGGACGGGGGCCCTCTGCTCGGCTCGGTGTCGCTGCACCGCATCCACGCCGGGGACGCCTCGATCGGGTACTGGACGGTCGCCGGGGCGCGCGGCCGGGGCGTCGCCTCCGCGGCCGTCACCGCCCTGACCACCTGGGCGTTCGCCCGGCTCCGGCTGCATCGGATCGAGCTGTGCCACGCGGTGTCCAACCCGGCCTCCTGCCGGGTCGCCGTCCGGGCCGGCTACCCGCCCGAGGGCACGCTGCGCGAGTCCTACCTCTACGGAGACGGCCGCCGGCACGACGAGCACCTGCACGCCCGGCTCACCACCGACACCTGAACAGCCGGCTGAGACGGTGTCCACCAGCGTTCGCCGAGTTGGCCGTGAGGAATTGTCGTACGGGTGGTGTTGGCTTCGGTTCGTGCCTCGTCGTCGGGATCCGTCCGCGCCGCCAGTCGTGCACCGCACCGCGCGTGTCGGTTTGCGGGTGACGTCGGGGCAGCGGCGGCGGTGTTTCGGGCTGCTCCGGGCGGCCGGTGATGTGTGGGCGTGTGTGCTGGAGGTCAACGCCTGGCGGCGCCGCCGTGGGGACGCGCCGTTGGTCGGTTTATCAGCAGTTGTGCCGGGAGTTGGCGGCGTCGGGGCCGGGCACGTTCGGCGAACTGGACTCCACGGGCGCGCGGTCGGTGTTGCGTCGGTTTTCGGAGGCGTGGTTCGCGGCGGCGAAGCGCCGCAAAGCAGGTGACCTGTCGGCGCGGTTCCCGCGGCGGCGGCGTGGGTTGGTGCCGGTGCGCTGGTATCACGGCACGTTCACCATCGACGGGCGCAGGGTGCGGGTCCCCACCGCCAAAGGCACCGCGCCGCTGTGGGTCCGACTGGGGCGAGACCTGCCCTATCCGGTGGAACAGGTCCGGTCGATCACCCTGCTGTGTGAGGGCGGCCGGCTGTTCCTCGACGTGAGCGCCGAAGTCCCGGTCACGGCCTACCCGCCCGGTGAGGGACCGGATCCGGGTCGGGTGGCCGGGGTGGATCTGGGGATCATCCACCCGTACGCGGTGGCCGGCCCGGACGGGGAGGGGTTGCTGGTGTCGGGGCGGGCGATCCGCGCCGAGCACCGCATGCACCTGGCCGACACGAAAGCCCGCCGCCGTGCCGTCGCCCGCCGGGCGCCGAAGCCGGGTGAGCGGGGGTCGCGGCGGTGGCGGCAGTACCGGCGTCGGGCCCGGCGGGTGGAGGGTCGGCACCGGCGTAGGGTCCGCCAGGCCCAGCACGAAGCCGCCCGCACCGTCGTCTCCTGGACGGTGCGGCACCGCGTCGGTGTCCTGCACGTGGGCGACCCCCGTGGGGTGCTCGACCTGCCGGCGGGGCGGCGACACAATCTGCGGCTGCGGCAGTGGCAGATCGGCCGCCTGATCCAGGTCCTGACTGACAAGGCCACGCTGGCCGGTATCACCGTCCGGCTGGTCGACGAGCGGGGCACCTCCTCCACCTGCCCCGCCTGCCACCGGCGAGTGCCGAAACCCCGTGGGCGGACCCTGTCCTGCCCACACTGCACGTATTCCGGGCACCGCGACGTTGTCGCGGCGGCCAGCATCGCCACCCGCACGCCGGGCGGCGGATCCACCACCGGGACAGCCATCGTGCTGCCGCAGGTGGTCACGCACCGTCGAGCCGGACGGCACCTGCCAGGTGCCGGCCGGTCCCGACGTGACCCCCGCCGCCCACCACGGGCGGCGCGAGGGTCGGTTGGCCCGCGGAGGCCCGCCCCACCATCCGGTGGGGAGTCGCTCGCCCCCACGGCGAGGATCCACAACACCCACCGCAAACCCGGTGAACGTTAGTGAACACCGCACTAGGGTCGGAGAGTGGACGATCTCGAACTTGTCGACTGGCGGGAACAGGTGGCCCGGCTCTACCTGTCGGACCTCGACCTGACCGGGTTCCGCGCGGCCCGGGACGAGCTGTTCGCCGGGCACCCGCAGAGCCCGGTGCCGCCCGCCGACCGGGCCGCCTTCACCGGGCTGGGCTGGTTCCCGCCGAACCCGGACGCCGTGGTGGAGGCGCCGCTGCGCCCCGCCTCCGGCGAGGAGAGCATCGACACCGGCGGGCCCGACGGAGTGGTGCGCTACCGGCGGGTCGCGGTGGCGGAGACCCCCTGGGGGCCGCTCACCCTGTGGTGGATCGAGGCGTACGGGGGTGGGCTGTTCGTGCCGCTGCGCGACGGCACCTGCGGGGCGGACAGCTACGGCGGCGGCCGCTACCTGACCGACACGGTCAAGGGCACCTACGGCCGGGGCCTGACCGTGCTCCCCGGCGGGCGGGTCCGGCTCGACGCCAACTACCTGTACAACCCGAGCTGCGCGTACGACGACCGGTGGGCCTGCCCGCTCGCGCCGCCGGAGAACCGGGTCGACGTGCCCATCCGGGCCGGCGAGCTGGCGTACCGCCGCTGAGACGCGACCACGTCCCGGCGCGGGATGCGCCGGGACGTTGGAGTGAGGCGGGTCAGCGGGCCGTCGCGCCGGTCGGCGTCAGATGCATCCGGCCCAGCAGCTGCCGGGCCTGGTCAGCCAGGTTGGCGTCCACGGTGACCGCGTACTGGCCGGCGCGCAACGAACTCGCCGAGGTGAAGTCGCGTTGCCCGCCGGACATGGCGTGCGCGACCGCGCCGAAGACGGCGCCCCAGATCGCGCCGATCACCAGTCCGACCAGGATCACCGCCACCCAGTTGCCGACCGTGAAGATGCCGAACAACAGGCCGATGAAGAGGCCGAACCAGGCGCCGGTGCCCGCGCCGAGCAACGCCGCGCGTCCCGTGGAGAGCCGGCCGAGCACCGTCTCCACCAGGGTCAGGTTGGTACCCACGATCGCGGTGTGCTCCACCGGGAACCGGTTGTCCGCCAGATAGTCCACCACGCGCTGGGCGGAGGGATAGTCCGGGTACGACCCGATCGTCACGGTGGGCGCGCCGGCCTGCGGGCCGTGCCCGTCCCCGCTCGGCGTGGTCGGCCGTCCCGCCGGTCCGGACGGGAGGTTGTCGCCGCCCGGCATCCCGGGTCGCCAGGTGGCGGTCGGGCTCGAGGGTCTGGTCATGAGCATCCTCCTTCGTCAACGCCCCGTGTTCCCGGCGAGGTGGAGCGGTAACGCCGCCGCGGGCAGGAATGCCGGTCCGCCGGCCCGGGTAGCCACGTGGACAGCGGAGGTTGACGATCCGCGGGGCCATGCCCGTACGGACGCGGCGGGGCAGGATGACGGTCATGCGCCTGACCATCATCGCCGACACCCACGTGCCGAAGCGGGCCCGGGACCTGCCCGCCCCCGTCTGGGCGGCGATCGAGGCCGCCGACGTGGTGCTGCACGCCGGGGACTGGGTGGACGTGGCGCTGCTCGACGAGATCGAGGCCCGGTCCCGCCGGCTGGTCGGGGTGTATGGCAACAACGACGGCCCCGCCCTACGCGCCCGGCTGCCCGAGGTGGCCCGGGTCGAACTCGACGGGCTGCGGGTGGCGGTGGTGCACGAGACCGGACCGAAGAGCCGGCGGGAGGACCGCTGCGCCGCCCGCTTCCCCGACTGTGACCTGCTGGTCTTCGGGCACTCGCACATCCCGTGGGACACCGTCGCGCCGGGCGGGCCGCGGCTGCTCAACCCGGGATCGCCGACCGACCGGCGGTCCCAGCCGTACCCGACCTACCTGACCGCCCGGGTGGCGGCAGGACGGCTCGACGCGGTCGAGCTGCACCGCCTGCCCCCGCGCTGAGGCCCACCGGCCCCGGCCGGTCTCCTCCTGGAGCTCGTCGATCCGCCGGGACGCCTCGGCCTCGGGTCCCCGTCCTTCATGCCGGCGCGCAACGGGCACATACGATCACCGGGTGGATTCGGACGTGGTCGTGGTGGGGGCCGGGATCGCCGGGGTGGCGTGCGCTGGCGAGCTGGTCCGGGCGGGGATCCCGGTGCAGATCCGGGAACGCGGCCGGGTGGCCGGCGGCCGGATGGCCAGCAAGCGGTTCGACGGCCGGCCCGCCGACACCGGTGCCGCGTACCTCACCGCCGACGACCCGGACTTCGTCCAGGTGGTCGAGCGGTGGCGCACCGCCGGGCTGGTCCACGAGTGGACCGACACCTTCGTCGCCTACGACGCGGACGGCCGCCGCGAGGTGACCGGTCCGACCCGCTGGGCCGCACCGCGCGGCCTGCGCTCGCTGGTCGAGGAGCTGGCCCGGGAGCTGCCGGTGAGCGTCGACCGGCTGGTCGTGACGGTCGAGCCCGGACCGGCGGTGGACGGCCGGCGATGTGCGGCCGTGGCGCTGTGCATGCCCGGCCCGCAGGCGGCGCTGCTGCTCGACCCGGCGCTGGCCCGGGCCACCCGGGCCGCCCAGGAGCAGCGCTGGTCGCCGTCGCTGTCGGCGGTGCTGCGCTTCCCGTCCCGCCGCTGGCCGGACTTCCGGGGCGCCTTCGTCAACGACCACCCGGTGCTCGCCCTGGTCTGCGACGACGGCGACCGGCGGGGCGACAGCGCCCCGGTGCTGGTCGCGCACACCACGCCCGAGTTCGCCGCCGGGCACCTGCCGCAGCCCACCGCGGCCGGCCCGGCGATCGAGGAGGCCGTTCGCGACCTGCTCGGCCTGCCCGAGCCGGCCGAGCTGGTCCACGTGCACCGGTGGACGTACGCCAAGCCGGCGCCGTCCGGCGGCGACGGGACGTACCACCTCGAGGCCGACGGCGTCGGGCTGGCCGGGGACGCGTTCGGCAAGCCCCGAGTGCAGAGCGCCTGGCGCTCCGGGCGGGACCTGGGCCGGGCCCTGGCGCAGCGGCTGCTCGCCGAGCGTGGTTGACCGCTGCCGGTGCGCGTAGCGGCGGCCACCGTCCCCGCCCCGCGGTCAGCTCCGGACACCGCCGAGCGCGGGCTCGCCCTGCCCCCGCCGCTCTGACTCGTCGGACGTACGCTCCCCGGCCCGGTCCAGCAGCTGCATGACCGGGGTGGCCGCGATCCCGTGCACCACCACCGAGACGATCACCACCAGGCCGACGGTGGCCCAGACCAGGTCGGCCTGCGGGAAGTCCGCCTTCGTGGTGGCGTACGCCAGGTAGTAGAGCGAGCCCACGCCCCGGATGCCGAACAGCGAGATCACCCAGTGCTCGGCCGGCCGCCCGGGCGCGCCGCGCAGCGACAACCAACCGAACAGCGGCCGGAGGACGAAGACCAGGGCCAGCCCGACCGCCGCCGCCTGCCAGGTCAGCGGGGCCAGCAGGCCGCCGATCACCGCGCCGCCGAAGAGCAGCAGCAGCAGGACGGTCAGCAGTCGTTCGATCTGCTCGGCGAAGTCGTGCAGCACGGAGTGGAACTCGTGGGTACGCTCCGCGGCCCGGATCGCCCGGGCGGCGGCGAAGACGGCCAGGAAGCCGTACCCGCCGACCACCTCCACCAGCCCGTACGCCAGGAATGTGGCGGCCAGCGCGAGGAAGCCCTCGGCGTGCCGGGCCAGCCGCAGCTCGCTGGGGGCGCGGAAGAAGAGCTTGCCGAGCAGCCAGCCGATGAGCAGACCGCCGCCGACCCCGACCGCGAGCTTGTAGAGCACGTCGACGGTGAACCAGTCGGAGAACCACTCCGCCGGGGCGAGGCTGGTGCTCGCGATGGCGATGGCGGCGTAGACGAACGGGAAGGCGAGCCCGTCGTTCAGGCCCGCCTCCGAGGTGAGCGCGAAGCGCACCTCGTCCTCGGAGTCCTCCACGTCGGTCGGCTCGCCCACCTGCACGTCGGCGGCGAGCACCGGGTCGGTCGGGGCGAGCGCCGCGCCCAGCAGCAGCGCGGCCGCCGGCACCAGGCCGGCCCACCACCAGCCGAGCAGCGCCACCGCCGCGATGCAGAGCGGCATCGCGATCGCCAGCAGTCGCCAGGTGGACGACCAGCGGGCCCAGCTCAGCGGGCGGTCGATCTTCAGCCCGGCGCCCATCAGCGCGACGATCACCCCGACCTCGGTCAGGTGGGTGGTGACCTCGGGATACGCCAGCGGGTCCGGCGACGGCAGCCCGGTGGGGAGCAGGAAGACCAGCACGCCGAGGCCGAGGAACGCGATCGGCATGGACAGCGGGCGGCGCTCCAGCACCCGGGGCAGGATCCCGGCCAGCAGGGCTCCGACCCCCACCAGCGCGAACGCGACGTCGACCGGCTCCACGGCACCACCTCTCGCACCTCGCCTGCGGCGCGGGCGAGGTGGGGGACTGTGCCCCGTGATCCGGCGGGCTAAGCCTGGGTGTCCGTCTTGTTCCCGGGTGACGTCCGTCCCCCTCGGGCGAGGGGGGAGTCGGCGAGACCGGCCAGCAGGTCGGCCGGATCGTCGTAGACGGCGACCGCGCCGGCGCCGGCCAGCTCGCCCCGGCTGGTGCCGCCGCAGGTCAACCCCACGCAGGGGATGTCGAGCTGGCCGGCGGCGGCGACGTCCCAGACCGCGTCGCCGACGAAGACCACCCGCCGGGCGTCGAGGCCGGACTGTTCCAGGGCGGCGACCAGGATGTCCGGCGCCGGCTTGCTCTGCGCGGCGTCGGCCGAGGAGGTGACGGTGTCGATCACGTCGTCCGCGTCCAGCGCCGCCCGCAGCGCCGCCGCCTCGTGTTCGGCGGCCGAGGTGGCGAGGACCACCCGCAGGCCCCGGGCGGCGCAGCCCCGGAGCAGCTCCGCGGCCCCGGGCAGCGGCACCAGCCGCTCCCAGTACTCCCCGAAGAAGCTGTCGTGGGCGTCCCGGAGCTTGCCGTCGGCGCCCCGGTCCCGCTCCGGGCCGAGCAGGTGGTCGAGGAGCTTGTCCGACCCCATGCCGATGGACCGGTGGATCAGCGCCATCGGCACCCGGTGGTCGGCCTGCCGCAGCGCCTCCCACCAGCTCACCGTGTGCAGGTACGTGGTGTCGACCAAGGTGCCGTCGACGTCGAAGAGGACACCGGTGGGACGCTCGCCGCTCATGGGCGTCCTCCTACCCGCTGCGGGCCGCGCTGACGCGCCGCCTCACCCGGACGGGATGAGGATCTCGAACCAGACCGTCGAGCCGCGGACCGTGGGGTCGGTGCCCCAGGCGTCGCTGAGCTGTTCGATCAGGCCGAGCCCGCGCCCCCGGCTGCTCAGCGTGTCGGTCTGGGCGCGGGTCACCGCTCCCCGGGTGCCGGAGTCGGCCACCGATACCAGCAGCCGCTCCGGGCTCAGGTCGATCACCACCCGCGCCTCCGTGCCGGCGTGCAGCAGGGCGTTGGTGGTCAGCTCGCTGGTGCAGAGCACCGCCGCCCCGACCACCGCCTCGGGCACCTGCCACTCGGTGAGCTGCCCGGTCATCCAGTGCCGTACCCGGCTCGGCGCGGTCGGCTCGGCCGGCATCTCCATGCTCGCCGAGCGGCTCGGCTTGAGCGCGTGCTCGACCGCCAGCACCGCCACGTCGTCCTCGGTGGCGCCGGGGACCGCCGCGGTGGCCACCGCGCAGAGCGCCCGCGGGTCACCGCTGGCCGCGTCGGCCACCGCCGTGGCCAGCCCGTCCAGGCCGGCGGAGAGGCTCTGCCGCCGTCGCTCGACCACCCCGTCGCTGTACAGCAGCAGGGTGTCCCCGGGGGCGAACGGCACGGTGGCGGTGCGCGGCCGGCAGCCGAGACCGAGCGGGGCGCCCGTGGGCAGCTCGATGAACGTGGCGGTGGCCGTGCCGTCGGGCAGGCAGCGCCGGATCAGCGGCGGCGGGTGCCCGGCGCTGGCCAGGGTGATCTCACCCCGGTCGGCGTCGACCACGCCGAAGACCACGGTGACGAAGAGTTCCTGGGTGCCGGTCTCGGTGCCGAGGCTGGCCACCAGGCGGTCCAGCCCGGTGAGCACGGCGTCCGGGCGCGGGTCGGCCAGCGCCAGGGCGCGCAGCGCCGCCCGGACCTGCCCCATCCGGGCGGCGGCCTGCACGTCGTGGCCGGCCACGTCACCGAGCACCACGCCGAGGTCGCCGGTGGGCAGCAGGAAGGCGTCGTAGAAGTCGCCACCGGCGGCGTTGCCGTCGACCCCGGGGTCGTACCGGGCGGCGATCCGCAGCCGGGGCAGCGCCGGCAGCTGCTCCGGCAGCATGCTGCGCTGCAGCAGCTGGGCGGTGCCGTGCTGGGTCTCGAACCGGCGGGCCCGCTCGGCGGCCTGGCCGACCAGCTCGGCCGAGGCGGCGAGCAGCGCCCGTTCCGCCGCCGACCAGCCGTGCGGGCTCTGGTAACCGACGGCCAGCCCGCCGCGGATCACCGAGGACCGCAGCGGCAGCGTGGCGAGCGCGCGGATCTTCTGGTCGTGCCGGTCCACCGCGCTGTCCCGCAGCGGCTGACCGTCACCGGTGAAGTAGGGCACGCCGCTGCGGGCGGTCACCACCACCGGGGCGGGGGAGTTCGCCGGGGTGGGGCGCCACAGCGGGGGCAGCCGCTCGTCCGCCTCGTCCAGCAGCTCGCCCCGGATCCGCCGGACCGACCGCCAGGCCAGGCCGTCGTCGACCGCGAGGGCCACCCGGTCGGCGTCGAAGGAGTGCAGCGCGTACCGCAGGGTCACCCGGGCCACGTCGTCCAGGGTGAGCGTGCCGGAGAGCGCGGCGGCGAAGTCGCTGAGGCTCTGCAGCTGTTGGGTCAGCTGGGTGGTCTGCGCGGCGACGGTGAGCACGCCGACGATCCGGCCGGTGCTGTCCCGTACCGGGGAGTGGCCGCGGGTGAAGACGGTGTGGTCTCCGGTGGCGGCGAGGTGCCGGTCCACCGGCAGCACCGACTCCTTCTGCAGGAAGGACTCCCCCTGCCGGTAGGCGCGCTCGATCACGTCACCGACGCCGGCGGTGTGCCACAGGTCGGCGTAGACCTCGGCGGCGGGCCGGCCCAGTGCCGTCGGGTGCCGGTCGCCGATGAGCTCGGAGTAGCCCTGGTTGTAGAGCATCACGAAGTCGGCGCCGTAGTAGAGCGCCATCGGCACCGGCGAGGCGAGGATGGCGTCCACCAGCGCGCGGACCGCCGGGTTCCACTCCTGCGGCGGGCCGAGCGGGGTGCCTGCCCACGGGTGGGCGAGCACGGCGGCCGCCACCTGCGAGACCGGGGCCGGTCCGGGGGTGGCGGCTGGTGGCGTGGGGACTCGACCGACCGTGCCTGGCATGTCACGCAGCCTAGCCGGAGCGCGCGGCGGACGTTCCGATCATGCCCCCGGCCGGCCCGGCGCGCCTGCGGGAAGGGGCGTTCTAACTGGTCAGGGGCTCTTTCACGAGGGATGTCGGGAATTTGGTGGCGGCCGTCGCGGCGTGCCGCCGAAGCGACCGGGTATGCGGGCGTCGCAATCCATAGGACAGGAGGGACATCATGCCGGAAAACCTGGCGGTCAGGCAGGCCGACATCGGAGACGCCCTGGCCGATATGTGGAGGTCGGTGCTGCTCTTCATCCCGAGGGCCATCGCGTTCATCGCCATCCTCGTGGTGGGTTGGCTGATCGCCCGAGCGGTCCTCAAGATCGTGGACAAGGCGCTGGAACGGGTGGGCTTCGACCGGGCGGTCGAACGGGGTGGCGTCAAACGGGCACTCGATCGGACGAAGTACGACGCCAGCGACATCCTGGCGCGGCTCGCGTACTACGCCGTCCTGCTGTTCACCCTGCAGTTCGCCTTCGGCGTCTGGGGTCCCAACGCGATCAGCGACCTGATCCGGGGGGTGGTGGCGTGGCTGCCGCGGGCCTTCGTGGCGATCATCATCGTGGTCGTCGCGGCCGCGATCGCCAACGCGGTGCGGGACCTGGTCGCCGGTGCCCTGGGCGGCCTCTCGTACGGCAAGGTGCTGGGCGACCTGACAGCGATCTTCATCCTGGCGCTCGGTGTCATCGCCGCGCTGAACCAGGTGGGCATCGCCACCACGGTGACCACGCCGGTGCTGATCGCGGTGCTCGGCACGGTGGCCGGCATCCTGATCGTCGGCCTCGGCGGTGGTCTGGTGAAGCCGATGCAGAGCCGCTGGGACACCTGGCTGAACCGGGCGGCCGAGGAGTCGCGGGCCATCCAGGAGCACCGTCGGGCCCGGGCGGCCGGGCAGGGCGACATGAACCGGCAGATGGCCGACCGGGCCGGCGAGCGGACCCAGGCCATGCCGCGCGCCGAGCAGGCCGGGTCGATGGCCGGGGGCCGGGGCACCTACCAGTCCGGCAACGTCGGCGACGAGACCCAGCAGTTCCGCCGTCCGGGCAGCTGAGTCGGGGCGGAGCGCAGGGAGGGTGTCCGCGCGCGGCGCGGGCGCCCCCTCCCGTCGCGTCCGGCCGGGTCAGGCCGGTTCGAGGTGGCGCGGGTCGAGCGTGCGGGCCAGCGCGCAGACCGCCAGCAGGCGGGTGAGCAGCCATTCCGGCTCGGTCCAGTCGGCCGCACCCTCGGGCGGGAGCAGGCCGTGCTCGCGGGCCGTGGAACGCAGCCCCTCGGCGTAGCCGGCCAGGGCCGCCGGGGTCAGCGGGCGGCGGTCGCCGTCCAGGCTGTCGCGGACCGCCGCGGCGTGCTGGTCGACCATCGCGAGCAGGCCCGGGCGGGCGGCGGCGGCGGCGAGGCCGGCGGCGCCGACCGAGGCGGTGAGCAGGGCGAGGGTGGACCGCGCCGCGCTGGCGGCGGTCCGGGTCGCGACCTGGTGGTGCGGCACACGCATGGGGACCGAGGTTAGCCACCGGGTAACCGCCGCGGCCTCGGCCACTCGGCCGGTACCGGGTCCTCCTCCGGTCGGCCGACCTCCTCCGCGGGGATTGACCCGGGTGAGGGTGGGCAGAAGGAGAACGGCGCGCGTACGGGCGCAACCGGCACCGTGGAGGGACGGATGGGACAGCACGCGGACGGCCCCGACCAGCAGCACCGCCGGCCCGACGGGGTGACCGACGAGACGGTGGCCGCGCTGGGCAAGCTCAGCGAGGCGCTGGAGACGGTGGAGCGGGCCCGCGGGCACCTCTACGAGCTGCACCAGCTGATCGGGCACGCCGACCTGATGCTCGACGACGCGGTCGAGCAGCTCCGGGCCGCTGGCCACGACGAGCTGGCCGAGCGGGTCGCCAGCGAGATGCTCGGTCGCAACGTGATCGCCGGGCGCTGGACGTTCCAGATCGTCGAGGACTTCGACGACGGTTACTACGGGCTCTTCCGGGAGCTGGACCGGCAGGCCCGCGACGAGCTGGTCGGGGGGCGACGCCACCTGTACGAGGCGGAGATGAAGGAGCGGCGCCGGACCCGGGGCCGGCGGGGGCACGAGGCGCGCCCCGGCGGCGACGGCTAGTCGGTCGCGTCCGCCGTGCGACGCCGGCTGGCGTCGTCGGCGATGATCACGGTGGCCACCATGAGCGCGACGCAGAGGCTGAACAGCCAGGAGTCGTCGGCGGTCAACTTCGCGGCGACCGGAGCGTGGATCGCGGCGAGCAGGAAGCCGAGCCAGGCCAGGCGGCGCTGACGTGGGGTGAGGATGCCGGAGCCCTGTTGCATCCCGAAAGTCTTGCTCGACGTCCTGTGGTTGCTGCCAGCCGAGCGGTGGATTCTGGACGACCTGTCCGGATTTCCGCCCGTCCGGGCGTTGATTTTTGCCGGTTCGGGGGACGCTGCGGGCGCCGTGACTCGTTCTCGGCTGATGGGGCAGGATGGGTGCCCGTTCCGGCGCGGTGCGGCGACACGGCGGTGTCCCTGACCCGGGGATGCCGCCACGTCGCCGGCACAGGGGTCGGTCGACGCCGGGTCGTCCGGCTCACACGTCGGGACCGGTCCGTCCGGTGGTGGACGGGCGGTACGCCCGCTCCGTATCGGTCATCTCGCGCCGCTCGGCCTCCGGCCCGGCGCCCCGGTCGACCGCCTCGGGCCCGTGCCCGAAGGCGGCCTCCCCACCCGCGTCGTTGCCGGTGACGTCGTCGGCCTGCCCGTCGATGGTGGACCGGGCGATCGCCCGTTCCAGCTCCTCCAGCGGGATCTTCTGCTCGTCCCGCCACACCCTGTCGTCGTTGTCCGTCATCCCTTCGCCGTACCCGGCGCCGGTGATCGCAAACGGCCAGCCGTGGGCAGCGCGGCCGGACCCGGACACGGCGATGGCCGCCGGGAGTGCCGGCGGCCATCGGGACGTGTGTGTTCGGGGGAGGGATCAGGGCTGCGGGCGGTCGACCGCCCCGCGCCAGGCGCCGGTCTCCTGACCGCGCCGCTCGATGAACTGCTTGAACCGCTCCAGGTCACCCTTGGCCCGGCGGTCGACCACGCCCAGCTTGTCGCCGGCCTGCTCGACCACGCCGTGCGGCTCGAAGTCCATCTGCAGGGTCACCCGGGTGCTGCCCTCGTCGAGGCGGTGGAAGGTCACCACGCCGGCCTGCTGGGTGCCGCTGGACGACTTCCAGGCCACCCGCTCATCGGGGAGCTGCTCGGTGATCTCGGCGTCGAACTCACGCCTGACTCCGGCGATCTCCACGGTCCAGTGGGTCATCGTGTCCGACAGCTGCCGGACGTCCTGCACCCCCTCCATGAAGTGGGGGAACTCCTCGAACTGGGTCCACTGGTCATAGGCCGTCCGGATCGGGACGGAGACGTCCACGTGCTCGATAACGCCGCTCATGAAGGTTCCTCCTCTGCCCGCTGGTGGTCGTGGGCGGATCGTGGGCCGATCCGCCTCACCAGCGCGTCGTCTCGTTCTTGTGCCCGAGCGCGGCCCACACCTCGGAAACCGTCTGGTACCGGATACCGTCGGGCAGCCGCTCCAGCTCGGCGATCAGGTCGGCGGGCGCCTGGTTGGCCCGGGCGTTCTCGATCAGCGTCTCGCGGTCGCCGGGCAGGGCCGTCATGGTGATGAACCGGCCGAGTCGACTGCGCCCCTCGACATCGTCGGCGCTCATCCCCTGTGGGTTGCCGCCGCGAGACGCGCCGGCCGTCACCGTCTTCGGCTCCGGCTGGTCCTCGCCGGCCGGTTCCGGCTGGCGGGACTCGTTGACCCGTGAGCCGGCGGCGCCCGGCCCCTGCACGAGGCCGCTGACCTCCTGGCTCATGTTGTCGTCAACCCTGGGTCCGTGCTTGCTGCTGCCACGTTCCATGCCTTCTGAGCTACCCGCAGCGCCTCCCGGGAAACGCCGAACCCGGCACCCGGTCACGAATCGGCGGCGGCCTTCGGCGGCAGCACCGGCTCGCCCGGGTCGTCCGCCCCGGCCTGGAGCACCCGCCCGCGCTGCAACTCGGCGTTGATCTGCACGCCGAACATCAGCGCGCAGTTGGACAGGTAGAGCCAGACCAGGAAAGCGATGACCGCGCCCAGGCTGCCGTACGTGACGTCGTAGGAGCCGAAGTTGGCGACGTACAGGCCGAAACCGAAGGAGGCGACGACCCAGGAGAAGAGCGCCACCGCCCCGCCCGGGGTCAGCCAGCGGAACCGGGGCTGCCCGACGTTCGGGGCGATCCAGAACAACAGCGACAGCAGGGTCATCATGATCAGCGCGAGCACGGGCCACTTCGCCACGCTCCACACCGTGCGGGCCAGCCCCCCGGCACCGACCAGGTCGCCCACCGCGTCGGTGACCGGGCCGCTGACGATCAGCCCGGTGGCCACCACCGCGAGCAGCAGCAGAGTGAGCGCGGCCATGCCGATCTGCAGCGGGCGCAGCCGGTAGAACGGCCGCCCCTCCGGCACCCCGTAGATCGCGTTGGAGGCCCGGGTGAACGCGCCGATGAACCCGGAGGCGGACCAGAGCGCACCCAGCAGACCGAAGCTGAGCAGCACCTTCGCCCCGCTCTGCTGGTCGACCACGGTGCGCACCACGGAGACGAAGCCCTCGTTGCCGACCACCGAGCCGGCCCCGATCTCCCGGGCCAGGTCGAGCACCGTGTCCACGGTCCGCTCACCGTCGGAGACCAGGCCCACCAGGGCGACCACCACCACCGTGGAGGGGAAGACGGCGAGCACGCCGTAGTAGGTCAGCGCCGCCGCCCAGTCGGCGCAGTTGTCCTTGACGAAGTTCCGCCCGCTGCGGACCAGCGCCCCGCGCCAGGTGGACCAGCTCAGCTGGCGTACCCGGCGGGGCAGCCGCAGCCCCTGTCGGCCGCCGGCAACCGCGGTCGGCCCCGTCGTCGCTGCCATGCCCGCTCCCTGTCGCCCCGGCCGCCGGATGACGGCACCCGGCCTCGCCTGACCCGCCGGTACCCGATGCCGAAAATCGACAAACCCGGCGGCGGAGTTTGCCGATGAGGGCGCGGGGAACCGTCTACCCAGACGACGCGGAGGAGGATGAGATGCCCGGGCGCGAGGTGTTGCCCAGCACGCTGCGGCGCTCCCCGGAGAAGGCGCAGCGCACCTGGGAGAAGACGCACGATTCGGCGGTGGAGACCTACGGCGAGGGGGAGCGGGCGCACCGCACCGCGTTCGCCTCGGTCAAGCACGAGTTCGAGAAGGTCGGCGACCACTGGGAGCCCAAGGGTCGCAAGGGTCCCAGCGACCGCCAGGCCGAGGGCGGCGGACCCGCCCGGCGGGCCCCCACGGCCGCCGGGGTGGACGCCAACGCCCCGAAGGACCACCTGATGGAGGTGGCCCGGAAGTTGGAGGTGCCAGGTCGGTCCCGGATGACCAAGCCGGAACTGGTCAAGGCGATCCAGAAGGCGAACGACCGGCAGACCCGCCGGGCCCGCGGCGACTGACCGCGGACGCACTTTCTTTCACGGAACGAGTGGCTATTCCGCGCGGAATAGCCACTCGTTCCGTGAAAAGAGGTGGAGGTCACCAGTGGCCGCCGCCGGGGGCCTCCAGGTGCACCGTCTTGACCGTGCTGAACTCGTCGAGCAGCTCCGGGCCGTACCCGAAGCCCTGGCCGCTGCCGCGGCGCGGCTGCGCGGCCCCGCCCGGCGCGCCCCCGAAGACCGCGTTGACCTTGACCGTGCCCACCGGCAGCTCCCGCCAGGCGCGCTGGGCGTGGCTCATCGAGGGGGTGAGCACCGTGCCGGCCAGCCCGTACGGCGAGTCGGCGGCGCGGCGCAGCGCCTCGCTGAACGAGTCGACCACGACCACCGCCGCGACCGGCCCGAACGTCTCCTCGCGGATCAGCGCCATCTCGTGCCGGCAGCCGGTGACCACCGTCGCCGGGTAGAACGCGCCCGGCCCGTCCGGCAGCGTCCCGCCGGCGCGTAGCGTCGCCCCCTCGGCCACCGCCGCCGTCACCTGCCCGTGCACGTGGTCGCGGTGCCGCCGGTCCACCAGTGGGCCCAGCTCGGTCTCCGGGTCCCGACCGGGCCCGACCCGCAGCGCCCCGGCCCGGTCGACCAGCGCGTCGACGAAGTCCTCGGCCACGTCGCGGTGCACGTAGATCCGCTCCACCGCGACGCAGATCTGGCCCGCGTTGGCGAACGACCCGACCGCCGCCTGCCCGGCCGCCCAGACCGGGTCCACCCCCGCGTCGACGATCAGCGGGTCGCTGCCGCCGTTCTCCAGCAGCGCCTTCGCGCCGGTCCGCGCGCAGGCCGCGGCGATCGCCCGGCCGGTGGCGGTCGAGCCCACATGGGCGACCATGTCCACCGGCTGCCCGGCCAGCGCCGCGCCCACCTCGGCGCCGCCGGTCAACAGGGAGAGCACCCCGGCCGGCAGCGCGCCGTCCAGGACCTTCGCCAGCAACCAGCCGGTCGCCGGGGTCCGCTCGCTCGGCTTGTAGAGCACCACGTTGCCGGTGACCAGGGCCGCGCCGAGCAGTCCGCAGGAGACCGCCACCGGGTCGTTCCACGGGGTGATCGCGGCGACCACGCCGCGCGGCTCCGGCGCCATGAAGTCGATCGCGCCGGTGCCGCCGTGCAGCGTCCGGCCGCCCCGCAGCGGGCCCAGCTCGGCATACTGGCGCAGCGTGCCGATGCCCGCCTCGACCCCGCCCCGGGCGTCGGCGAGGGGCTTGCCCATCTCCGCCGTCGTCGCCAGGGCCAGCTCGTCGGTCGCCTGCGTCAGGGCGTCCGCGGCCCGGTGCAGGGCCGCCGCCCGCTCCGCCGCCGGAGTCGCCGCCCACTCCACGGCCACCCCCCGGGCGGCCTCCACCGCCTTGGCCGCCTCGTCCGCCGTCGCCACCGGGACGGTGCTGACCGGCGAGCCGTCGGCCGGATCGTGCACGACCAGCTCGCCGCCCGCGCCGCCCGCGCCCCATACTCCACCGATGAGCTGTTCAACCCTGTACATGCGGCGGTGGATGCCCCGGCCCCGGCGAGGCAAACGCGTTTCGCCCCATTGCGGGCCGGGTAGGCGGATCCAGTGATCACGACCGGCACGGAGACCGCGGACGCCGTCGTCGTCGGCGCCGGGCACAACGGCCTGGTGGCCGCCAACCTGCTCGCCGACGCGGGCTGGGACGTCCTGGTGCTGGAGGCGACCGCCGTGCCCGGCGGCGCGGTGCGCTCCGCCGAGGTGACCGCCCCCGGCTACCTCAGCGACCTCTACAGCTCGTTCTACCCGCTCGGGTACGCCTCCCCGGTCCTGCGCCGCCTCGACCTCGGCCGGTACGGCCTGGAGTGGACCCACGCCCCCGACGTGCTGGCCCACCTGCTGCCCGACGGGCGGGCCGCGGTGATCAACCGGGACCCGGAGGTGACCGCCGCCTCGCTGGAGGCGTTCGCGCCCGGCGACGGGCAGCGCTGGCACCACGCGTACACCGACTGGCTCGAGGTGGCCGACCCGATGCTCGGCACCATCACCACGCCCTTCCCGCCGGTGCGCGGCGGCCTGACCCTGCTGCGCCGGCTTCGGGTCGGCGGCGCGCTCCGGCTGGCCCGCCGGCTGGTCGTCCCGGTCCGCAAGCTCGGCGACGAGCTGTTCGACGGCGACGGCGGCCCGGCGCTGCTGGCCGGCTGCGCGCTGCACACCGACCTCTCCCCGGAGGAGGCCGGCTCCGGCGTGCACGGCTGGCTGCTGGCCATGCTCGGCCAGCAGGTCGGCTGGCCGGTGCCGGTCGGCGGCGCGCAGAAGATCACCGACGCGCTGGTCGACCGCCTGGTCGCGCGCGGCGGCCGGATCTCCTACGGCGCCCGGGTCGACCGGGTGCTCACCGCCCGGGGCCGGGCGATGGGGGTACGCACCGTCGGCGGGGCCACCTGGCGGGCCCGCCGGGCGGTGCTGGCCGACGTGCCCGCCCCCGCGCTCTACCTCGACCTGGTCGGCGCGGCGCTGCTGCCGCCCCGACTCGTGGCGGACCTGGCCCACTTCAAGTGGGACGGCTCCACCCTGAAGGTGGACTGGGCGCTCTCCGCGCCGGTGCCGTGGACCAACCGGGCGGTGGCCACCGCCGGCACCGTGCACCTCGGCGCGGATCTCGACGGGCTCACCACGTACGCCGCCGCGCTGGCCCGGGGCGAGGTGCCGCACGACCCGTTCCTGCTGGTCGGGCAGATGACCACCGCCGACCCGAGCCACTCGCCAGCGGGCACCGAGTCGCTCTGGTCGTACACCCACCTGCCGTTCCGGCGGGAGTGGCGGGCCGAGGAGATCGCCGCGCACGTCGACCGGATGGAGGACGTGCTGGAGGCCGCCGCCCCCGGCTTCCGCAGCCTGGTCGTCGGCCGGCACGTGGCCGGGCCGGCCGACCTGGAGAAGGGCGACCCGAGCCTGGTCGGCGGTGCGCTCGGCGGCGGCACCGCGGCCGCGTACCAGCAGTTGTTCCTGCGCCCGATCCCCGGCCTGGGCCGCGCCGACACCCCGGTGGACCGGCTCTTCCTGGCCAGCTCCTCCGCGCACCCCGGTGGCGGCGTGCACGGCGCGCCCGGCGCGAACGCCGCCCGGGCGGCGCTGGCCCGCGACCGCGCGGTCACCGGCGGCCTCTATGCCGGGGTGATCGACGCCGCCCACCGGGCGGTCTACCGCTGAGGCCCGACCGCCCGGGCCGGGGGTCAGCGGTCCAGGTTGCGGTGCCGGGTACGGAGCTTGAACGGCATCAGTGCGCTTTCCACCTTGGTGGCGGTGGTCATCTTCGAGTCGCCGTCGCGGCGCTCCTCGAAGCGGATCGGCACCTCCAGGATGGTGTGCCCCAGCTTGGTGGCGAGGTAGTGCATCTCGACCTGGAAGCTGTAGCCGTTCGACTGCACCCGGCTCAGGTCGATGTCGCGCAGCGCGTCCGCCTGCCAGATCTTGAAGCCGGCGGTCAGGTCGCGGATCCGCACCCGCAGCAGGGTGTGCACGTAGAGGTTGGCCCAGCCGCTGAGCGCGCGGCGGTAGAGCGGCCAGTTCTCGTCGAGCTGCCCGCCGGGCACGTACCGGGAGCCGATCACCACGCCGGCCTGGGTGGAGAGCAGCGCGCCGAGCATGCCGGGCAGCGCCGCCGGCGGGTGCGACAGGTCGGCGTCCATCTGCGCGACATAGTCCGCGCCGCCGTCGAGCGCCCGGCTGAGCCCGTCGACGTACGCCCGGCCCAGACCCTCCTTGCCGGCCCGGTGCACGACCTGGATCCGGTCGGGGTGCTCGATGGCCAGCTTGTCCGCCACCTCACCGGTGCCGTCCGGCGAGTTGTCGTCGACCACCAGCACCTTCAGTCCGGGCAGCGGCAGGGCGAGAAGCCGGTCGACCAGCACCGGGAGGTTGCCCGCCTCGTTGTAGGTGGGGACCACGACGGTCAGGCGCGCGTCCCGCCACGGCGAGGGCAGCTCCACGGGTTCGATCATCTCGGACATCCTCAGTCGGCCGACAAGTTCCCCCAAAGGGTAGCTAGTGGCCTGCCCGGGCCCCCGCCGAGGTTCCCCGCGACCCCGGGGTCAGCGCTCCGCGCGCTCATCCGCCGTCTGCCGGC
Organism: Micromonospora sp. DT47; assembly: GCF_049844475.1. Taxonomy (NCBI): domain Bacteria; kingdom Bacillati; phylum Actinomycetota; class Actinomycetes; order Micromonosporales; family Micromonosporaceae; genus Micromonospora; species Micromonospora sp. DT47. The sequence goes on along the minus strand of NZ_JBNCLC010000007.1, from coordinate 181,235 downwards.
TGGCGATGTCGGAGAGCCGGCGCAGGGTCTCGTTGTTACGCTGGTGCAGCACCAGGTCGTTGAGCTTGTTGCGGACCCGGCGCAGCGGCCCGGCGGCGAAGTCCTCACCGATGCGGACCCGGGTGGCGCCGTCGCCGACCGGTTCCAGGGTGAACACCACGATCGCTTCGCCGGCCGGCCACAGCCCGGCCTTCAGCGCCAGTAAACCCGGCGGGCGTGGTCGGCGTTAGCTTCTCCGGGGCGACGGGTAAGGCGGCACCGGCGACCCGTGCCCGGCGCGGACGGCGATGAGCCGTACCGCCGGGTAGATGATGTTTACTCCTCAGGGCTCCGGGAACCCGCCGCGCGTGCGACGGGACCAGATGGAGCCGGATCAGCGCAGGTCAGGCCGGGTTGACCCGGCGTCTGACCGGGCCGCGACCCGGCCGGGCCTGTACGACGCGGTGCTGTTGGACCGGGACGGCACGCTGGTCGAGGACGTGCCGTACAACGGCGACCCGGAGAAGGTCCGGCCGGTGCCGGGCGCCCGGGAGGCCCTGCACCGGCTCCGCGCGGCCGGGCTGCGCCTCGGCGTGGTGACCAACCAGTCCGGGCTGGCCCGCGGGCTGTTCACCGCCGACGACCTGCGGCGGGTCAACGCCCGGGTGGAGGAACTGCTGGGCCCCTTCGACACCTGGCAGATCTGCCCGCACGACGAGCGCGCCGGCTGCGCCTGCCGCAAGCCGGCCCCAGGCCTGGTGCACGCGGCGGCGCGGGCGCTGGGCACCACCCCCGACCGGTGTGCGCTGGTCGGGGACATCGGCGCGGACATGACCGCCGCCGGCGCGGCCGGTGCCGCCGGCATCCTGGTGCCCACCCCGGCCACCCGGCCCGCCGAGGTGGCCGCCGCCCCGCACGTCGCCCGTGACCTGCTCACCGCGGTGGCCGCGATCCTGGACCGTGCCGCCCTGGCGGCCGGGCCGCCGTCGCGCCCGCCGCGCGGCCGCGTACTGGTGGTCCGCAGCGACTCCGCCGGGGATGTGCTGGTCACCGGCCCGGCCATCCGCGCGGTCGCCGCCGGCGCCGAAGGGGTCGTGTTGCTCTGCGGCCCGCGCGGGCGGGACGCCGCCGCGCTGCTGCCCGGCGTCGACGAGCTGGTCGAGTGGCCGCTGCCGTGGATCGACGGCGCGCCCGCCCCGGTCGAACCGGCCGACATGCGGGCGCTGACCGCCCGGCTGGCCGGGCTGGCCGTCGACGAGGCCGTCGTCTTCAGCTCCTTCCACCAGTCCCCGCTGCCGCTGGCCCTGCTGCTGCGGATGGCCGGCGTGGCCCGGATCAGCGCGATCAGCGACGACTACCCGGGCTCGCTGCTCGACGTCCGGCACCGGGTGCCCGACGGCCTGCCCGAACCGGAGCGGGCGCTGTCGCTCGCCGTGGCCGCCGGGTTCGCCCTGCCCGCCGGGGACGACCCCCGGTTGCGGATCCGCACCGACGCCGTGCCGCCCGCCCCGGCCGGGCTCGGCGGCCCCGGGTACGTGGTGCTGCACCCCGGCTCGGCGGTCCAGACCCGGGCCTGCCCACCCGAGCTGGCGGCGCGGATCGTCCGGGTGCTCACCGCCGCCGGGCACCGGGTGGCGGTCACCGGCGGACCCGACGAGACCGAGCTGACCGCCCGGGTGGCCGGGGACGCCGGCATCGACCTGGGCGGGCGGACCGGGCTGGCCGAGCTGGCGGCCGTGCTCGCCGGGGCCGGCGCGCTGGTGGTCGGCAACACCGGTCCGGCGCACCTGGCCGCCGCGCTCGGCGTACCGGTGGTGAGCCTCTTCGCCCCGACCGTCCCGTATGGACAGTGGGGGCCCTACCGGGTGCCGGCGGTACGGCTCGGCGACGCCGCCGCGCCCTGCCGGGACAGCCGGGCCACGGTCTGCCCGGTGCCCGGACATCCCTGCCTTTCCGCGATCGAGCCGGGCCGGGTGCTGGCGGCGGTACGCCTGCTCGGCGTCCCCGCGACCGCGCCGCCCGCGACCGCGCCGCTCACGCCGGCCGAGCCGCCTCCCGCGACCGGTCGGCCGGCGGTGGGCGGCGCCCAGGCGGGCGTGACGGCGGTGGCCGCCACCGGCGGGAGCGCCCGATGAACATCCTGGTGTGGCACGTGCACGGCTCCTGGACCACCTCCTTCGTGCACGGTAAGCACCGCTACCTGGTGCCGGTCACCCCGGACCGCGGCCCGTACGGGCTGGGCCGGGCCCGCACCTATCCGTGGCCGGAGAGTGCCGTCGAGGTGACCCCGCAGCAACTGCGCCGGGAGGACGTCGACGTGGTGCTGCTGCAACGGCCCGAGGAGTTCGACCTGGCCTGCGAGTGGCTGGGCCGCCGGGTGGGCCGGGACGTGCCGGCGGTCTACGTCGAGCACAACACCCCCAAGGGGGACGTGCCCAACACCCGGCACCCGATGGCCGACCGGGAAGACCTCCTGCTCACCCACGTCACCCACTTCAACGAACTCTTCTGGGACAACGGCGGCACCCGCACCGCCGTGGTCGAGCACGGGGTGGTCGCGCCGCAGGTGGAGTGGACCGGGGAGCTGAACCGGCTCGCCGTGGTGATCAACGAGCCGGTCCGCCGCTCGCGGGTCACCGGCACCGACCTGCTGCCCCGCTTCGCCGAGGTCGCCCCGCTGGACGTCTTCGGCATGAAGGTGGCCGGGCTCGCCGGTCACCTCGGCCTCCCGGAGGAGCTGCTGACCAGCCACGACGACGTGCCGCAGCACCGGATGCACGCCGAGCTGGCCCGGCGCCGGGCGTACCTGCACCTGTGCCGCTGGACCTCCCTCGGGCTGAGCCTGATCGAGGCGATGACGATGGGCATGCCGGTCGTCGCGCTGGCCACCACCGAGGCCGTGCTCGCCGTGCCTCCCGGGGCGGGGGCGCTCTCCACCCGGGTCGACGCCCTGCTGGCGGCCGCCGAGCGGTTCGTCGCGCAGCCCGCCGAGGCGCGCCGGGCGGGCGCCGAGGCCCGTACCGCCGCCCGGGCCCGCTACGGCCTGGACCGTTTCCTCACCGACTGGGACCGCCTGCTGGAGGAGGAAGTATGCGCATCGCGATGATCTCCGAGCACGCCAGCCCCCTCGCCGTCCTCGGCGGTGAGGACGCCGGCGGGCAGAACATGCATGTCGCGGAGCTCTCCGCCGCGCTGGTGGCCGCCGGGCACGACGTCAAGGTCTACACCCGCCGCGACGCCGTCGACCTGCCCGTCACCGTCCGCGCCCCGGACGGGTACGACGTGGTGCACGTGCCGGCCGGCCCGGCCGAACCGCTGGCCAAGGACGAGCTGCTGCCGCACATGAAGCCGTTCAGTCACTGGCTCGTCGAGCGGTGGCGGGGCGGCGACTGGGCGCCCGAGGTGATCCACGCGCACTTCTGGATGAGCGGGCTCGCCGCGCTCACCGCCGGGCGGCAGACCGGGGTGCCGGTGGTGCAGACGTACCACGCACTGGGCACGGTCAAGCGGCGGTACCAGGGCGTCCAGGACACCAGCCCGGCCCGGCGCATCGCGTACGAGCGGGAGCTGGGGTGCGCGGTCGACCGGGTGGTGGCCCAGTGCCAGGACGAGGTGGGCGAGCTGGTCCGGCTCGGCGTCCCCCGGTCCCGGATGACGGTCGTCCCGTCCGGGGTCAACCTCACCACCTTCGCCCCGCTCGGCCCCGCCGCCGAACGGGAACCCGACCGGCCCCGGATCCTCACCGTCGGGCGGCTGGTCGAACGCAAGGGATTCCAGACGGTGATCCGGGCGATGGCCCTGGTGCCCGACGCCGAGTGCGTGGTGGTGGGTGGCCCGCCGGCCGGCCTGCTGGAGACCGACCCGTACGCCCGCCGGCTGCGCGCGCTCGCCACCACCTGTGGCGTGGCCGACCGGGTGAAGCTGGTCGGCGCGGTGCCCCGCGAGGAGATGGGCCGCTGGTACCGGTCGGCGGACCTGCTGGTCGCCGCCCCCTGGTACGAGCCGTTCGGGCTCACCCCGCTGGAGGCCATGGCCTGCGGGGTGCCGGTGGTGGGCACGGCGGTGGGCGGGATCAAGGACACCGTGGTGGACGGGACCACCGGCGACCTGGTCCCGGCCCGGGACCCGCGGGCCCTGGGTGCCGCGATCCAGCGCCTGCTCGACGACCGGATCCGCCGCTTCGGGTACGCCACGGCCGCGCTGCAACGGGCCCGGAACCGCTACTCGTGGGCGGCCACCGCGGAGCGGCTGGCGGAGGTGTACGACGAGGTGGCCGCGGTCCGCCGGCCGACCCGGGTGGTCGCCTGATGACGGCGGCGCCGACCCGGGACGCGGGTCTGCTCGACGCCCACCTGACCCTGCTGGCCGAGGCGCTGCTGCCGTTCCGGTCGGCGGAGCAGCGGCTGGCCCGCTGGGGCGCGGAGCTGGCCGGCACCCTCGCGGGCGGCGGCCGGCTGCTGGTCGCCGGCAACGGCGGCAGCGCCGCCGAGGCCCAGCACCTCACCGCCGAACTGGTCGGCAAGCTCCGCGACGACCGGGTGCCGCTGGCGGCGATCGCGCTGCACGCCGAGACCTCCGCGGTCACCGCGATCGCCAACGACTACGGCTACGACGAGGTCTTCGCCCGGCAGGTCCGCGCCCACGGCCGCCCCGACGACGTGCTGCTGCTGATCTCCACCAGCGGGGCCAGCGCCAACCTGCTCGCCGCGGCGAGGGCCGGCCGGGAGGCCGGTCTGCGCTGCTGGGGCTTCACCGGGCCCGCCCCCAACCCGCTCGCCGAGGCGTGCCACGAGGTCCTCGCGGTCGCCTCCCCGGAGAGCCAGGTGGTGCAGGAGCTGCACCTGGTGGCCACCCACGTGCTCTGCGAGTACGTCGACCGGGCGCTGCCCGCGGCGCTCGCCGCGCCGGTGGGTTCCGCCGGGCCGGTGCGGACCGGGGTCGAGGTGGTGGTCGACGGCGCGGGCCGGCGGGTCGGCGCGGGATGAGGAGGCGTGCGTGAGGGGTCCTCTGGTGGTCATCGGCGACACCCTGCTGGACCGGGACGTCGAGGGCGTGGTGAACCGGCTCTGCCCGGACTCGCCGGTGCCGGTGCTGGACGAGACGGCGCACGTCGACCGCCCCGGCGGCGCCGGCCTGGCCGCCGTCTTCTCCGCCGCCCAGGGTGCCGAGGTGGCGCTGGTGACGGCGCTCGCCGACGACGTCGGCGGCGCCCGGCTCAGCTCCCTGCTCACCGCCGCCGGGGTGCAGGTGTACGCGCTGCCGCTGGCCGGTGCCACCCCGGAGAAGATCCGGCTGCGGGCGCGCGGCCGGGTCCTGCTGCGGCACGACCGGGGCGGCGCGGCCGCCGAGCCGGGAGAGCCCGGCGAGGCGGTGCTGCGGCTGATCGCCGAGGCATCCGCGGTGCTGGTCAGCGACTACGGCCGCGGGGTGGCCCGGCTGCCGGCCCTGCGTGCCGCGCTCGCCGCGACCCGGGCGCCGGTGGTCTGGGATCCGCACCCGCGCGGCCCGGCGGCGGTGCCCGGGGTGCAGCTGGCCACCCCGAACGAGGCGGAGGCGCGCGAGCTGGCCAAGGTGCCGCCGGGCGGGTCCCGGCTGGGCGCCGCCGCGCGGGGCGCGCAGGGGCTGCGCGAGCGGTGGCGGGCCGGCGCGGTGGCGGTGACCCTGGGCGGCGACGGGGCCCTGCTCTGCCATGCCGGCGCCACGCCGCTGGTGGTCTCCGCCCCGGTCAGCGCCGAGGGGGACACCTGCGGGGCCGGGGACCGGTTCGCCTCCGCCGCGGGCATCGCCCTCGCCCGCGGGGCGCTGGTCTCCGAGGCGGTGCAGGAGGCGGTGGCGGAGGCATCGGCGTACGTGGCCGGCGGGGGAGTGGCCGCCGCGCTCCCGCCGCCGGTGCGGACACCCCCGGCGGTGCTGCTCAGCGGCGGCGGGGAGCGGATCGGCACCGCCGCGGCCGGCGCGGTGGTGGCCGAGGTACGCGCGGCCGGCGGCACCGTGGTGGCCACCGGCGGCTGCTTCGACCTGCTGCACGCCGGGCACGTCGCCACCCTCCAGGCCGCCCGGCAGCTCGGCGACTGCCTGATCGTCTGCCTCAACTCCGACAGCAGTGTCGCCGGGCTGAAGGGCCCGGACCGGCCGGTGACGTCCCAGGGCGACCGCAGCCGGCTGCTCGCCGCGCTGAGCTGCGTCGACGCGGTGATGGTCTTCGACGAGCCGACCCCGCACGCGGTGCTGAGCTGGCTGCGCCCGGACATCTGGGTCAAGGGCGGCGACTACGCCACCGGCGGCGGGGACGAGCCGACCCTGCCGGAGGCCGAGATGCTGCGCCGCTGGGGCGGGAACACCGTGGTGGTGCCGTACCTGGACGGGCGCTCCACCACCGACATGATCGCGGCGGCCCGCGGCGGGCGCGGCGCCGCAGCGCCCACCGGCGCCCGCCGCGCCGACCGGCCGACGGCGGAGGGAGCACGATGACCAGCAGTCCACCCGGTGCCGGCCCGACCGTCCTCGTCACCGGCGGGTCGAGCGGGCTAGGCGCGGCGGTGGTCGTCGCCGTGGCCCGGGGCGGCGGCCGACCTCTCGTACTGGACCGGCACCGGCCGGGCGACGGGGTGCCGTGGATCGAGTGCGACCTGGCCGACACCCGGGCCGCCGAGGAGGCCACCCGGGAGCTGGCCGAGCGCTCGGGCGGCCTGGACGCGGTGGTGACCGCCGCCGGCATGGACGTGCCCGGCCGGCTGGCTGACGTGCCCCGGGACGCCTGGGAGCGGATCGTCACCGTCGACCTGCTCGCCACGGTGGCGGTGGTCCGGGCGGCGCTGCCCTACCTGGAGGCATCCCGGGGCAACATCGTGACGGTCGCCTCGACGCTGGGGATCAAGGCGGTCAGCGACGCCACCGCGTACTGCGCGGCGAAGTTCGGGGTGGTCGGCTTCACCCGGGCGCTCGCCGCCGAACTCGCCGGTCAGGTGGGCGTCACGCTGTTGATCCCGGGCGGGATGCGGACCGCCTTCTTCGACGAGCGCGACCCGCAGTACAGGCCCGGCCCGGACGCGAAGCTCAACGACCCGGCCGACACCGCCGCCGCGGTGATGTTCGCGCTCTCCCAGCCGGCCGGCTGCGCGGTACGCGAGCTGGTGGTCTGCGCCGAGCAGGAGACGTCGTACCCGTGATCCTGGTGCTACGGGCCCTCGGCGTCGGCGACCTGGCCACCGCGGTGCCGGCGCTGCGCGCGCTGCGGGCCGCGTACCCGGACCGGGAGCTGGCGCTCGCCGCGCCGGCCTGGCTCGGGCCGCTGGTCGACCTGGTCGGCGGCGTCGACCGGCTGCTGCCCACCGACGGGCTCGGCGCGCCGCGGTGGCCGCCGCCACCGGTCGCGGTCAACCTGCACGGGCGCGGCCCGCAGTCGCACCGGCTGCTGGCCGGCGCCGGACGGCTGCTCGCCTTCCGCTGCCCGCAGGCCGGTCACCTCGACGGCCCGGACTGGCGCGACGAGGAGCACGAGGTGGACCGCTGGTGCCGGCTGCTCGGCTGGTACGGCGTCCCCGCCGACCGCGCCGACCTCGCCCTGCGCCGCCCGGCACCTGGTTGGATGCCGGCCGGGGGCACCGTCGTGCACCCCGGCACCAAGATCCCCGAGAAGCGCTGGCCGGTCGAGCGGTTCGCCGCGCTCGCCCGCGAGCTGACCGGCCGGGGGCATCGGGTGGTGGTGACCGGTTCGGCGGACGAGCGGGAGCTGGCCGGGCGGGTGGCCGCCGGCGCGGGGCTGCCCGGGACGGCGGTGCTCGCCGGGGGGACCGACCTCGGCGAGCTGGCCGCCCTGGTCTCCGGCGCCCGACTGGTGGTCAGCGGGGACACCGGGGTGGGCCACCTCGCCACCGGGTACGGCGTCCCGTCGGTGCTGCTCTTCGGCCCGGTGCCGCCGTCGCGGTGGGGCCCGCCGGCGGACCGGCCCCGGCACCGGGTGCTCTGGGCCGGTGACCGGTATCGGCCCGCTTCGTCCAGGATCGGAACGCATCCGACGTTGGCGGCCCTGTCCGTGGACGAGGTGCTGGCCGCCGTGGACGAGGTGGCAGAGGCGGTGCGGGTGTCCGATGCGATTGCGGCGTAGTGACCCGGGCCGGGCGGGCTACGGGCGCCGCCGGCGGGGTGAGGACTGGACGTTCCTCGACCCGCGCGGCGACCCCGTCCGCGACTTCGACGAGCTGGCCCGGCTGAACCAGCTGGTCATCCCGCCCGCCTGGCAGGACGTCTGGATCTCGCCGTACCCGAACGGGCACATCCAGGCCACCGGTGTCGACGCGGCCGGGCGCAAGCAGTACCTCTACCACCCGGAGTGGCGCCGCAAGCGGGACGAGGCGAAGTTCGACCACGTGCTGGAGGTCGCCCACCGGCTGCCGAAACTGCGGGACCGGATCGCGCACGACCTGGACGGCCGGGGACTGAACCGGGACCGGGTGCTCGCCACGGTCGCCCGGCTGCTGGACATGGGGATGTTCCGGGTCGGCAACGGCCAGTACGCCGTCGGTGAGGACGCCACCTTCGGGGTGTCCACGCTGCGCCCGGAGCACGCCCGGTCCCGGCGCGGCTGCGTGGTCTTCGAGTTCCCCGCCAAGGGCGGCATCGACCAGGTACGCCGGATCGAGGACCCGGAGCTGTGCCGGGTGCTGACCAACCTGCGCCGCCGGCGCCGGTCCGAGGAGCGCCTCTTCGGCTACTGGGACGGCCGGGCCTGGCGCGACGTGCGCAGCGACGAGGTCAACGGGTACCTGCGTGACGCCAGCGGCGGGGAGATGACGGCGAAGGACTTCCGTACCTGGCACGCGACCGTGCTGGCCGCCACCGAACTGGCCACGGTGGGCGTCCAGCGTTCCGCGACGGCGCGGAAGAGGGCGGTGGCCGGGGTCATGCGGGAGGTGGCCGAGCTGCTCGGCAACACCCCCACCGTGGCGCGGACGTCCTACGTGGATCCCCGGGTGGTCGACCTCTACCACGACGGGGTGGTCGCGCCGGTCCGGCCGGAGACGCCCCGGACGGAGGCCGAACGCTCGGTGCTGGAGTTGCTGGAGGATGCCTGACCGGCCCCGCCGTGAGTCCTGGGGGGAAGCGCGACGGGGCCGGGGTCGGTGCGGCCGGGGGAACCGGCTGGCGACACCGCCACGCGGGCGGGAACGGCACCGGGGCGGCCGCCCGTGGCTGATGCCACGGGCGCCACGCCGCGGCCCCCCGTTACCAGTGGGCCGGAACGGTCTTCCGACCGCCGGCCCGGAATCAGTATGTCGGCCCCGGGTTGACGACGGATGCCGTGCTGTTGACGATCCGTGCCCGTTCGTGCTGAGCCGTGCGGTACGCCTGTGGCGTCACGCCGTACGCGGCCCGGAACACCCGGCTGAAGTGGGCCTTGTCCGGGAAGCCCCAGCGGGCGGCGACCGCCTGGACCGGCCGCTGTGCCAGCGCCGGGTCGGCGAGGTCGCGCCGGCACCGCTCCAGCCGCAGGTCGCGCACGTACGCCGCGACCGTGGTCTCCTCCAGCTCGAAGAGCCGGTGCAGGGTGCGGACCGAGACGTGGTGCGCGTCGGCGACCGACTGCGGGCTCAGCGCGGGGTCGCCCAGGTGCCGCTGGACGAAGCCGTGGATCTGGGTGAGCAGGGCGCGCCGGCGGACCTCCCGGGGCACCGCGTCCTCGGCCACCAGGTGCCGGCCGAGCATGGTGGAGATCAGGTCCAGCCCGACCGTGCCGAGCCGGTCGGCGTCCGCCGCGTGGTACTGCTCCGGATGCGCGGTCAGCTGGGTGAGGTACTGCGCGAGCAGGGCACCCACCCCCTCGGTTCCCGACATCCGGCCGGCCAGCAGGGGCGCCAGCCGTTCCGGCGGCAGCGGCAGCGCGCCGTACGGGATCAGCGCCACGATGGAGCGGGCGTGCTCGCGCCCGTGGTCCTCCCCGTGGTGGCTGACCTCGTGCGGGCGCGCCCCGTCGTAGAAGGTGAACTCGCCGGCCCGGATCACGCTCTGCTGCCCGGCCTGTCCGGAGGCACCGGTGCCGGTGGTGGTGAGGGCGAGCAGGAAATAGTCCACCTCGGTCTGCCGGGCCAGCTTGGCGGTCCGGACGGCGTCCAGCGAGGGGTAGCGGTAGCGGACCAGCTGGATCGGCCCGAGGCCGATGAGCTCGGCCTGCGCCCGGAAGTCGTCGGCATGCGCGGTGCGCATCCGCAGCGGCGAGGCGGTGCGCGCCACCAGGTCCAGCCACATCCCGAACCGCTCGCGCGGTGGCACCAGCTCGGTGTCGATGACGTCGCGGTGCAGCATCTCCCCACCTCCCCGTCGGCCGGCACGTCGCGCTCCATTCTGAGCGAGTTGCACGGGTCGGTGCGGCGAGGGGTGGCGGAAACGACGGTCCGCGCGGCCCGGGGCGGGCTCGCGCGGACCGTGGACGCCGCGGTCAGTCGTTGAGCACGTGCGAGAGCCGGTCGCGGAAGCGCCGCTCCGAGTCGCTGACCTGGTCCCCGCCGAGGCCGAGGAGGCCGCCGGTGGGGGCCGCGCCGACCACCTGCTCGGCGATCTCCACCAGCCAGTGCTTGTACGCCCCGGCCTCGCCCTCGTCGACCCGCGCGGCCAGCAGGCCCGCCGCCTGGCCGGCCCGGGCCAGCACGTCGTCGATCAGCGCCTGCGGGTCCGCCGGCGCGATCACCGGCAGCTCCTCGCCGGCCTCCGGGTCGCCCACCCGGGACACGAGCTCCCCGGCCACCGCCGCGACCAGCGGGCTGGCCGACTCCCGGCCGGTGGAGATGGTCTCCATCCCGGCGGCGCTCTCGGCCCGGGTGCGCCGGCCGCCGTCGGACTCGGCGGCGCTCGCCGCGGTCAGGACCGACTGCGGCAGGCCGACCAGCAGTCCCCATTCCTCGTCGGAGAAGCCGAACCCGGTGTACGCCGGTTGCTCGATCACGACTGAGCCCCTCTCGCCCTGGTCATCGTCACTGTCAGTGGTTTCGTGCCGCGCGCCCGCCGGCGCCCGCTCAGGCTAGTCCAGCGTCAGCAGGCCCTGTTCGGACACCACGGGCACGGAGAGCGTCTTGTAGCCGACCTCCTCGAAGAGCACCGTCATCCGGTCCTCCTCGTAGCCGAGCACCAGGCCGGGACCCCACTCCGGGTGCCGGACCTGGCTGTGCACCGGGAACGGACCGACCGCCCCGGCGTCGGCGACGCTGGTGCCGGCGTGGCAGTTGTCGCAGTGCCCGCAGATCTCCGACATCTGCTCGCCGAAGTACGCCAGCAGCGCCTGCCCACGGCAGCCGGTGGTCTCGGCGAACGCGCGCATCATGTCGCTCCGGGAGCGGGTGACGGTCTGCTGGCGTTCCGCCTCGGCGAGCGCCGCTGCGGCGGCCTCGGCCGGCCTGGGGGAGTAGCGCGGCGCGCCGATGTTCTGCTTGGCCCGTGGCTCGACCGCGCCGACCTGCTCCAGCAGCGACAGGTACTGGCCGAGCTTGCGGGCGCCGAGGCCGGTGACCTCCCGCAGCTCCTTCTTGGTGCCGGCCTTCTTGCGTACCACCGCGGCCAGCTCGCGCAGCTCGTTCTCGTTGGGCAGGCCACCGCTGAAGTAGCGTTGCAGCCCGACGTCCTCGGCCCGCCAGAGCAGCAGCACCCGGGCCGGCTCGCCGTCCCGGCCGGCGCGGCCGATCTCCTGGAAGTAGCTGTCCGGGGAGTCGGGCAGCGCCATGTGCACCACCCAGGCGATGTTGGGCTTGTCGATGCCCATGCCGAACGCCGAGGTGGCCACCATGATCGGGACCTGGTCGGCGAGGAACGCCTCGTGCAGCTCGTGTCGGGCGTTGGTGGGCATCCCGCCGTGGTAGTACTGCGACGGGAAGCCGGCGTCGGTGAGCCGCTGGGCGAGCTCCTCGGCGGCGCGGCGGGTGGGCACGTAGATGATGCCGGGGCGCTCGTCGTCGCGCAGCAGCGCGACCAGCCGCCGCCAGCGGTAGTCGTCGGTGGGGCAGTGGGCGACCTCGACGAAGAGGTTGGGCCGGTCCAGCCCGGAGACCACCACCTCGGGGTCGTGCAGCCGGAGCCGGGCGATGATGTCGTCGCGGACCGGCGGTGAGGCGGTGGCGGTCAGGGCGACCACCGGCGGGCGGCCGATGCCCTCGATGAGGTGGCCCAGCGCGAGGTAGTCGGGGCGGAAGTCGTGCCCCCAGGCGGAGATGCAGTGCGCCTCGTCGATCGCCACCAGCGCCGGCTTCAGCGACTTCACCTCGGCCATCCGGTCCGGGTTGCTGAGCGCCTCCGGGGTGATGAAGAGGAACTCGGCCCGCCCCTCGCGGATCTCGGTGATCGCCTGGGCCTGTTGGGCCGGGGTCTCGTCGGAGCTGATCCGGACCGCCCGCAGTTCGGGGCGCTGCCGCTCGTTGAGGGCGGCGATCTGGTCCTGCTGCAGGGCCAGCAGCGGGGAGATCACCACCGTCGGACCGGGGATCAGGCTCGCCGGGATCTGGTAGATCGCCGACTTGCCGGCGCCGGTGGGCAGGACCACCAGGGCGTCGCGTCGCTTCATCACCGCGCGCATGGCGGCGAGCTGGTTGGGCCGTAGCGCGGTCCAGCCGAAGAGGCTCTTCGCAGCGCGGCGCAACGTCATGGAGTGCGTGGACAGCTTCATCGGTGGCCGGAGGTACCCGACCTGATCATCGCCGAAACCATCCGCCGGTGGCCGCCCGGCCGGCGGCCACCGGCGGGGGCGCTCAGCGCAGCTGGGGGAGCACCTCGCGCTGGTAGAGGTCGAACAGGCCCTGGGCGTTCGGGCCGGTGTTGGCCACGTAGACCTCGTCGAAGCCGGCCTTGGCGTACCGGTCGATCATCTCCAGGTGCGCCTCGGGGCTGTTGCCGCAGACGAACGACTCCTTCATCATCTCCGGCTTCACCAGCTGCGCGGCCTGCTCGAAGTGCCGCGGCGAGGGGAGCACCTGAGAGAGCTCGCCCCGCACGCCGGCGTTCGGCCACTTCTCGTACGCGATCCGCACGCCCTCCTCCTCGCTGTCGGCGTACGCCGCCTTGAAGCCGGCCTGGCACGGCTTGTCGCCGCCGCCGTTCCCCCGGAACCGGCGCACCATGTCCCCGTCCGGCATGACGCTGACGTATCCGTCCCCGATCCGGGCGGCCAGGTCGATCGCCTTCGGGCCGAAGCCGGAGACGTAGACCGGCGGCGGCGTGTCGGGCAGCGTGTAGACCCGGGCGTGCTCGACGGTGTAGTGCCGGCCGTGGTGGTTGACGAAGCCGCCCCGCCAGAGTTCGCGCATCACCTCGACCGCCTCCTCCAGCATCTCCAGCCGGACGTCGGTCGGCGGCCAGGCGTCGCCGAGGATGTGCTCGTTGAGCGCCTCGCCGCTGCCGACCCCGAGCACGAACCGGCCGCCGTGCAACACCGCACTGGTCGCCGCCGCCTGGGCGACCACCGCTGGATGGATGCGGACGGTCGGGCAGGTGACCGCGGTGGTGACGGGCAGCGAGCAGACCTGGCTCAGCGCGCCGATCGTGGACCAGACGAAGGGGCTCTGCCCCTGGGCGTCCACCCACGGGTGGTAGTGGTCGGAGATCCACAGCGCCTCGAAGCCGGCCCGCTCGGCGTCGCGCGCCTGGTCGAGCAGCTCCGCCGGGCCGTACTCCTCACTGGACAGGAAGTAGCCGATCTTCATGGGTCCCCCTCGCCGTCGCCCGCCGCCGGGCGCGCCGGGCCGCCGTGGGGAGCGGTACCCCGGTGGGCGGGGATCAGTCTCAGCGGCGGCCGAACATGGCCCGGATCGCGGCGAGCAGCAGCAGGCCGCCGACCACCACGCCGAGCAGGCGCACGCCGGGGACGTCGGCCGCGGAGGTGGCGTCGGCGAGCGGCGGGAGATCCATCTCCGCACTGTCCCACGAGGCTCCGGGCGGCGCCAGGACGGTAACAGTAAGGTTTATTGACTATTTCGTGGCGCGGTGTGACCATGGCAGCACCGCGACGGCGAGAGCCCGTCGGAGGAGAAACGGGGGTACGGGAGCCGCATGAGCGAGCGCAATCTGGCGGGCCTGGCGGCCGCCGTCCTGCAGCCCGGTTTCGTCGGCACCACCCCGCCCGACTGGGTGTGCCGCTGGCTCGGCGACGGGCTCGGCGCGGTGGTGCTCTTCGCCCGCAACGTGGTCGACCCCGGCCAGCTCGCCGCGCTCACCGCGACCCTGCACGCCGAACGACCCGACGTCCTCGTCGCCATCGACGAGGAGGCCGGCGACGTCACCCGGATCGAGTCCGCGCTGGGCAGCTCCCGTCCCGGCAACCTCGCCCTCGGCGCGGTCGACGACCCCGGGCTGACCGAGGAGGTGGCCCGGGACCTCGGTGCCGATCTCGCCGCGCTCGGCGTCACCCTCAACTACGCCCCCGACGCCGACGTCAACAACAATCCGGCCAACCCGGTCATCGGCGTCCGGTCCTTCGGCGCCGACCCCGACCTGGTCGCCCGGCACACCGCCGCCTGGGTACGCGGCCTGCAGTCGGCCGGGGTGGCCGCCTGCGCCAAGCACTTCCCCGGCCACGGCGACACCCGCGTCGACTCGCACCACGACCTGCCCCGCATCACCGCCAGCCGGGCCCGCCTCGACGCCCGGGAGCTGGTCCCGTTCCGGGCCGCCGTGGCCGCCGGCGTGCAGGCGGTGATGACCGGCCACCTGCTGGTCCCCGCCCTCGACCCGGAGCTGCCGGCCACCCTCAGCCCGCGCATCCTCGGCGACCTGCTCCGCGACGAGCTCGGCTTCTCCGGCGTGGTGGTGACCGACGCGGTGGAGATGCGCGCGGTCGCCGACCGGTACGGCTTCGCCGGCGCGGCCGTGCGTGCCCTCGCCGCCGGCGCGGACGCGGTCTGCGTCGGCGGGGAACGGGCCGACGAGGAGGCCGCCCGACACCTGCGGGACGCCATCGTCGCCGCCGTGGTCGCCGGGGAGCTGCCCGAGGAGCGGCTCGCCGAGGCCGCCAAGCGGGTCGGCCAGCTCGCGGCCTGGACGGTGGCCGCCCGCGCCGACCGGCCGGCGCACGCGCCAGGCCGCGCCGACGCGTCGACGGTCGGGCTGGCCGCGGCGCGGCGGGCGCTGCGGGTCAGCGGGGACCGCGACGGCGTCCTCCCGCTCACCGCCGCCGCGCACGTGGTGGAGTTCGCCCCGCCGCGCAACATCGCCATCGGACCGGAGACGCCGTGGGGGGTCGGCGCCCCCCTCGCCGACCTGCTGCCCGGGACGACCACCGTCCGGCTCGCCGAGGCGGACCTGCCCACCGACCCCGTCGCGGGCGCCGACGGCCGACCGGTCGTGCTGGTCGTCCGCGACCTGCACCGGCACGACTGGATGCGGGTCGCCGTCCGGCGGGCGCTGGCCGCCCGGCCCGACGCGGTCGTGGTCGAGCTGGGGGTGCCCGAGCTGGTCACCGGACGGCTGCACGTGGCGACCCACGGCGCCACCCGGGCCGGCGCGCGGGCCGCCGCCGAGCTGCTCGCCGGCCTGGGCTGACCGCGATCCCCGGCCCGCAAGCGGGGCTCCGTCCCCGTCTGCGGCGTGTCGCGGTGTCCAGTGAGGCGGACACCGCGACATGCCGCGAACCGCGACGAGCGAGGCCCCGGCCCGACGGGCCGGTGACTACGCCGGCTCGACCACCAGCTCGGCGTACTCGGGGTGCCGTTCGATGAACGCCCGCACGAACGAGCACTGCGGCACCAGCCGGCCGCCGCGCTCGCGCACCTGGTCCAGGCTGGCCCGGACCAGCGCCGCGCCCACCCCCATGTCCTGGAACTCCGGGCGCACCTCGGTATGGGTGAACACCAACACCTCGCCGCGGGGGATGTACGCGGTGAAGCCGGCAAACGCGTCGTCGACCAGGATCTCGAAGCGGTGCTTGGCGGGGTTCTCCTCGACCAGGAAGCTCACCGGCCCATTGTCTCCCCCCGCTGGGCCAGCCGGTCCAGTTCGGCCAGCAACCGGTCCACCTCGTCGGCGGTGTTGTAGTGGTACACGCCGGCCCGGACCGCCCCGCCGGTCTCCCGCAGCCCCATCGCCCGGAAGTACTCGTAGGCGTAGTAGTCGCCGGAGGAGAGGCAGAGGCCGGCCTCGCCCAGCGCCGCCGCCAACCCGGCCGGCGACCAGCCGGCCAGCCGGAACGACACCGTCGGGCAGCGGCGGGCGGCAGCGCCGTACACGGTCACCGCGGGGTGGGCGGTCAGGCCGCCGAGCAGCCGGTCGAAGAGCGACTCCTCGTAGCCCTGGGCGGCGGCCAGCCCGGCGCGGACCCGTTCCCGCCGGTCACCGGTCGCGGCCGGGTCCAGCCCGGCCAGGTGGTCCACCGCGGCGGCCACCCCGGCCAGCAGCGGGAAGCTCGGCGTGCCGGCCTCGAACCGGTCCGGCACCGCGTCGGAGCTGGGCAGCAGCTTGGCCGGGCGCAGCACTGCCCAGCGGGCCGGGTCGGCCACCATCGCGGCGAGGTGCGGGCCGGACCACTTGTAGGCGCTGGTGACCAGGAAGTCCGCGCCCAGCGAGGCGAGATCGGTCGGGCCGTGTGGCACCGAGTGCACCCCGTCGACGCAGACCAGGGCGCCCGCCTCGTGGGCGGTCTTGGTGATCGCGGCGACGTCCGGCACGGTGCCGATCGCGTTGCTTCCGGCGGTCACCGCGACCAGCCGGGTCCGCGCGCCGACCAGATCGGCGTACTGGCCGGCGGGCAGCTCCCCGGTGGCCGGGTCGAACTCGGCCCAGCGCACGGTGGCGCCGGCCGCCTCGGCCGCCTGCACCCAGGGCCGCACGTTCGCGTCGTGGTCCAGCCGGGAGACGACCACCTCGTCGCCCGGGCGCCAGGTGTCGCCGAGTGTCCGGGCCAGGGTGTACGTCAGCGCCGTCGCGCTCGGCCCGAGCACCACCCCGTCCGGCGCCGCGCCGAGCAGGTCGGCCACCGCGGCGCGGGCGGCGGCGACCAGCTCCAGGGAACGCCGGCCGGGTACGAAGGCGGTGCTCCGGTTGCCCAGCGCCGTGCGCATCGCGTCGCTCACCGCGTCGATCACCGACTGCGGGGTCTGGGTGCCGCCGGCACCGTCGAAGTGGGCGAAACCCTCGGTCAGGGCGGGGTAGGCGGCCCTGGTCCGGGCGATGTCGAACGGCATGTCGGGACCCTACCCGCCCGGGTGGGCGGCACCGGTCCCGGTGGATGATCAAGGCGGCGGTGCCGGGTGGGCGCGCGTCTCGTACCCTGGTCGGGTGACGAACCGATCCGTTATCCCCCCGCTGACCCCCTCCCGCCGGGCCGCCGGCCTGCTGGCCGGCCTGGCGCTCGGCGTGGCCGTGCTCGCCGGGTGCAGTTCCGACGGCGCCGATACCGACTGCGGCCTGGACCAGACCTGCACGGTCACCTTCGACCGGGGCGTGGACGCCAGCGCCAAGTTCCTGGGCGTCGAGGCCAAGCTGGTCGGCGCCCAGGGCGACCAGGTGACCGTCGAGGTCGCCGGCGAGCAGGTCTCCCTCACCACCGGCCAGCAGGCCACCGAGGTGGGCGGCTTCGCGGTGACCCTGGACAGCGTCACCGACCAGCAGGTCAAGATCCGCGTGGCCAAGAGTTCCGGCAGCTGACGCCGCCCGGGCGGCGGTAAACCACGTTTGGGGATCTTCGCATTCGGAGATTGTGGCGCCATGTCACTCACCGGGAATGCCGAAGCCACCGCCGCCCGCACCGCGGACAGCCGCTGGCTGGAACTCCTCGCCCGGGCCGGCTTCATCGGCTACGGGATCGTGCACCTGCTCTTCGCCTGGCTCGCCCTGCAGATCGCCTTCGGCAAGGCCGGCGAGAACGGCGACCAGTCCGGTGCGCTGCGTACCATCGCCGCCCAGCCGCTGGGCAAGTTCCTCGTGATCACGATCGCGATCGGCCTGCTGGCGATGGCGATCTGGCAGGGACTCGAGGCGGCCGTCGGGCACCGCGCCGAGCAGGGCAAGGGGCGGGTCTGGGAACGGCTCGCCTCCGTCGGCCGGACCATCGTCTACCTCTACTTCGCCTGGACCGCCTTCAAGGTCTTCAAGGACGCCGGCTCCAACAGCGCCGACCAGCAGGAGGCGCTGACCGGCAAGCTGATGACCTCCGCCGGCGGTCGCTGGCTGGTCGGGCTGGCCGGTCTGGTGCTCGCCTGCATCGGTGTCGGCCTGGTGATCTACGGTTTGGTCAAGCGCTTCGAGAAGCACCTCAAGACCGGTGAGATGAGCCCGCAGGCCCGGACCCTGGCCCGTCGGCTCGGCGTCGCCGGCTACGTCGCCAAGGGCATCGCGTACGGCATCGCCGGGCTGCTGATCATCGTCGCCGCGGTGAAGTACGACCCGGAGAAGGCCCGTGGCCTGGACGCCGCCCTGCACACCCTGCGGGACCAGTCGTACGGCCAGGCGATCCTGGTGCTGGTCGCCCTCGGCATCGCCGCCTTCGGCACCTTCTGCTTCCTCCAGTCCCGGTACCGCAAGGTCTGAGCTGGTCGATTCGGTGATCCCCGGGCACCATAGGGCTTTTGCCCGGGACCGATCAGCCGGGCTGGAGGGAGACAACCTAGTGCAGGACTACCTCGAGACGATCGCCGCCGCGGCTGCCGCGGCGGCGATCGCCCTGCTGTTCGTCGAGGTGGTGCACCGCGTGATCCGCCGGCTCGGCCGGCGCTCGCTGCTCATGACCGAGCTCACCGAGCACGCCCACCGCTCGTTCCAGGTGGCCGCCACGGTCGTCGCGGTCCAGTTCGCGGTGCGCCTCACCACCGGCTACGCCGTCGGCGCCAGCTGGCGTCAGGTGGTGCTGCACGTCCTGGTGCTCGGCCTGGTGGCCGCGGTGGCCTGGCTGGTCGCCTCGCTGCTGGTG
The DNA here is from genome assembly GCF_049844475.1 of Micromonospora sp. DT47. Classification (NCBI taxonomy): domain Bacteria; kingdom Bacillati; phylum Actinomycetota; class Actinomycetes; order Micromonosporales; family Micromonosporaceae; genus Micromonospora; species Micromonospora sp. DT47. The sequence goes on along the minus strand of NZ_JBNCLC010000007.1, from coordinate 162,382 downwards.
GTGGTGGAGGACACCGCGCTGGCCCGGTTCCGGACGGACGTGCCGAACAACCGGCAGGCCCGCCGGGTGCGCACCCAGGTGGTGCTGCTGCGCCGGCTGACCATCGCGGTGATCGTCATCCTGGCGGTCGGCGTGATGCTGATGACCTTTCCCGCCGTCCGCGGCATCGGCGCCGGCGTACTGACCAGTGCCGGTGTGGTCGGTGTGGTCGCCGCGCTGGCCGCGCAGAGCCTGCTCGGCAACGTCATCGCCGGCCTCCAGCTCGCCTTCAGCGACGCGGTACGCCTCGACGACGTGGTGGTCGTCGAGGGGGAGTGGGGCCGGGTCGAGGAGCTGACCCTCAGCTACGTGGTGGTGCAGATCTGGGATGACCGGCGGCTGATCCTGCCCACGTCGTACTTCACCAGCACCCCGTTCCAGAACTGGACGCGGACCGAGGCCGCCGTGCTGGGCACCGCCGAGTTCGAGGTCGACTGGTCGATCCCGGTGCAGGCCATGCGGGAGGAGCTGCGCCGGCTGGCCGAGAGCACCGAGCTGTGGGACGGCCGGGTCTGCGTACTGCAGGTGACCGACGCGACCGGCGGGACGCTCACCGTGCGGGCGCTGGTCAGCGCCGCCGACGCCGGGAGCCTCTGGGACCTGCGCTGCCTGGTCCGCGAGCACCTCGCCGCCTGGGTCCGGGACCAGCAGCCGACGGCCCTGCCGCGCACCCGCACCGAGATCGGCGACGCCTCCGGCACGCTGCCCTGGCAGTGGGTGCAGCCCCGCCGCCCGGTACGCCGGTCGCAGGACGCCGAGGTGCCGGACGACGCCCGGGTCTTCGGCGGCAGCGACGACGGCGAGGCCCGCAGCGAGGCCTTCGTCGGCCCCGCCGACGACGGGGAGGCGCGCGGCGAGGCCCGCGTCGGGGTCGAGGAACCCGCCGAAGCCCACCGCTGAGCATCCCGAGAAGCCCCCGGAACCCACGGTTCCGGGGGCTTCCTCGTCGCCGCTTCCGCGTTTCGCCGGACGTTCCGGGCCGACCTGCGGTCAGATGATGACTGGGGTACTGCGCGCAGGATTGGCGGGCAGCGGCTCCGGGCATACAGCGCGGTGATGATGAAAGGAGGACAGCATGGCTGACGTCGCGAACCACCGCACGTCCCGGACCGGGAGCGAGCCGTCCACCGCCGAACTCGTGCAGCGGGCCACCGAGCAGGTCTCCCGTCTGGTGCGGGACGAACTCGCGCTGGCCCGGGCGGAGTTGACCCAGAAGGGCAAGCACGCCGGGATCGGGATCGGTCTCTTCGGCGGGGGCGGCGCGCTGGCCCTGTACGGGCTGGGCGCGCTGGTCGCCACCGCGATCCTGCTGCTGGACCTGGTGCTGCCCGGCTGGGCGGCCGCCCTGATCGTGGCGGTGACACTCTTCCTGCTCGCCGGGGTCCTCGCCCTGGTCGGGAAGAAGCAGGTCAGCCAGGCGGTTCCGCCGATGCCGGAGGCGGCGGTGCGCAGCGTCCGGGCGGACGTGGACACCGTCACCGCCGCGGTGAAGGACAGGGGACGGGCATGACGGGCAACGGCACCGGCGACACCGAGGCGCTGCGCGAGGAGATCCGGCGTACCCGGGTGGAGCTGGGCGAGACGATGGAGCTGCTGGCCGCCAAGGCCGACGTCAAGGCCCGGTTGCGGGAGTCCGCCGGGCAGGCGAAGGAGCGGATGCGTGAGCAGGCCGCGCTGACCGTGTCCCGGGTGCGGGGGCAGGCGGCGCAGAAGGCGGACGTCGCGCGGGTGCAGGCGTACGAGAAGGGTGCGGCGGTCCGGCGCAACCCGGTGCCGTGGGCGGCGGTCGCGGCCGGCGCCGTGGCGACCGTGATCGTGCTGTTGGTCGTCCGGGGGAGGCGCAGGTGAGCAGGGGCATTGGGAAGACCGCGTACAAGCCCGTCGGGGTGCTGCTCGGTCTGGCCGCCGGTACGGTCGCCGGGGCGATCTTCCGGCAGGTCTGGAAGGTGACCGCCGGCGACGGCGAGGCGCCCAGCGCGACCGACGAGGACCGCGGCTGGGGCGAGGTCCTCGCCGCGGCGGCGCTGCAGGGCGCGATCTTCGCGGTCGTCCGGGCCGCCGTGGACCGGGGCGGCGCGGTCGGCGTACGACGGGTGACCGGCCGCTGGCCGGACTGACCGGCAGGCGTGCAGGCCCCCCATCCGCATCGACGGGTGGGGGGCCTTTCGCATGGCGCCGACGACCCCTCCAGCGATCTCAGGCATCCGTCAGGTCACATGTCGGAAAATTTCGTCGGGCGGGCTGTGCAGAGTTTTGCGTACGTGGTTTGCTGATCTCCGCTGTTGAGAGATGGCGTGGGTTGAGAGAAGTCTCCTGCGTGGGGGCCGCCTCAGGCGCTGCTGCTCGAAAACGGCCAATCGGCCGCACGGCGTGCTCGGCCGCCAGTTTTAGAAGGAGATACACATGGCGCAGGGAACCGTGAAGTGGTTCAACGCTGACAAGGGCTTCGGCTTCATCACCGTCGACGGCGGGGGTGCTGACGTGTTCGTCCACTTCTCGGCCATCCAGACCAGCGGCTACCGCACGCTGGAGGAGAACCAGCGGGTGGAGTTCGAGATCGCCCAGGGTCAGAAGGGTCCGCAGGCCGAGCAGGTCCGCCCCCTCTGAGCAGTGCCGGTCGGCAGCCGCCGGCCCGGGTGATCCGGCCCCCCGGATCGACGAGAAGCCCCGTGTCCTCGCTGGGACGCGGGGCTTTCCGCGTATCCGGGCCCGGTGCCGCGGCGCTGCCCGACCACCGCAGGGCGGCGGCGCCGGCGAACGGGTCAGGTGCGTCGGCGGGCGCGCAGGCCGAGCCAGAGCACGACGAGGCCGATCAGCACCAGCACCGGCCCGATGACCGCCCAGATCCGCTGATCGGTCATCACGCTGCCGCTGACGTACCCGAGCCCCTGCACCGTCCACACGCCACCGACCACCACGGCCAGCAGGCCGAGGGTGAGCGTGAGCCAGCCCCTCATCGGTCCCCCTCCACTCGGCCGGTGCGTCCGGCCCCGCCGCCAGCATGCGGGTCGGCCGGGCCGGACGCGAGCACCGTGCCGACGCGGCTCACCACCGGTCGTGCACCCGGGGCCGCACCAGCTCGTCGTAGAACGACCGGACGGTCTCCCGCTCCTGCCCGGTCAGCGGCCGCAGCCCGGCCGCGGCGGCGTTGCCGCGCGCCTGTTCCGGGCTGCGGGCACCCGGGATGACCACGGCGGCGGACAGGACGTCGAGGGCGGCGCCCTCGCTGACCTGTCCCCAGTCGGCGTCGAGCTGCCAGGCGCCCAGTCCGACGACGCCCACCTGCCGGCCGAGCCGGTCGAAGCTGCGCTGTTCCATTCGGACGAGCCTAGTGACCGCCTTGCCAGCACGCAGCGCGGGCCGTAGAGTCCAACAAGACGTACGTACGGTTTGGAGGCTGCGATGTGGGATCCCACGACCTACCTGCGCTACGGCGACGAACGGTCCCGACCCTTCCACGATCTGGTCGCCCGCGTCCCGGCCGACCGGCCGCGCGCCGTGGTCGACCTCGGCTGCGGCCCCGGCACGCTGACCGCCACCCTCGCCGCCCGCTGGCCGGACGCCCGGACCGCCGGCGTCGACTCGTCCCCGGAGATGATCGACCGGGCCGCCGCCCTGGACGCCCCGGTCGACTTCACCGTCGGTGACGTCCGGGACTGGCGGCCCACGCCGGACGTCGACGTCGTCGTCGCCAACGCGGTGCTGCAGTGGGTGCCCGGCCACGAGGACCTGCTCGTGCGCTGGGCCGGTGCGCTGACCCCCGGCGCCTTTCTGGCCTTCCAGGTACCCGGCAACTTCGCCGCTCCCTCGCACCGGGCGCTGCGCGAGGTTGCCCGGGCCACCCGCTGGTCGGACACGCTGGCGCCGCTGCTGCGCGAGGCGCCGGTGCGCGACGCCGTCGACTACGCCGCGCTGCTGGCCGCCGCCGGCTGCGCCGTGGACGCCTGGGAGACTACCTACGTGCACCTGCTGCCGGCCGGCGCCGACGCCGACCATCCGGTGCTGACCTGGATGGAGGGGACCGCGCTGCGCCCGGTCCGGGCCGCGCTGGACGCCGCCGGCTGGGCCGACTTCCGCACCGAACTGGGGGTACGGCTCGCCGAGGCGTACCCGGCGCGGCAGGGTCAGGTGTACTTCCCGTTCCGCCGCATCTTCGTGGTTGCCCGCACCGGCGCCCGTGCAGAGGAGAAGCCGTGACCGACCTGTCCACCTTCATCGCCGCACTGCCCAAGGTGGAGCTGCACGTGCACCACGTCGGCTCCGCCTCGCCCCGGATCGTGGCCGAGCTGGCCGCCCGGCACGAGGGGCGCAGCCCGGTGCCGGCGGACCCGGACGCGCTCGCCGACTACTTCGCCTTCCGCGACTTCGCCCACTTCATCGAGGTCTACCTGAGCGTCGTGGACCTGATCCGCGACCCGGAGGACGTCTGGATCCTCACCTACGAGGTGGCCCGCGAGCTGGCCCGCCAGCAGGTCCGGTACGCCGAGCTGACTGTCACCCCGTACTCGCACGTGCACCGGGGCATCCCCGCGCCGGCGTTCTGCGAGGCGATCGAGGACGCCCGCAAGCGCGCCGAGGCCGACTTCGGCATCGCGCTGCGCTGGTGCTTCGACATCCCCGGCGAGGCCGGACTGCCGGCCGCCGAGCAGACGCTGCGGATCGCGCTGGAGGAGCGGCCGGACGGGCTGATCAGCTTCGGCCTGGGCGGCCCCGAGATCGGCGTGCCCCGGCCGCAGTTCAAGCCGTACTTCGACCGGGCCCGGGCCGCCGGCCTGCGCTCGGTGCCGCACGCCGGCGAGACCACCGGCCCGCAGACGGTCTGGGACGCGCTGCGCGACCTCGGCGCCGAGCGGATCGGCCACGGCATCTCCGCCGTCGACGACCCGCAGCTGCTGGCGTACCTGGCCGAGCACCGGATCGCCCTGGAGGTCTGCCCGACCTCCAACGTGCGCACCCGGGCGGTCGCGCGGATCGAGGAGCACCCGCTGAAGCGGCTGGTCGACGCCGGCGTGCTGGTGACGATCAACTCGGACGACCCGCCGATGTTCGGCACCACCCTCAACGACGAGTACGCGGTGGCCGCCCGGCTGCTCGACGCCGGCCCGGACCGTCTCGCCGCGCTGGCCCGTGACGCGGTGACCGCCTCGTTCCTGGAGCCGGCGGAGAAGACGCGGATCAGCGCCGAGATCGACGCCTGTTCGGCGGCCGCGACGTACTGACCGGCCGGGCGCCGCGCGGGCGGGCGACGTTCACCGGGCGTCGCCGCCGCGCGGCCAGCGCCAGCCCGAGGGCGGCGGCCAGCGCGACGGGCAGGTACGGGGCGTCCAGCGGCGTCCCGGCCGTGGACTCCACCACGCCGTACGCGAGGACCGGGTCCTGCCAGAGAGCGAGCGTGACGGCGATGCCCGCGCCGATCACGGTCGCCCAGCGGATCGGTCGGCTGACGGACGGGTTCATCGGCTCACCTCACGACTGTCGGCGGGTGAGGGGTGCGCGCGCGGCGGGAGTGGGTGTGGGGGGACCGTGCTCCCGCCGCGCGCACTGGCTCCGCCGGCCGGCAGGTGTCAGGGGCGACAGGCCGGCGGAACTGATGGGTTCTGGCCTGATCATGCCAGCTCACGACGGCTACGCCGCCGTCGTTAATCCGGATCTAAGGAAGACTTGCGCCCGCCCACAGCCGGGCCCGGTCGCGGCCGGAGAGTCAGCCGTCGGAGCGGCGCTGCCGGGGCCACCGGCGGCCGCCGGTCTTCTGCTCCCGGGCCTCCCGGGCCATCCTGCCGACCAGCCCGAACCGGTTGACCTGCCGGGGCGTCGCCTCCGGGTCGGCCAGCAGCATCACCACGCTGGCCCCGCCCAGCCGGGCCCGGTCGATGCTCACCGAGCCGCTGGCCTGCAACGCGACCCGCTTGGCGATGTCCAGGCCCAGCCCGGTCGAGCCCTGGTCGCTGGCGCCCCGGCGCAGCGCCCGGTCCGGGTTGGCGATCCCCGGACCGGCGTCGTCGATCCGGATCGCCACGTACCCGTCCCGGCGGGAGACCGCCACCTCGAACGCGGTCCCCTGCGGGGTGTAGCGGAAGACGTTGCCGATCACCGCGTCCAGCGCGGCGGCCAGCTCGGCACGGGGGACCAGGGCGGGGATGCGCAGCTGAGCGCCGCTCACCCGGTGCGGCCGGTTCTGGTCGCCGGCCAGGGCGGCCCAGAACACCATCCGGTCCCGGACCACCTCGCTGACGTCGCACTCGGCCGGCCCGGCCTCGTGCGCGACCGCCTTGCGGGTCGTCTTGATCAGCACGTCGATCTCGCCCTCGAGGGTGACGATCGCCTGCCGGATCCGCCGGATCGTGCGCCGCCGGTCCAGCTCGGCCGCGGTGAACGAGCCGACGCTGGTGTCGTCGGAGTCCAGCCCCTCGGCGTCCAGCCGCAGCACGGTCAGCGGCGTGCGCAGCCGGTGCGACAGGTCGGCCACCAGTTCCCGCTCGTCGGTGCGGGCGGCGACGAGACGGTCGGCCATCCGGTTGAACGCGTACCCGGCCTCGGCCAGCTCGCGCGGACCGATCGGCTCCACCCGTACGCCGAGGTCGCCGTCGCCGACGGCCAGGGCGGCCGTGACCAGACCGCGGGTGGAGTCGACCGCGCGGGCCGCCACCCGGTCGACCACGATCACGGCGGCGAGGACCAGCGCCACGGCCACCCCGGCCAGCAGCAGCCAGGTGCCGTCGGCCCCCTCGTCGAGGGCGGACGCCGGGACGAAGACCTCGACCACGGCGATCTTGTCGTCGAGCACCACCGGGTCGAGGCGGAGCACCCCGCCGTCGACGTCGGTGACCACCGACCGCTTCTCGTTGCGGGCCCGGTCGAGGTCGGTGGCCGGGGCCCGGCCGGCGGACTCGTCGGCGACGAGGCCGTGCACCACCGGCCGGGTGGCCGGGTCGTCGCCGCTGGCCTCCACGGCCCGCCGCACGGCCGCCGGGTCGGTGCTGACCGCCAGCGCCCCGGTGACCATCGCGCCGCGCCGGGCCGCGTCCGCCAGCGCCTCCCTGCGGACCTCGTCGCGCAGGCTCACCCCGAGCGGAATCAGGAACGCCAGCGCGACCAGCGCGCACATGCCGGCCGTGAGGTAGGCCAGCGCCAGCCTCAGTCCGGGGCCACCAGCCGGAAGCCCACCCCCCGCACGGTGCGCAGGTAGCGCGGCTTCGCCGCGGACTCGCCCATTTTGCGCCGTAGCCAGTAGAGGTGAACGTCGATGGTCTGGTCCTCGCCGACCGACGGTTGCCGCCATACCTCCTCCAAGAGCTCCCGCCGGGACACTACCCGGCCGGGTCGTGCGGCGAGATACGCCAGCAGGTCGAATTCCTTGCGGGTCAGCGCCAACGGCTCCCCGTCGAGCACCGCGCTGCGCTCGCCGACGTCCACCCGAAGGCCGCCCACGGCGTGCACCGCCGGCTGCACCGTCCGGCTGGCCCGGCCCGTCCGGCGCAGCACGGTGGTGATCCGCGCGTCGAGGTGGGCGCCGGTGAACGGCTTGACCATGTAGTCGTCCGCCCCGGCGCGCAGCAGCCGGACCACTGACTGCTCGTCGTCACGGGCGGTGGCGATGATGATTGGTACGTCGGTGATGCCGCGCAGCATCCGCAGCGCGTCCGAGCCGTCCAGGTCGGGCAGGCCGAGGTCGAGCACGACCAGGTCCGGGGTCTCGGCGGCGACCCGGCGCAGCGCGTCCAACGCCGTGCCGACGGCGTGCACGGCGTGCCCCCGCTCGCTGAGGGACCGCAGCATCGCGCCGCGTACGACGTGGTCGTCTTCGACCAGGAGCACGGTGGCCACGTCAGAACCGTACTGCCCGTGGCAAGTTGATCGCGTTGCGGCATCCCCGGGAACCGGGCAAGCTGGCACGACGATGTCCTTCACCCTCTTTTCCGACTCCCGGGCGGCGCTGGCCCGGGACAGCCTCGCCGGCCTCTCCGTCGGCGACGCGCTGGGGTCGCAGTTCTTCGTTCCCGGCCGCCGGCCGGAGGATTTCGCGGCCGGGCGGCTCCCGCCGCCGCCCTGGCAGTGGACCGACGACACCGAGATGGCCTGCTCGGTGGTGGCCGAGCTCGCCGAGCACGGCCAGCTCGACCGGGACCGGCTGGCGCTCGCCTTCGCCGAGCGTTGCGAGCCGTACCGGGGCTACGGGCCGGGCGCCGTGACGATCCTGCGGCTGATCCGTACCGGCACCCCGTGGCCGGTGGCGGCCGCCTCCGCGTTCGACGGGCAGGGCTCCTGCGGCAACGGCGCGGCGATGCGGGTCGGCCCGCTCGGCGCCTGGTTCGCCGACTCGGCCACCCGGGCGGCGGCGCAGGCCCGGGCCTCCGCCGAGGTCACCCACGCCCACCCGGAGGGGATCGCCGGCGCGGTCGCGGTGGCCGTCGCCGCCTCGCTGGCCGCCCGGGCCCGGCTGGACGGGGTACGGCCCGAGCCGGCGCGACTGCTGGCCGCGGTCGCGACCGCGCTCGACCCGGCCGCCGAGGTGCACCGCCGGGTACGGCGCGCGGCCGGGGTGCTCGGCCGGCCGCTCGCCGAGGCCGTCGAGGCGCTGGGCAACGGCTCCCGGGTGACCGCCCAGGACACGGTGGCCTTCACCCTCTGGGTGGCCGCCTCCCACCTCGAGGACTATCCGGCGGCGATCCGGGCCTGCGTCGAGGCGGGCGGGGACGTCGACACCACGGCGGCCATCGCCGGTGCGGTGGTGGCCGCGCACACCGGGGTCGGTACCCCGGGCGGCGTGCCGGACGGCTGGCTGTCGGCCCGGGAGCCGCTGCCGGACTGGCTCGGCTGAACTCAGCGCGATCCCGCCGGCTGCGCCGCCGCCGCGGTGCCGTCCGCCGTGGCGTTGGTCTCCGCCGCGTCCGTGCCGTCCGCCGTGGCGTCCGTGCCGGCCCGGCCGTCCGCGGTGCCGGCCGGGCCCGGCATGCGGCCGTCGAAGGTCCACGCCGAGTGCTCCCCGGCGGCCACCTCGGGCGTCGCGTCGGCGGCCGCCCCGTCGTCGGTCGGGTCGCCCGGCGTGCCGCGCCGGCGCCCGCGGCTCGCCACCCAGCCGATCGCCGCGCCGCCGCCCAGGCCGACCAGCAGCACCCCGCCGAGCAGGAGGTCCGCGCTCGGCCCGTCGCCGTCCGCCGGGGTGCCGGCGTCCCGGGGCGCGGTGCCCGTCCCGGCCATCCCGGCGTGGTCCCCGACCGCCGTGCCGGGGTCGGCCGTCGCGCCGGTGGCGCCGTGGCCGTGCCCGGTCGCCGCCCCGGGGGCCGCCGGCAGCAGGGCCAGCGTCGGGGCCGGGTGCCCGCCACCGGCCGGATCGGCCCACCACACCACCGTGCCGTCCGAGTAGGTCTGCACGACCTCGAAGCGCATCGCGTCGGCCTGCGGCAGCGGGCCCATGGCGACGGCGAGTCGGGCCGGACCGGCGTCGCCCCCGCCCGCCCGGGTCCAGATCACCGAGGCGGTCACCGTGTCGACGCTGAAGCCGTGGATGCCGGCCACCGGTCGTTCCGGCGTACGGGTGGTGATCAGCGGCGCCCAGCCGTTCACCGACAGCGGGTAGACCTCACCGATCGGGGCGTCGGCGGGGAGCTTGAACTCGATCTTCTCGGTGCGCGCGCCCGGCCGCTCCTCCGGCACCACCAGGGTCAGCTCCACCGCGTCGCCCTGCGAGGCCCGGGTCGGCGTGGTCGTCACGCCCGCCGCGAGCGCCGCACCCGGCCAGCCCAGCACCCCGGCCACCGCCGCGGCCAGGACGAGTGCGGTCCGGCTCCGACGGTTGCCGATCCGGGTCGTCGTCATCCGTGCCCCCATCCGTCTCGAGGCGGCCGGCACCGGCTCCGGCCACACCCGGTAGTTCGGACGGGGGGCCGGAAAGGTTCAATCCGCGCCCGAGGAATCGTGGCGCGCGCGACACGGCGGGCCGCCCCTTTCCCGACGACCGGGCGAAAAGGGGCGACCGATAGCATCGCAGGGAGCCGGAACCCGGCCCACTCGTACCGTCTGCAGCTGAGGAGTCACCGTGTCCGCACCCCGTACCCCCGTCGTGGCCGACCCCGTCGTCGTCGCCGCCGGGACCACGGCGGCCGACGCGGTGGCCGCGGCCGGGCTGCCCGCCAACGGCCCCAAGGCGATCGTGGTCGTCCGTGACCCGCAGGGCGTACTGCGCGACCTCGACTGGAAGCCGGCCGAGGAGACCACGGTCGAGCCGGTCAGCCTCGACTCGCCGGACGGGCTGAACGTGCTGCGCCACTCCACCGCGCACGTGCTCGCCCAGGCCGTGCAGGACGTCTTCCCGGAGGCGAAGCTCGGCATCGGTCCGCCGATCGGGAACGGCTTCTACTACGACTTCGACGTCGACAAGCCGTTCCAGCCGGACGACCTCGCCAAACTCGAGAAGCGGATGCAGGAGATCATCAAGTCCGGCCAGCGGTTCCGCCGGCGGCGCTTCCGCAGCCTGGACGAGGCGAAGGCCGAGCTGGCCGACGAGCCGTTCAAGCTGGAGCTGATCGACGTCAAGGGCGAGGGGCTGGACAGCTCCGAGGTGATGGAGGTGGGCGGCGGCGAGCTGACCATCTACGACAACCTCGACGCCAAGGAGGAAAAGGTCTGCTGGTCGGACCTGTGCCGGGGCCCGCACCTGCCGAACACCCGGCTGATCGGCGCGTTCAAGCTGATGCGCTCGGCCGCCGCCTACTGGCGTGGTTCGGAGAAGAACCCGCAGCTGCAGCGGGTGTACGGCACCGCGTGGCCGACCCGGGACGAGCTCAAGGCGTACCTGAAGCTCCTGGAGGAGGCCGCCCGGCGCGACCACCGCAAGCTCGGCGCGGACCTTGACCTGTTCAGCTTCCCCGACGAGATCGGCTCCGGCCTGGCGGTGTTCCACCCCAAGGGCGGCATCATCCGGCGGGAGATGGAGAACTACTCGCGGCGTCGGCACGAGGCGGCCGGGTACGAGTTCGTCAACACCCCGCACATCACCAAGGCGCAGCTCTTCGAGACCTCGGGTCACCTGCCGTACTACGCCGACACGATGTTCCCGCCCATGCAGCTGGAGGGCGCGGAGTACTACCTCAAGGCGATGAACTGCCCGATGCACAACCTGATCTTCAGGGCGCGCGGGCGGTCCTACCGGGAGCTGCCGCTGCGGTTCTTCGAGTTCGGCACCGTCTACCGGTACGAGAAGTCGGGTGTGGTGCACGGCCTGACCCGGGTGCGCGGCCTGACCCAGGACGATTCGCACATCTACTGCACCCGGGAGCAGATGCCCGGCGAGCTGTCGACGCTGCTGACGTTCGTGCTGGACCTGCTGCGCGACTACGGCCTGGACGACTTCTACCTGGAGCTGTCCACCCGGGACGACTCGCCGAAGTTCATCGGGTCGGACGACGACTGGGCGGAGGCGACCGAGGCGCTGCGCACCGCCGCCGAGTCCTCCGGGCTGGACCTGGTGCCGGACCCGGGCGGCGCGGCCTTCTACGGCCCGAAGATCTCGGTGCAGGCCAAGGACGCCATCGGCCGGACCTGGCAGATGTCCACCATCCAGGTCGACTTCAACCAGCCGGCGCGGTTCGGCCTGGAGTACCAGGCCGCCGACGGCACCCGGCAGCAGCCGGTGATGATCCACCGGGCGCTGTTCGGCTCGATCGAGCGCTTCTTCGGCGTGCTGACCGAGCACTACGCGGGCGCGTTCCCGGCCTGGCTGGCACCGGTTCAGGTGGTCGGCATCCCGATCCGCGAGGACCACACCGACTACCTGCACGGCTTCGTCGCGGCGCTGCGCGCCGAGGGGATCCGGGCCCAGGTGGACGCGGGTGACGACCGGATGCAGAAGAAGATCCGCACCGCGCAGCAGCAGAAGATCCCGTTCATGGTGATCGCCGGCGACGACGACGTGGCCGCCGGCACGGTGTCGTTCCGCTACCGGGACGGCTCGCAGCGCAACGGGGTGCCGATGGCCGAGGCGGTCACGCACGTGCTCGACGTGGTCAGCTCGCGCACCAACTCGGGCCCCTCCGCGGAGAGTTGAGACGCGTTGCCGGCGCTACGCACGCCGACACCGGCCCGGGCGCCGGCGCGGCCCGGAACTCACCCCGGAGCAGGCCGCCCGGCTGACCCCACGGACCTGGCCGGCCGGTGCGGACGGGTGGGATCCGCTGCGGTGACCGTAGGATCGGCGATGTGACTGGGGTGGAACGGCACGTCGACGACGGTGCGGACAACGGCTTGGCGGACGGGCTGGACCGGCTCTGGACGCCGCACCGGATGACCTACATCTCCGGCGAGGACCGGCCCGAGGGCGGCTACGAGAAGCCCACCGGCTGCCCGTTCTGCCTGGCGCCGGGGCGGCCGGCGGAGGAGAGCCTGGTGGTGGCCCGGGGCGAGCACGTCTTCGTGGTGCTCAACCTCTACCCGTACAACCCGGGTCACCTGCTGGTCTGCCCGTACCGGCACGTCGCCGACTACACCGAGCTCGACCCGGCCGAGACCATCGAGCTGGGCGTGTTCACCCAGGCCGCGATGCGGGTGATCCGGCACGTCAGCAGCGCGCACGGGTTCAACCTGGGGATGAACCAGGGCGGGGTGGCCGGCGCCGGCATCGCCGCCCACCTGCACCAGCACGTGGTGCCGCGCTGGGGCGGCGACGCCAACTTCATGCCGGTGATCGGCCGGACGAAGGTGCTGCCGCAGCTGCTCGCCGACACCCGCGAGCTGCTCGCCAAGGCCTGGCCGGCGTGACCGTCCGCGACCTGCGGGGTCACGCCGGCCGGTCGCGCAGCGCGGCCACCAGCTCCGGCCAGCTCTCCACCCGGCGTACGCCGGCCAGCTGCGCCGCGTACGCGTCGACCTCGTCCTGCCGGGGCCGGAACAGGTAGCGGTACGGCACGGTGTCGAGGTGGCCGAGCACCTCCAGCCGGTCGTCGACGAAGTGGGTCAGACCCAGCTGCGCGGCGATCGGCCCCTTCTCCGGCCGGGTCCGGCAGAAGTGCAGCCGCTCCGGCCCGATCCCGGTGCGGGCGTGGAAGTCGTGGTGCGCCAGCCACTCCCGGGTACGCCGCTCGGTCGGCTCTTCGCACTTGCTGACCACGTACGCCTCGTCGAAGCGCGGGACCAGCTCGGCCAGCGCCTCGAACACCCCCGCCACCGGCGGCGTACGAAGGTAGTTCGGGCCGAAGAACGAGGTGTCGTCGGTGCCCTCGCTCCGCTCGATGATCACCCCGCCGACATCCACGCCCAGCCGTCGCATGTCGTCGATCATGCACGATGAGCGACGTTCTTGCCGTCCAGCGCGCTGGAGGTGGCACGATGCGTCGATGGCAGGAACGACACGGACGTTGGGGCGCAGCGGCATCGAGGTCAGCGCCCTCGGCATGGGGTGCTGGGCGATCGGTGGTCCCTGGGCCGAGGGCACCCAGCCGTTGGGGTGGGGCGCGGTCGACGACGAGGAGTCGGTCCGGGCCGTCCGCCGGGCGCTCGACCTCGGCGTGACCCTCTTCGACACCGCCGACACGTACGGGGCCGGGCACGGCGAACGGATCCTCGGCCGGGCGCTCGCCGGCCGGCGGGACGAGGCGGTGATCGCCACCAAGTGGGGCTACACCTTCGACGAGCGGTCCCGGCAGGCCACCGGCGAGGACACCTCCCCGGCGTACCTGCGCCGGGCGGTGACCGACTCGCTGCGCCGGCTGGACACCGACCGGATCGACCTCTACCAGTTGCACCTGGGCGACCTGCCGCTGCCGCGGGTGGAGGCGCTGGTCGACACCCTGGAGGTATTGGTCGCCGACGGGCTGGTCCGGGCGTACGGCTGGAGCACCGACCGGGCCGACCGGGCGGCCACCTTCGCCCAGGCGGCGCCGCACGCCACCGCCGTGCAGCACAGCCTCTCGGTGCTGCGGGACGCCCCGGCCATGCTGGACGCCTGCGACAAGCACGACCTGGCCAGCGTCAATCGGGGCCCGCTCGGGATGGGGCTGCTCACCGGCAAGTACACGACCGGCTCCACGCTGCCCCGCGACGACGTGCGGGGCAGCGCGCCGACCTGGCTGGAGTGGTTCCGCGGCGGCCGGCCGGCGCCCGAGTGGCTGCGCCGGGTCGCGGCGGTCCGCGGCGCGTTGACCGCCGACGGCCGGACGCTGGCCCAGGGGGCGCTGGGCTGGATCTGGACCCGCAGCGGTCGCACGGTGCCGATCCCCGGCTGCCGCACGGTCGCCCAGGTCGAGGAGAACGTCGCCGCCCTGCGCCGCGGCCCGCTCGCCCCTGACCACTTCGCCGAGGTCGAGCGCCAGCTCGCCGCCCTGCGCACCGCCGCCCTCCGCGAGGCCGACCGCCCCTACTGGCCCATGCCGCCGATCCCCGCCGCCCGCCCCTGACCCCCCGGCGGGTGGGGGTGGGGCGGCGGGAGGTCAGGAACGCGTGGTGTGTTCCTTGCGGGCCTGGTCGGCGAGGTGGGCGGGCATGGGGTCGTAGCGGGCGAACTCGCGGCGGAAGCTGCCGGTGCCGGCGGTCATCGAGCGCAGCTCGACCGCGTAGCGGAGCAGCTCCGTGGCGGGGATCTCGGCGCGGACCAGGCTGCGCCCCTCGGCGTCCGGGTCCGGCTCGGTGCCGAGCACCCGGCCGCGCCGGCCGGAGAGGTCACCCATCACCGCACCGACCGAGGAGTCGGCGACCCGGACGACCACCTCGTCCACCGGTTCCAGCAGCGCCGGCTGCCCCTTCTCCGCGGCGTCCCGCAGGGCGAGGGCGCCGGCGGTCTGGAACGCCGCGTCGGAGGAGTCCACACTGTGCGCCTTGCCGTCGACGAGGGTCACCCGCAGGTCCACCACCGGGTGGCCGGCGACCAGGCCGCGCTCCATCTGCGCCCGGACGCCCTTCTCCACCGACGGGATGTAGTTGTGCGGGACGGCCCCGCCGACCACCTTGTCGACGAACTCGAAGCCGGCGCCGCGCGGCAGCGGCTCCACCTCGATGTCGCAGACCGCGTACTGGCCGTGCCCGCCGGACTGCTTGACGTGCCGCCCGTGCCCCTTGGCGGGGGCGGTCAGCGTCTCCCGCAGGGACACCCGGACCGGCTCGGTCTCCAGCTCGACGCCGCCGCTGCGCAGCCGGTCGAGCACCACGTCGGCGTGCGCCTCGCCCATGCACCAGAGCACCAGCTGGTGGGTCTCCGGGTTGCGCTCCAGCCGCAGCGTGGGGTCGCCGGCCACCAGCCGGGCCAGGTTGCGGGCCAGGGCGTCCTCGTCGGCCCGGCTCTTCGCCACGATCGCCACCGGCAGCAGCGGCTCGGGCATCTCCCAGGGCGCGATGAGCAGCGGCTCGTCCTTGGTGGAGATGGTGTCGCCGGTCTCCGCGCTGCCCGACTTGGTGATCGCGCAGATGTCGCCGGCGACGCAGAGCGGCACCTCGCGCAGGCTCGCGCCCAGCGGGCTGTAGATGTGTCCGACCCGCTCGTCGGCGTCGTGGTCCGGGTGCCCGCGCTCGGCCATGCCGTGCCCGGAGACGTGCACCACCAGGTCGGGGCGGAGCGTGCCGGAGAAGACCCGGACCAGGGAGACCCGCCCGACGTGCCGGTCGACGGTGGTCTTGACCACCTCGGCGACCAGCGGGCCTGCCGGGTCGCAGCTCAGCGGGGGTCGGGGCGAGCCGTCCACCCCGGTCACCGCGGGCACGTCGTGCTCCAGCGGCGACGGGAACGCCGAGACCAGGCCGTCCAGCAGCACGTCCAGGCCGACGCCGGTCTCCGCGCAGACCGGCACCACCGGGTAGAAGTGGCCCCGGACGACCGCCTTCTCCAGGTCGGTGATCAGCACCTCGGTGTCGATCTCCTCGCCGCCGAGGTAGCGGTCCATCAGGGTCTCGTCCTCGCTCTCGGCGATGATCCCCTCGATCAGCTCGTCGCGGGCCTCCAGGATGGCCGGCAGGTGCTCCGGGTCCGGTTCGCGCACCGTCGCGGGCAGCCCGTTCGTGTAGTCGAAGACCCGCCGGGTGATCAGCCCCATCAGTCCGACCACCGACTCGCCGTCGTCGCCGAGCATCGGCAGGTAGAGCGGGAGCACGTTGTCGCCGAAGACCCGCTGGCAGAGCGCCACCGCCTCGTCGAAGTCGGCCCGCGGGTGGTCCAGCCGGGTCAGCGCGACGGCGCGCGGCATGTCGACCGCGGCGCACTCCTCCCAGAGGGCGGCGGTGGCGGCGTCCATCCCGTCGGCCGCCGAGACCACGAACAGCGCCGCGTCGGCGGCCCGCAGGCCGGCCCGCAGCTCGCCGACGAAGTCGCCGTAGCCGGGAGTGTCCAGGAGGTTGATCTTGACGTCCCGGTGCATCAGCGGGGCGCAGGCGAGGCTGACCGAACGCTGCTGGCGTACGGCCGCCGGGTCGTGGTCGCTGATCGTCGTGCCGTCGGCGATCGTGCCGGCCCGGCCGATCGTGCCGCTGGCCGCGAGCAGCGTCTCGACCAGGGTGGTCTTGCCGGCACCGGAGTGCCCGACGAGCACGACGTTGCGGACCCTGTCGGGCTTGGTCACCACCGGCGCGCCGCCGGTGACACCCTTCTCGTGATTTTTCTGCGCCATCGCGGCGCACCTCCCTCAGCCGGTGGTAGGTGGCGACCGCCGCGCGCGACGGGGAAGCGGGCCCGGGCGGGTGCCGCGGCGATATCCTCCGGTGGTCTGCTGGACGACGGATACTCAACGGGCGGGTCGGTGAGCTGGCTCACCTCGCACGCTCGATCTCACACCCGTTGCCGACCCGGCACAAGCATCCGCCGGGCGGGTCGGACGACCGGCCGTATCGCCCGCCGCTGCCGGCCGTTATCGTGGGACCGCCATGGCGAAGATCTTCCAAGTAACGGCCCGCGCGGGGATGACCCGCGTCGTGGAGCCGGTCGCGCGCGGTCTGCTCCGCGCGGGTGTGTCCCCCAACGCGGTCACCGTGACCGGCACCGTCGGCGTGCTCGTCGGTGCCCTCGGCTTCGGTGCCCGCGGCCACCTGGTCGCCGGTGCCCTGATTGTCACGGTTTTCGCGCTCACCGACCTGCTCGACGGGACGATGGCCCGGATGAGCGGTGGCTCCACCCGGTTCGGCGCCTTCCTGGACTCGAGCATGGACCGGGTCGCCGACAGCGCCGTCTTCGGCGCGGTCGCGTACTGGCTGGCCACCGAGGGCGACCACGCCGGGGTGGCCGCCGCGCTGCTCTGCCTGGCTGCCGGCGGGCTGGTCTCCTACGTCAAGGCCCGCGCCGAGGGGCTCGGCATGACCTGCAACGTGGGCATCGCCGAGCGCACCGAGCGGCTGCTGATCGTCGGGGTGGGCGGCCTGCTCACCGGCTTCGGCGTGCCGCTGGCCCTGGAGATCGCGCTCTGGTTGCTCGCCGCCGTCTCGATCTTCACGGTCGGGCAGCGGATGGCGCACGTGTACCGGCAGGCCCAGCCGGTCGGCCAGGAGTGAACCTCACCGAGCTGGGCTACGTGGCCGGCTGGCGCCTGGTCCGGGCGCTGCCCCGGCCCGTGGTGGCCGCGGCCTTCCGGGCGGGCGCCGACCGCGCCCACCGCGCCGGCGGCGGGGGTACGGCCCGACTGCGCGCCAACCTGCGCCGGGTGGTCGGCCCCGAGCTGCCCGAGGCCGAGCTGGACGCGCTGGTCAAGCGCGGCCTGCGCTCGTACGCCCGGTACTGGATGGAGGCGTTCCGGCTGCCCGCGCTGAGCCGGGAGCAGATCCTCGCCGGCTTCCGGCTGGACCCGGCCGGGGTGGACCGGCTCGCCGCCGACGTGGCCTCCGGGCGGGGCGCGGTGGTCGCGCTCCCGCACGCCGGCAACTGGGACGCCGCCGGCGCCTGGGTGGCCGCCACCGGCTGGCCGATCA
Organism: Micromonospora sp. DT47; assembly: GCF_049844475.1. NCBI lineage: Bacteria > Bacillati > Actinomycetota > Actinomycetes > Micromonosporales > Micromonosporaceae > Micromonospora > Micromonospora sp. DT47. The sequence continues at coordinate 144,472 of NZ_JBNCLC010000007.1, read as the reverse complement.
CCACGGTCGCCGAGCGGCTCAAGCCCGAGGCGGTCTACGAGCGTTTCCTCGCCTTCCGCCAGAGCCTGGGCATGGAGATCGTGCCCACCCACGGCGGTGAGCGCCCCGCCTTCGATGTGCTGGTCGACCGGCTGCGGGCCGGGGCGGTGGTGCCACTGCTCGCCGACCGGGACCTCTCCGCCCGCGGGATCGAGGTCGACTTCTTCGGCGGCCGGACCCGGATGCCGGCCGGCCCCGCGCTGCTGGCCATCCGCACCGGCGCCCCGCTCTACGTGACCTCGATGTGGTACGAACCGGACGCCGCGTGCGCCTCGCTCGAGGGCCCGCTGCCGCTGCCGGACCCGGACGGCGCACCGCTGGACGATCGGGTCAGGATGGTGACCCAGCGGATTGCCGACGGTCTGGCGGCGGGCATCGCCCGGCATCCGGAAGACTGGCACATGTTGCAGCGGATGTGGCGGGACCAGCCGGTCACCACGCCTGCCACGGGTACGGCCTGACGGGGAGGCGCGGTGAGCGCGAGCAGCGCGGCGCGGCGGAGCCCCGCAGGCGTGAACGAGAGGCGTTGACGCGTGCGGATCGGCATCGTGTGCCCGTACTCCTTCGACGTCCCCGGTGGCGTGCAGAACCACGTCATGGACCTGGCCGAGGCGCTGATCGGGCTCGGCCACCAGGTGAGCGTGCTGGCCCCGGCGGACGAGGACTCGCCGCTGCCGCCGTACGTGGTGTCGGCCGGGCGGGCCGTGCCCCTGCCGTACAACGGCTCGGTGGCCCGGATCGCGTTCGGCCCGGTCTCCACCGCCCGGGTCCGGCGCTGGATCACCCGGGGCGACTTCGACGTGCTGCACGTGCACGAGCCGCTGACCCCGAGCCTGTCGATGCTGGCCGTGCTCTGCGCCCGCGGCCCGGTGGTGGCCACCTTCCACACCGCGATGACCCGCTCCCGGGTGCTCGCCGCCGCGCAGGGCGCGCTGCAGATCCTGCTGGAGCGGATCACCGCCCGGATCGCGGTCAGCGAGCTGGCCCGCAAGGTCCAGGTCGAGCACATGGACGGCGGCGCGGTGGAGATCCCCAACGGGGTGGCGGTGGCCAAGTTCGCCGGCGTGGAGCCGCTGCCCGGCTGGCCGGGGGAGTGTGCCCCGGGCAGCGGCGGCACGCTCGGCTTCCTCGGCCGGTTCACCGAGGCGCGCAAGGGCTTCCCGATCCTGCGGGACGCCTTCGTGGCGCTCGCCCCGCACCGGCCCGGACTGCGTCTGCTGGTGGCCGGGCCGGGGGACCGGGACGACCTGTACGGTCGGTTCCCGGCCGAGCTGCGCGACCGGGTGACCTTCCTGGGCATGGTCTCCGAGCCGGACAAGGCCCGGATGCTGCGCAGCGTGCACCTCTACGTCGCGCCGAACACCGGCGGGGAGTCCTTCGGGATGATCCTCACCGAGGCCCTGGCGGCGGGCACCACCGTGGTCGCCAGCGACCTCGACGCGTTCCGCCGGGTGCTCGACGGCGGGCGGGCCGGCCGGCTCTTCCCGACCGGGGACCCGGCGGGGCTGCGCGACGCGCTCGCCGAGCTGCTCGACGACCCTGACCGGCGGGCCGCGCTGACCGCCTGCGGCGACCAGGTGGTCGCCCACTACGACTGGCCAGTGGTCGCCCGCCGGGTCGTGGAGGTGTACGCGGCGGCCATCGAGGCGACCGACGGCCGGGTCATGGACCAGGAGTGGGTGGGGCTGGGCGGGGCGGTGTGACCACTACGATGCCGCACATGTGGTGGGTGGTGGTCGCGACGCTGGTCGTCGGCCTGGTCGCGGCGTACCTGATCTGGACGGCCGGCCGGGTCGAGCGGCTGCAGACCCGCGCGGAGTCGGCGGCCCGAGCCCTGGAGGCGCACCTGCTGCGCCGCGCGGCGGCCGCCGCGGTGCTGGCCGAGCGGCGGTACGGCGTGGAGCTGTACGCCGCGGCGCGGATCGCCCTGGACGCCGCTCCCGAGGAGCGCGAGGCCGCCGAGAACGACCTGACCCGGCAGTTGCGCGTGGTCCGGCTGGATCCGACCGACCCGGCCTGCGAGTCGGTGATCGCGGCCAGCCGGCGGCTGGCCCTGGCCCGGCAGCTGCACACCGACCTGGTCCGGGACGCCCGCACGGCCCGCAGCCGGCCGGTGGTGCGGCTGTTCCGGATGGGGCGGCGACACGAGTGGCCCCGCTACTTCGACATCGACGACCCGACCGTCGCCGTCCCCGCCGACGTTCCCGCGGGCTGACGTCCGCCGCGTCCCCGACTGTCCGCGCTGTCCGGTTCGCCGGATCCCACCACGGGGTCCACCGGCGGGTGATGACTGCCACATCGCAGGCCACCGTGGGTCTGATTGGCTGTCGGCCCGGCGTTGACCCCGTCGTAGCATGAGCCGTAGCCACCCCCCGAGCACGTCCGAGGAGCGATAACCCGTGCCCGACACCACCTCCCCGAACGCCAACGCCACCTCCGTCGTCGGCACCGCCCGCGTCAAGCGCGGCATGGCCGAGATGCTCAAGGGCGGCGTGATCATGGACGTGGTCAACGCCGAGCAGGCCAAGATCGCCGAGGACGCCGGCGCCGTCGCCGTCATGGCGCTGGAGCGGGTGCCCGCCGACATCCGCGCCCAGGGCGGCGTGTCCCGGATGAGCGACCCCGACATGATCGACGGCATCATCAACGCCGTCTCCATCCCGGTGATGGCCAAGGCGCGGATCGGCCACTTCGTCGAGGCGCGGATCCTCCAGTCCCTCGGCGTCGACTACATCGACGAGTCCGAGGTGCTGACCCCGGCCGACTACGCCAACCACATCGACAAGTGGGCCTACACGGTCCCCTTCGTCTGCGGCGCGACCAACCTGGGTGAGGCGCTGCGCCGGATCACCGAGGGCGCCGCCATGATCCGCTCGAAGGGCGAGGCCGGCACCGGCGACGTCTCCAACGCCACCATGCACATGCGGAAGATCCGGCAGGAGATCGCCCGGCTCAGCTCACTGCCGGCCGACGAGCTGTTCGTCGCCGCCAAGGAGCTCCAGGCGCCGTACGAGCTGGTCAAGGAGGTCGCCGGGACCGGCAAGCTGCCGGTGGTGCTCTTCACCGCGGGCGGCATCGCCACCCCGGCCGACGCCGCCATGATGATGCAGCTCGGCGCCGAGGGCGTCTTCGTCGGCTCCGGCATCTTCAAGTCCGGCAACCCGGCCCAGCGCGCCGCCGCGATCGTCAAGGCCACCACCTTCCACGACGACCCGGACGTGCTGGCCAAGGTCTCCCGCGGTCTCGGCGAGGCGATGGTCGGCATCAACGTCGACGAGATCCCGCAGCCGCACCGGCTGGCCGAGCGGGGCTGGTGACGATGGGCGGGCCCACCATCGGTGTGCTCGCGCTCCAGGGCGACGTCCGCGAGCACGTCGCGGCCCTGGCCGGCGCCGGCGCGGACGCCCGCCCGGTACGCCGTCCGGCCGAGCTTGACGCGGTCGACGGGCTGGTCATCCCCGGCGGCGAGTCCACCACCATCAGCAAGCTCGCCGACATCTTCGAGATGCGCGAGCCGATCGACAAGCGGATCGCCGGTGGGATGCCGGTCTACGGCTCCTGCGCCGGCATGATCATGCTGGCCACCGAGGTCCTGGACGGCCGGCCCGACCAGCGCGGCTTCGCCGGCATCGAGATGACGGTGCGGCGCAACGCGTTCGGCCGGCAGGTCGACTCGTTCGAGGCGCCGGTGGAGATCACCGGCGTCGAGGGCGAGCCGTTCCACGCGGTGTTCATCCGGGCGCCGTGGGTCGAGCGGGTCGGCGAGGGCGTCGAGGTGCTGGGCCGGGTGACTGAGGGCCCGGCCGCGGAGCGGATCGTGGCGGTCCGGCAGGGCAACCTGCTGGCCACCTCGTTCCACCCGGAGCTCACCGGCGACCTGCGGCTGCACCGCTACTTCGTGGAGCTGGTGCGCGCCGCCTGAGCGATGCGCGAGGGGGCCCTTCCGGACCGGAAGGGCCCCCTCGCGCATGTCGGACGGGCATGTTTCCGGTCCGCGGGGGTTGTCTTCTCTGTGGCTCGGGTGCCCCGAGGCCGCCCGGACGGGTGCCGGGTGTGACATGCCGGGGCACGACCTCGGTAGGATTGCCGCGGTTCGGCAGGGCCATCGCCCGCCGCAGCCGTCCACGCGGAGCCGACCGGCCGTCCTGTCGCCGGTTACGGCGTGGAGTCGGCGCGGGCAGTCGACGTAGGCGTGGAATGACAGACGGAGGTACGAGATGTCCGGCCACTCAAAGTGGGCGACCACCAAGCACAAGAAGGCCGTCATCGACGCCAAGCGCGGCAAGATGTTCGCCAAGCTGATCAAGAACATCGAGGTGGCGGCGCGGACCGGCGGTGGTGACCCGGCCGGCAACCCGACGCTCTACGACGCCATCCAGAAGGCCAAGAAGAACTCGGTACCGAACGACAACATCGACCGCGCGGTCAAGCGAGGCTCCGGCCTGGAGGCCGGCGGCGCCGACTGGCAGACCATCATGTACGAGGGCTACGGTCCCAACGGCGTGGCGATGCTCATCGAGTGCCTCACCGACAACCGCAACCGGGCCGCGACCGAGGTCCGCACCGCGCTGACCCGCAACGGCGGCTCGCTCGCCGACGCCGGCTCGGTGTCGTACATGTTCTCCCGGAAGGGCGTGGTGATCGTCCCCAAGGCCGACACCACTGAGGACGACGTGATGATGGCGGTCCTCGACGCCGGCGCCGAGGAGGTCAACGACCTCGGTGAGGCGTACGAGGTGGTCTCCGAGCCGACCGACCTGATCCCGGTCCGCACCGCCCTGCAGGACGCCGGCATCGAGTACGAGTCGGCCGAGTCCCCCCTCATCCCCAGCGTCAACGTGCCGCTGGACGAGGAGGGCGCCCGCAAGGTCTTCAAGCTGATCGACGTCCTCGAGGACTGCGACGACGTGCAGAACGTGTACGCGAACTTCGACGTCTCTGACGACGTCATGGCCGCCGTCGACGCCTGATCGGGTGTGGAGCGCGCGCGGCCGCTGACCCGTCCGGATCCGTCCGGGCGCGTTCAGGGGCCGCGCTCCACCTTCAACCACCAGTCCGCCTTCCCGAGCAGGCCGACGACCACGACGCCGGGCTCGCGGCCGGAGGGCCAGGACCACCACGACGCAGACGTCCGCCAGCGCGAGGCCGTGCCGCCACCTCATCGCCTCACCTCGATCCGTGACAGACAGGGTAGCGGCTGTCGGTCCGACGCCTTCCACGGCAGGCATCGGGCCGGCAGGTCGGGTGGGCGGGCCGACCAGGGTCGGGAACGGGAAGTCCAGGTCGCAGTTCTGGCTGGTCCGGTGTCTCGGGCCGGCCCGGGTTCTCGTAGGTGCGGTGGGAATCCGTTGTGGGTGCTCGCGGCATGCTGTCGGTGGGTCGCACCGCGCCGGGCGCCGTCCGTCCCTCGGGGGCGCCACCGCGGAACCCGTACCCTCGTCGGCGGATCGTTCGTCGAGCACGGGGGAGCGGTGGTCCGATGGAGAAGCGGTTCGCGCCGGGCGACGTGGTCGTCCGGCGGGAGATCCTGCGCGGCGAGGTCTGGTTCGGCTGTCCGACCGTCTGCGTCGAGGACTCCGCCGACCTGCTCGCGCTCTACCTGCCGCCGGGGGCGGAGTTCGGCTTCCCGGAGCACGGCACCTTCCCCTGCGGCCGGCACCCGTGGCAGACCGCGGAGCACACCGCCTGGTCCGGGCACGGCAAGCTGATGCTCCAGCGCCCCTGCGATCCGCGGCGAGGGGGACCGGATCGCCGCCCTGCTCGACGCGGGACAGCGCTGGTGGGACGAGGGCTGGGCGTCCTGGCGTCCCGACCCGTCCTGGACGGCGCCGCGGCTGCCGGAGAGCTGGGACACCGTTCCCTGCTGACCGGCGCGCGCCGCGGGCCCGCCGGCGAACCGGGGTGACGGTCACGGGCCCCGCCCGTAGCCTGCCGGCATGCTGGTTCCTGATCTCCCGGTGCGCACCGAACGCCTTGACCTGCGCGCCTTCACCCCGGCTGATCTCCCCGCCCTGCACTCCTACCGGTCCCGCGCCGACGTGACCCGCTACCTGTTGTTCGCGGCGGAGGACGAGGCCACGACCCGGGCGACGCTGGCGACGAAGTGCCGGCGTACCGCCCTGCGCGCGGAGGGCGACGTGCTCTGCCTGGCGGTGGTGGTGCGCCGGACCGGGACCCTGGTCGGCGACGTGGTGCTGACCTGGACCAGCGCCGCGCACCGGCAGGGCGAGATCGGGTACGTCTTCCACCCCGACCATGCCGGCCGGGGGTACGCCACCGAGGCCGCCCGGGCGATGCTGCGCCTCGGCTTCGACGAGCTGGACCTGCACCGGATCGTCGGCCGGCTGGATGCCCGCAACACCGCCTCGGCCCGCCTGCTGCAACGGCTCGGCATGCGCCGGGAGGCACACCTGCGGGAGAACGAGTGCGTCAAGGGGGAGTGGGCGGACGAGGCGGTGTACGCCCTGCTGGCCCGGGAGTGGCGGGCCCTTCCGCGCTGAACGGCGCCCGGCCCGGCGCCCCCGTGGGCGCCGGGCCGGGCGGCCTCGTCAGGCGTTGTGGCGGCGGGCCTTCACCACGCTGTCGACGATGTCCCAGAGCACGACCAGCGTCGTGCCGACGACCACCAGGTTGGCCACGGCGTCGAGGTGGTCGGCCTGCCGAAGCCATTCGAAGCGCTGCACGAAGTCCGGGTTGAGGAGCCGGTCGGTCAGCATCAGCCAGGCCACCGGCACCGCGAACGCCAGGTCCAGCAGCGCGTTGACCGCGACGAGCGGCCACGTCCACCGACCGGCGCGGTACTTGGCGACCTCCAGGGCCACGGTGGCGACCAGCACGGCGAGCAGGAACGGGAGCCAGATGCTCCACAACGCCGGGTCGAGGATCGGCAGGTTGCGGCCCTCGTCGTCGAAGACCCAGGACTGGAAGTGCTGCCATGGCAGGTACGCGATAGCGAGCGTCAGCCAGGCGATCGCGGCGGCGGCGTCGGTCAGGGTGATCTGCCGGTCGACCGGTCCCTCCGGGAGTTGGTCGACGCTCCACTCGGGCAGGCACAGCGGGGTGTTGGTCCGTTCCAGCACCGCGAAGACCAGGGTGACCCAGAAGCTGATCTGGACCGCCACCTGGAGGGCGCTGGCGATGCCGGCCCCGATCGCCCCGCCGGCGTTGTCCCCGGCGGTCGCCTCGACCAGGCCGACCACGACGCCGACGGTCGCCGGTACGAAGCTGAGCAGCAGCTTGAGCAGCCGTTCCCAGGCGAGGTAATAGGTTGGGCCAATGAGCTGCAACCGGCGGTCGGCGTAGCGGGCGGCGAGCTGCGCCGGGTTGCCCAGTTCGGTGAGCACCTCCCGCTCGGCGCTGGTGGTGTCCTGCCCGCCGGCCGAGCGGCCCTCGATCATGTCCTCGATCGAGGCCCGCAACTCGGTGGCGATCTCCCCCCGGCGCGCGGCGGGTACAGAGCGCAGGGTCGCGGCGAGGTAGCGGTCGGTCAGGGTGGTCATCGGTCGGCTCCTTCGATCAGCCCGGTCATGGAGGTCTGCACGGCGGCCAGGTCGTCGAGGAGTCGGCGCAGCATCAACCCGCCCTCGTCGCTGGTCCGGTAGAACTTGCGCGGCCGGCTCTCCTCGGTGTTCCACTCGCTGGTCAGCAGGCCCTGTTCCTCCAGGCGCCGCAGCAGCGGGTAGAGCGTGTTGGCGTCCACCGGGAAGCCGTGGTCCGTGAGTCGTTGCAGCAGCGCGTAGCCGTAGTCGGGGCGACGCAGCGCGACCAGGCTCGCCACCACGACCGTGCCGCGGCGCAGCTCCTGGAGGTGCGTCCGCAGAAGCTCATCACTCACCATGCGTCACACTGTACTGTGTGGCACACACTAATGTCTACCAGAACATCATCGTGTCCGCCCCTGGGAAGCCGGCGAGGACCGGCAGGTCCGCTACCGCCCTCGGGGCCACGGCCTGGGCGACTCTCCTGCCCAGGCCGGACCGGCGCCGTCCATCGGGGAGCCTGGGACGGAACTGCCCCACGCCTCCCAACGGGAGGCGTGAGGCAGCCGGTTGCCGGGGGCCTATAGCGCGGTCGGGCGGAGCAAGGTCAGCACGACGGTGGCTTCCTCGGCGTCCTCCCGGGGCGGCAGGAACCGGGCGCAGAGTTGCAGCACGTCCGGCCGCACCTCGACAAGCAGGGCGTCCAACGCCGCCCGGTCGCCCTGCGCGGCGGACCGGGCCAGGGCGTCGATGTCGTCTCCGAGGGGCATGCCGGCCCCACGTCGTCGCGTCCCGCCTGGCGGAACGGAGTCAGCGCAGTTCGCCCTCCAGCAGGCCCATCATGATCATGTCGTGCCACCGGCCGTCGCGGCGGAACGACTCCCGGGCCCGGCCCTCCTCGACGAAGCCGACCTTGGTGTAGACGCGGATCGCCGCGGCGTTCTCGTCGGCCACCCAGAGGCTGATCCGGTGCAGCCGCATCTTGTCGAAGCCGTACCGGCAGATCAGCCGCATGGCCTCGGTGCCGTAACCACGCCCCCAGCAGACCTTCTCGCCCAGAGAGATGTCCAGTTCCGCGTCACCGCAACACCGTCGCCGCGTCCTCCGGCTCCAACGGGCGCAGTCGTACGAGTCCTCCGGTGAGCATCCGGCCTCCTGGTCGTGGGCGGGCGGTCGGTCGCGGACAGGCCACCAGACGGCACGCGACAGGGCAACCGGATTTGCCGGAGGAGACGTCCGCCACCTGTTCCGAGGTCTGCCCCGCGCGGCTCTCGCCGGCCCTGATCGGATCTCGGTAGGGTGGGCCGACGGCCTTGACCAACCCATGATCCGACCCGGGGGGGGCGCTCTGCATGGGCGATTCGTTCGCGCATCTGCACGTGCACACTGAGTACTCGATGCTCGACGGGGCGGCCCGGCTCAAGGACCTCTTCGCCGAGGCCAACCGGCTCGGCATGCCGGCGGTCGCGATCACCGACCACGGCAACATGCACGGCGCGAACGACTTCTACAAGCAGGCGATGGCCGCCGGCATCACCCCGATCCTCGGCGTCGAGGCGTACGTGGCGCCGGAGTCGCGCTATCACAAGGCGCGGGTGAAGTGGGGCCGGCCGGAGCAGAAGAAAGACGACATCTCCGGTAACGGCGCGATCACCCATATGACCATGTGGGCGCGGAACAAGACCGGCCTGCAGAACCTCTTCACGCTCAACTCGCGCGCCTCGATGGAGGGCCACTACGTCAAGTGGCCCCGGATGGACATGGAGCTGATCGCCGAGCACGCCGAGGGCATCATGGCCACCACCGGCTGCCCCTCGGGCGCGGTGCAGACCCGGCTGCGGCTGGGCCAGTTCGACGAGGCCCTCAAGGTCGCGGCGAGCTACCAGGACATCTTCGGCAAGGAGAACTACTTCCTGGAGATCATGGACCACGGCCTGGAGATCGAGCGCCGGGTCCGCGACGGGCTCACCGAGATCGCCCGCAAGCTCGACATCCCGCCGGTGGTCACCAACGACTCGCACTACACCCACGAGGCCCAGGCCACCGCGCACGACGTGCTGCTCTGTGTGCAGACCGGCAGCAACATCGACGACCCCAACCGGTTCCGGTTCGAGGGCGGCGGCTACTTCATCAAGTCCGCCGAGCAGATGCGGGCGGTCGACTCCTCCGAGCTGTGGCAGCAGGGCTGCCGCAACACCCTGCTGGTCGCCGAGAAGGTCGACCCGACAGGGATGTTCGAGTTCCACAACCTGATGCCCCGCTTCCCGGTGCCGGAGGGGGAGACCGAGGAGTCCTGGTTCCGCAAGGAGACCTTCGCCGGTCTGGCCCGCCGCTACCCGGGCGGCATCCCGGAGGGGCACGTCGTCCAGGCGGAGTACGAGCTGGGCGTCATCAACCAGATGGGTTTCCCGTCGTACTTCCTCGTGGTCGCCGACTTCATCCAGTGGGCCAAGAGCCAGGGCATCGCGGTGGGTCCGGGCCGCGGCTCGGCCGCCGGCTCGCTCGTCGCGTACGCCCTGGGCATCACTGACCTCGACCCGATCCAGCACGGACTGATCTTCGAGCGGTTCCTCAACCCCGAGCGCGTCTCGATGCCGGATGTCGACATCGACTTCGACGAGCGTCGGCGCGGCGAGGTGATCAAGTACGTCACCGACAAGTGGGGCGAGGACAAGGTCGCCCAGATCGCGACCTTCGGCACGATCAAGGCGAAGGCCGCGATCAAGGACTCGGCCCGGGTGCTCGGTTTCCCGTACGCCGTGGGCGACCGGATCACCAAGGCGATGCCGCCGGCGGTGATGGGCAAGGACATCCCGCTCACCGGCATCTTCGACCCGAAGCACTCCCGCTACGCGGAGGCCGGCGAGATCCGGGGCCTGTACGAGTCGGACCCGGACGTCCGCAAGGTCATCGACACCGCCAAGGGCATCGAGGGGCTGATCCGGCAGACCGGCGTGCACGCCGCCGGAGTCATCATGTCCGCCGAGCCGATCATCGAGCACATCCCGCTGATGCGCCGGGACGCCGACGGGGCGATCATCACCCAGTTCGACTACCCGACGTGCGAGTCGCTCGGGCTGTTGAAGATGGACTTCCTCGGCCTGCGCAACCTGACCATCATCGACGACGCGGTCAAGAACATCGAGCTCAACCACGGCAAGCAGCTCGACCTGCTGGCCCTGGCGCTGGACGACCAGGCCGCGTACGACCTGCTCGCCCGGGGCGACACGCTGGGCGTGTTCCAGCTCGACGGCGGGCCGATGCGCTCGCTGCTGCGGCTGATGAAGCCGGACAACTTCGAGGACATCTCCGCCGTTCTGGCGCTCTACCGGCCCGGTCCGATGGGTGTCGACTCGCACACCAACTACGCGCTGCGCAAGAACGGCCTCCAGGAGATCACCCCGATCCACCCGGAGCTGGAGGAGCCGCTGCGGGAGATCCTCGCCCCCACCCACGGCCTGATCGTCTACCAGGAGCAGGTGCAGCGCGCCGCGCAGATCCTCGCCGGCTACACCCTCGGCCAGGCCGACCTGCTGCGCCGGGCGATGGGCAAGAAGAAGAAGGAGATCCTCGACAAGGAGTTCATCCCGTTCCGGGACGGTTGCCGCGAGCGCGGCTACTCCGACGAGGCGATCCAGGCGGTGTGGGACGTCCTGGTCCCGTTCGCCGGGTACGCGTTCAACAAGGCGCACTCCGCCGCGTACGGGCTGGTCTCCTACTGGACCGCGTACCTCAAGGCGCACTACCCGGCCGAGTACATGGCGGGGCTGCTCACCTCCGTGGGCGACGACAAGGACAAGATGGCGCTCTATCTGTCCGAGTGTCGACGGATGCGGATCCAGGTGCTGCCGCCGGACGTGAACACCTCCGCCGGGCCGTTCACCCCGGTCGGCAAGGACATCCGGTTCGGCCTGGCCGCGGTACGCAACGTCGGCGCCAACGTGGTCGCCTCGATCATGCGGTGCCGGGAGGGGAAGGGCGACTACGCCGACTTCTACGACTTCCTGTCCAAGGTGGACGCGGTGGTCTGCAACAAGAAGACCATCGAATCGCTGATCAAGGCTGGTGCCTTCGACTCGCTCGGGCACACCCGCAAGGGGCTGCTCGCCGTGCACGCCGACGCGATCGACGCCTTCGCGGACGTCAAGCGCAAGGAGGCCGTCGGCCAGTACGACCTCTTCGGCGCCGGCTTCGGCGACGCCGACACCGGCGGCAGCACCACGGTGATGCCGGTGATCGGCGACAGCGAGTGGGACAAGCGGGACAAGCTCGCCTTCGAGCGGGAGATGCTCGGCCTCTACGTCTCCGACCACCCGCTCTTCGGCCTGGAGCACGTCCTCGGCGCGGCGGCCGACACCACCATCGCCGCGCTCTCGGAGGAGGGCACCGTCCCCGACGGCGCCGTGGTCACCCTGGCCGGCATCCTCTCCGGCGTGCAGCGCCGGGTCACCAAGCAGGGCCGGGCCTGGGCGTCGGCCACCCTGGAGGACCTCGCCGGCGGGGTGGAGACGCTGTTCTTCCCCAACACCTATGAGGTGATCGGGCAGTACATCGCCGAGGACGCCATCGTGGTGGTCAAGGGGCGGGTGGACCGTCGCGACGACACCCCTCGGATCATGGCGATGGACATGTCCATGCCGGACGTCAGCAGCAACCCGGCCAACAAGCCGGTCACCCTCACCATCCCGGTGCACCGGTGCACGCCGCCGCTGGTGGAACGGCTCAAGGAGACCCTGGTGCTGCACCCCGGCGACACCGAGGTGCACGTCAAGCTGCTCAACGGCGGCAAGACCACCACGCTGCGGCTCGGCCCGTTCCGGGTGGCGGCGACCACCGCGCTGATGGGCGACCTGAAGAGCGTGCTCGGCCCGGCCAACGTCAGCTGACCGGGCCGGGGACGTCGCCGGGCTCAGTCCCGGTCCGGTGCCGCGATCTCCCGAAGTTGGCCGTCGGCCAGCCGCAGCCAGCGTTCCACCCCGATCTCGGCGAAGAACCGCTCGTCGTGGCTGACCACCACGAACGCGCCCTGGTACGCGGCCAGCGCGCTCTCCAACTGGGAGACGCTGACCAGGTCCAGGTTGTTGGTCGGCTCGTCGAGCAGCAGCAGTTGCGGCGCCGGTTCGGCGCAGAGCACGCAGGCCAGGGTTGCGCGCAGCCGCTCGCCGCCGGAGAGCACCCCGACCGGCAGGTGCACCCCGGCACCCCGGAACAGGAAGCGGGCGAGCAGGTTCATCCGCTGCGCGTCCGGCAGCCCGGGCGCGTACGCGGCGAAGTTCTCCGCCACCGTGCGGTCCAGGTCCAGCAGGTCCAGGCGCTGGGACAGGTACGCGATCCGGCCGTCGGTCCGCTTGATCTCGCCGTCGGCCGGCTCCAGGTCGCCGGTGACCAGCCGCAGCAGCGTGGACTTGCCGGCGCCGTTAGGCCCGGTCAGCGCGATCCGCTCCGGCCCACGGATCACCAGGTCGGCGCCGTCGCCGGCGAACAGCTCCCGGTCATCGAAGCGGACCCGCATCGCCCGGCCTGAGAAGACGGTACGACCGGCCGGAACGTTGGTCCCGGGCAGGTCCACGACGATCCGGTCCTCCTCGCGCAGCGCCCGGCCGGCCTCGTCGAGCCGGGCCCGGGCCTGGCTGACCCGGGCGGAGTGCGTCTCCTGGGACCGCCCCGCGGACTCCTGCGCGCCCCGCTTCATGGTGCCGGCGAAGATCTTCGGCAGGCCGGCGCTCTTCAGGTTCCGGGCGGCGTTGCTGGCCCGGCGATCGGCCCGCTCGCGGGCCTGCTGCATCTCCCGCTTCTCCCGCTTGACCTCCTGCTCGGCGTTGCGGACGTTGCTCTCGGCAACCTCCCGCGCGGCACGCACCGCCTCTTCGTAGGCGGTGTAGTTGCCGCCGTACCAGCGGATCTCGCCCCGGTCCAGCTCGGCGATGCGGTCCATCCGGTCCAGCAGCGCCCGGTCGTGGCTGACCAGCAGCAGGCAGCCGGTCCACTCCTCGATGACGTCGTAGAGCTTGTGCCGGGCGGCCAGGTCGAGGTTGTTGGTCGGCTCGTCGAGCAGCAGCACGTCGGGTCGCCGCAGCAGCTGCGCGGCCAGGCCGAGGGAAATCACCTGGCCACCGCTGAGGGTGTGCAGCCGCCGGTCCAGCGACAGTTCACCAAGGCCGAGCCGGTCCAGCTCGGCGCGGCTGCGCTCCTCGATGTCCCAGTCGTCGCCGATCGTGGTGAAGTGCTCCTCGCTGGCGTCGCCGGCCTCGATGGCGTGCAGCGCCGCGAGCTGCGGGGCGACCCCCAACACCTCGGCGACGGTGAGATCGCCGGCCAGCGGCAGGGTCTGCGGAAGGTAGCCGACCACCCCGTCGACGGTGACGCTGCCGCCGGTGGGCCGCAGCTCCCCGGCGATCAGCCGCAGCAGCGTGGTCTTGCCGGCGCCGTTCGGGGCGACCGGGCCGGTGCGGCCGCCGGGCACGGTGAAGGACAGCTCCTGGAAGACCGGGGTGTCGTCCGGCCAGGAGAAGGACAGGTTCGAGCAGACGATGAACGCATCGGACATGCGAGATACCTCGAATGGGGTGTGGGCGCGCCGGAGCCGCCCGACGAACGGGGACCGGTGAAACGACGGTTCGGCCCCGGGCGGCGCTGGTGCGCGGCGGCCGGCGGCCAAAGACATCCGGTATCACCCGGAGATGTCGTCGTCACCCGCCATGTCTGGTCTCCCTCACCCGTTGACACCCAACTGCGCCGAGTCTAACAACGGATCTTCCGCGCGCCACGGGATTGGGGCCGGGCGCCGGGAGCGGTCAGCGCGGCCGGTACTCGACCTCGGGACGCCCGGGGGTGCCGTAGCGGGGGGTGCGGACCACGCGGTCGACGGTCAACAGGTACTCCAGGTAGCGGCGGGCGGTCACCCGGGAGATGCCGGTGCGCTGGCTCACCTCGGTCGCGGACAGCCCCGCCCCGGCGTCGGCGGGGGTGGGTCGCGGCCGGTCGGCGAGGGCGGAGAGCACCCGGTGCAGGGTTTGCACGTCCAGCCCCTTGGGCAGGGTGTGCTGCGCCGCGCCGCGCAGGGTGGCGAACATCCGGTCCACCTCGTGCTGGGCGGCGACCTCACCCTCGGCGAGCGCCTGGCGGCGGTAGTCGGCGTACCGCTCCAACTTGTCGCGGAAGGCGGCGAAGGTGAACGGCTTGAGCAGGTAGTGGGTCACCCCGAGGGAGACGGCGGTGCGGACCACCGCCAGGTCCCGGGCCGAGGTCACCGCGAGCACGTCGACGCTGCTGCCCGCCGCCCGCAGGGCCCGGCAGACGTCCAGGCCGTGCAGGTCGGGCAGCCGGAAGTCGAGCAGGACCAGGTCCACGGCCTCGCCCGCCCGGTGCCGCAGCGCCGCCATCGCCTCCCGGGCGGTGTGCGCCACCCCGACCACCACGAAGCCGGGCACCCGCTCCGTGTACGCCTTGTGCGCCTCCGCCAGCAGCGGCTCGTCCTCCACCACCAGCACCCGGATGTCGGTCACGACCGGCCCTCCCGGATCGGCAGCCGGACGGTGAACACGGTCCCGCCGCCGTCGGAGGCGCCAACGTCGGAGCGGCCACCGTGCCGGCGGACCACCTGCCCGACCAGCGCCAGTCCGAGGCCGCGGCCGGCGCTCTTGGTCGACCAGCCGCGCCGGAACGCGTCCGCGACCCGGTCGGGGTCCAGCCCCGGTCCGTTGTCGCCGACCCGGACGACGATCTCGGCGTCGACAGTGCCGACGAAGACGCGTACCCGGCGCGGCGGTTCGGTGCCGGCCACCGCCTCCAGCGCGTTGTCGACCAGGTTGCCGACGACGGTGAGCAGGTCGGCGGTGGGCAGGGGGCTGTCGTCGAGCCGGCAGTCCGGGTCGATCACCAGGTCCACGCCGCGCTCGCCGGCCCGCGCCGACTTGCCGAGCAGCAGGGCGGCCAGCGCCGGCTCGGTCACCGCGCCGACCACCCGGTCGGTCAGCTGCTGGGCCAGCGCGAGGTCCCGGGTGGCGAGTCGGACGGCCTCGTCGGTGCGGCCCAGCTCCACCAGGGTCAGCACGGTGTGCAGCCGGTTGGCCGACTCGTGGGTCTGGGCCTGCAGCGCCTCGGTCAGCGCGCGTACCGAGTCCAGCTCGCTGGCCAGGTTGCGCAGCTCGGTCTGGTCGCGCAGGGTCAGCACGGTGCCGAGCGCGGCCCCCTCGAACCGGGTGATCCGCTGGTTGGCCACCAGCACCCGGTCACCTGCCAGCACCGGCTCGTCGTGCGCGTCCCGCCCGGAGGCCAGCAGCTCGGCCACCGCGGGCGGAAGGTCGATCCCGGCCACCGGCCGGGCGGTCGCCGCAGCGTCCTCGTCGAGCCCGAGCAGCCGGCGGCCCTCGTCGTTGACCAGCGCCACCCGGCGGTCGGTGGTCAGCACCACCAGCCCCTCCCGCACCGAGTGCAGGACCGCGTCGTAGTACTCGTACATCCGGGTCATCTGGGCCGGCCCGAGGCCGTGCGTCTGCCGGCGGAGCCGGCGGCTGAGCAGCCAGGAGCCGGTGGCGGCGAGGGCGAGCGCCGGGGTGGCGGCCCCGAGGAGCACCGGGAGCTGGCCGAGCAGCTTGCGGTTGATCGCCTGGGTGGTGATGCCGACCGAGACCAGGCCGATGATCCGGCGGTCGTCGGCGTACACCGGCACCACCGCGCGCACCGACTCGCCGAGCGTGCCGACGTTGGTGGTGGTGAACGGCCGGCCGGCGAGGGCCGGCCCGATCTCGCCGACGAACGGCTGGCCGATCCGTTCGGGGTGCGGGTGGGAGTACCGGGTCCGGTCGGGGGCCATCACCACCACGAAGTCGGTGCCCGTCGCCACCCGGGTGGACTCCGCGTACGGCTGCAGGGTGGCCGCCGGGTCGGCGGAGGTCAGGGCGGCGCGGACGTCGGGGGAGCGGGCCACGGTCTGCGCCACGGCGAGCACCTCCTCCTCCGCCGCCTGCCGGGAGTCGCTGCGGGCGAGCCAGACCGCGCCCGCCGCCCCGGCCAGGACGAGCAGCGTCACCACCACGGCCTGGAGGGCGAACAGCTGCCCCGCGATGCTCCACTGGCGTCGGGCCACGTCCACCTCCTCGTACCGCTCGGCTTCCGCCCGCAAGTGTGGCGCACCGGTCAGGTCCCGATTTCGAACGCGAGTCACACGGGTGAACAGAATGAACGCAAGGATGCCTTGTGTTGAGATGCGCTTCACATTGTGGGGATGGACACCACCACACCCACCCCCGTGGCCGCCCGGCCCGCCCGCCGGGACCGGACCCGGTACCTCTATCTGGCGGTCATTCTGGCCGTCGCCGCCGGCATCGTGGTCGGCCTCGCCGCCCCCGAGGTCGGCAAGGAGCTGAAGCCCCTCGGCACCGGCTTCGTCAACCTGATCAAGATGATGATTGGGCCGGTCATCTTCTGCACGATCGTCCTCGGTGTCGGATCCGTCCGTCAGGCGGCCAAGGTCGGCAAGGTCGGCGGCCTCGCCCTCGGCTACTTCCTGGTTATGTCGACCGTCGCGCTGGCCATCGGCCTGGTGGTCGGCAACCTCATCCACCCCGGCGCCGGCCTGAACCTGGGCCCGGACCTGGCTGGCGCGGGCAAGGCCGCCGCCGGTGGCGAGAGCGGCGGGACGGTCGACTTCCTGCTCGGGGTCATCCCGACCACCCTCTTCTCCGCCCTGACCGAGGGCGAGGTGCTCCAGGCGCTGCTGGTCGCCCTGCTGGTCGGCTTCGCCGTGCAGGCCATGGGCACCCGCGGCGAGCCCGTGCTGCGGGCGGTGGGCGTGCTCCAGCGGCTCGTCTTCAAGGTGCTGGCGATGATCATGTGGGTCGCCCCGATCGGCGCGTTCGGCGCGATCGCCGCGGTGGTCGGCGCGACCGGGGTGGACGCGCTCAAGAGCCTGGCCCAGGTCATGTTCGGCTTCTACGCCACCTGTGTGCTCTTCGTCTTCGTGGTGCTCGGCGCGCTGCTCTGGTTCGTCGCCCGCATCTCGATCTTCAAGCTGCTCGGCTACCTCGGGCGCGAGTTCCTGCTCATCTTCTCCACCTCGTCGTCGGAGTCGGCGCTGCCGCGGCTGATCGCCAAGATGGAGCACTTCGGGGTGAGCAAGCCGGTCGTGGGCATCACAGTGCCGACCGGGTACTCGTTCAACCTCGACGGCACGGCGATCTACCTGACCATGGCGTCGCTCTTCATCGCCGACGCGCTGGGCAAGCCGCTGTCCATCGGCGAGCAGGTCTCCCTGCTGCTGTTCATGATCATCGCGTCGAAGGGTGCCGCCGGGGTGACCGGCGCCGGGCTGGCCACCCTGGCCGGCGGGCTCCAGTCGCACCGGCCCGACCTGGTCGACGGGGTCGGCCTGATCGTCGGCATCGACCGGTTCATGTCCGAGGCCCGGGCGCTGACCAACTTCGCCGGCAACGCGGTGGCCACCGTGCTGGTCGGCACCTGGACCGGCGAGTTCGACCGCGACCAGGCCCGGGCGGTGCTCAGCGGCCAGCGTCCGTTCGACGAGGCGACCATGCTCGACGAGGAGGAGCCGGCCGAGGAGCGGCCCGCAGGGGACGAGCCGGGCCCGCGCCCGCCGGCGCTGGTGGGCGCGTCGGTCTGAGCCGGCTCGTACCACCCGGGGTCGCGCCGGAGAGTCCTCCGGCGCGACCTTGGGCGCGTCTCAAGTCGCCGGGCTCGGCGCTCAGGACGGGCGCGGCCCCAGCACCTCGACCGACTGGTCGGTCTCCAGCACCACGGTGTGGTAGCTCTCGATCCGGGACAGGATCGCCTCGCGCGGGCCGTCCCGCCAGGCGTCGCTGCCGTAGAACGCCTCCTCCTGCTCGTCGCGGACCGCGAGGGAGGGGAAGGCTCGGATCAGGTACGCCTCCTCGTGGCCGTCCTCGCGGACCAGCGAGGCCCCGGCGGTCACCACCGTGATGCCGAAGCGCGCCAGCAACGGCGTCGCCTCCTCGCGCATCACCCGGACGAACTCGTCGATCGTCCCCGGCCTGAGGCGGTACGTGCGGATCTCGAGAATCATCGGCGGCCTCCAAGGGGCGGAACCCCGACGGTAACCGCCGCGTCCGATGGGCCACCATCGCTCAATTGGCGCTGACCGCCGCCGGTTGACCGCACTAGCGTCGTCGGAATGGAGCTGGAACAGGCACGCAAGTTGTGGCAGCCGCAGCCCGGCTGGCTGAACACCGCCAGCTACGGGTTGCCGCCCGAACCGGCCTGGGCGGCACTGCAGGAGGCGCTGGCCGACTGGCGGGTGGGGCGTACCTCGTGGGAGGCCTGGGGCGAGGCGGGCGAACGATCCCGGGCCGCGTTCGCCGGGCTGGTCGGGGTGCCGGTGGCGGACGTGGCGATCGGCAGCACGGTGTCGCAGCTGCTCGCGCCGTACGCCGCGGCGCTGCCGACCGGCGCGACCGTGGTGGTGCCCGAGGAGGAGTTCACCTCCAACCTCTTCCCGTGGCTGGTGCAGGCCGAGCGGGGCGTCGAGGTCCGCACGGTGCCGCTGGCCGGGCTGGTCGACGCGATCGACGCCGACACCGACCTGGTGGCCTTCAGCCTGGTGCAGTCCGCCGACGGCGCCGTCGCCCCGTACGACGAGATCGTGGCCGCCGCCCGGGCGCATGGCGCCCTGGTCGCGGTGGACGCCACCCAGGCGTGCGGCTGGCTGCCCTTCGACGCCGCCCTGGCCGACGTGGTCGCGGTCGGGGCGTACAAGTGGCTGATGGCGCCCCGCGGCGCCGCCTTCGGCTACCTGGCCCCGGCGCTGCGCGACCGGCTGCGTCCCGACGCCGCCGGCTGGTACGCGGGCCGCGACCCGCACGCCTCCTACTACGGGCCGCCGCTGCGGCTGGCCGAGGACGCCCGGCGCTTCGACATCTCCCCGGCCTGGTTCTGCTACGTCGGGGCGGCGCCCGCCCTGGAGCTGCTCGCCGAGATCGGGGTGCCGGCGGTGCGCGACCACGACGTCGCGCTGGCCAACCGCTTCCTTGCCGGACTGGGCCGGCCGCCGGGGGAGAGCGCGATCGTCACCGTGGAGGTGCCCGGCGCGCAGGAGAAGCTGGAGCGGGCCGGCGTGCGGGCGGCGGTGCGCGCCGGACGGGTCCGGGCCTCGTTCCACCTCTACTCCGGTGAGGAGGACGTCGACCTCGCCCTGGACGCCCTCACCGGCTGAGCTGGGCTCGCCCCGCCACCTGCGCTGCGGCATGCGACGGGCGGCCACATCACGGCAGCGGCCACCTCCGGCGGCGGAGAGTGGGGCCGCGTGTCGACCGAACCGACGGAGATTTGCCCGAATTGCCGCTAAAGTCGGCGCGTGCCCAGTCGAGCGCGGATCGCCACCGTACTGGCGGCGATCCTCCTCGCCGGCCCCGCAGCCTGCACCCGGACCGAGGGCGAGGAGCGAACGGCTGCTCCCTCCCGGAGCTCGCGTCCGCCGGCCGCGTCCCCTGCGCCGTTCGGCCCGCTGCTCCCCGGCATGCCCGTGGCCGGCAACGTCTACGCCGATGCGGGGCCGGGCATGCTCAGCGAGGCCGTGCGTGGCGACCGAGCCCTGGTGTACGTGCCGAACACCAACAGCAACGACGTGTGGGTGATCGACCCCGCCACCTACAAGGTGGTGGCGAAGTTTCCGGGCGGTCCCGAACCGCAGCACGTTGTGCCGTCGTACGACCTGCGCACGCTCTACGTCGCGTCCAGCCGTATCCCCGACGGTGGGGTGGTGCCGGTCGATCCGCGGACCGGCCGACCGGGGCGGTTTGTCAACCTGCAGGACGTCTACAACCTCTACTTCACGCCGGACGGCCGGGAGGCGATCGTGGTCGCCGAGGCGTACCAGCGGCTGGACCTCTACGACCCGCGGACCTGGCGCCGCACACGGTCGGTCCGGTTCCCGCAGTGCGGCGGCATCAACCACATGGACTACTCCGCCGACGGCAAAACAATGCTGTGGAGCTGCGAGTTTGCCAACCGGATGCTCGTGCTGGACACCGCCACGCTCGGCAACCTGCGGGAGTTCCCGCTGCCCCGTGCGCCCGACGGGATGCCGCAGGACACCCGGCTCACCCCGGACGGGCGGCACTTCCTCGTCGCCGACATGCGTGCCCACGGCGTCTACGTCTTCGACGGCCGGGCCACCAGGCAGACCGGGTTCATCCCGACGGGGCGCGGGGCACACGGCATCTACTTCAGCCGGGACGGTCGGCTCGGGTACGTCACCAACCGGGACGCGGGCACCATCACTGTGCTCGACCTCGCCACGCTGAAGCCCACCACCACCTGGCGGATCCCCGGCGGCGGCAGCCCGGACATGGGCGGGCTCGCCGCGGACGGCCGGGTGCTCTGGCTCTCCGGCCGCTACCACGACGAGGTTTACGCGCTCAGCACCGCGGACGGCAGACTCCTCGCGCGGATTCCGGTGGGTCGGGGCCCGCACGGGCTGACGGTCTGGCCACAGCCCGGCCGCTACTCGCTGGGCCACACCGCCAACATTCGGTAGCGGCCCGGGCCCGCGACGCCGTGACCTCTCGCGGCCATCCCCGCCGAGTCGGGGCCGCCCGGCCTCAGGCCAGATGGCCGCCGATCTTCGTGTACCCGCGCAGCAGGTCGCGGGAGATGATCAGCCGCTGCATCTCGTCGGTGCCCTCGAAGATCCGGTACAGCCGCACCTGCCGGTACCAGCGCTCGATCGGCAGCTCCCGGGTGTAGCCCATCCCGCCGTGGATCTGCAGCACCCGGTCCACCACCCGGTTGACCATGCCGGCTCCGTAGAGCTTGCCCATCGAGGCGGCGTGCCGGGCGTCCAGTCCCTGGTCGACCGTCCAGGCGGAGCGCAGCACCAGCCAGCGGGCAGCCTCCAGCTCGGTCTCCGAGTCGGCGATCATCCACTGGATGGCCTGGTTCGTGCCGATCTTCGCGCCGAAGGTCTCCCGGGTGTTGGCCTGGTCGATGGCCATCTGCAGCACCCGCTCGGCGATACCGATCGCGTGGGAGGGGATGGTGTACCGGCCCTTGCCGATCCACTCCATGCCCAGCGTGAAGCCCTGACCGACCTCGCCGAGGATGTTGCGGTGCGGCACCCGGATGCCGTCGAAGATCAGCGACGCCGGGCCACCCTCGCCCATGGTCTGGATGAACTCCGAGCGCCAGCCCATCGCCCGGTCCACCAGAAAGGCGGTCGCGCCGCCGTTGCGGGCGCCCTTCTCCCGGTCGGTCACCGCCACCACGATCGCGAAGTCCGCGTCGTTGCCTCCTGTGATGAAGGTCTTCTCGCCGTCGAGGACCCAGTCGTCGCCGTCCCGGCGGGCGGAGAGCCGGATGTTCGCCGCGTCCGAGCCGGCCCCCGGTTCGGTGATCGCGAAGCAGGAGATTCGTTCCCCCTCGATGGTCGGGATCAGGAACTCGCGCTTCTGCTCCTCGGTGGCGTGGAAGAGGATGTTGTCCGCCTCGCCGCCGAAGCGGAACGGCACGAAGGTACGGCCCAGCTCGGTCCAGATCAGCGACTGCATGACCGCGGGCAGGTCCATCCCGCCGCACTCCTCCGGGGTGGCCAGCCCCCAGAAGCCGAACTTCTTCGCCTTCTGCTGGAGCTCCCGGAGCTCGCTGCGCTCCAGGCCGGGCTGGTGCGCCCGCTCGCGGCGCAGCACCTCCTGTTCCAGCGGCATCACCTCCCGGGTGATGAACGACCGGACGGTGCCCCGGACCGCCCGCTCCTCGTCGCTCAGTGAGAAGTCCATGCCGATCCTTCCGCCGTCGCGCTGCCGTCTCCGCTTAAACTAGCGGTGTAAGTTTTGTGGCGTCCAGACCCCCGAGGAGCCGACGTGCCCCGACCCCGGCAACCCGTGCTCACCCGGGAGCGGATCGTCACCGCGGCCCTGGCGCTGATCGACGCCGGCGGGCTGGCCGCGTTCTCCACCCGACGGCTGGCCGCCACGCTCGGCGTGCGGGGGCCGTCGCTCTACAACCACTTCGCCAACCGGGACGCCATCCTCGACGCGGTCGCCGACAGCGTCACCGCCACCGTGGACACCAGCTTCTTCGTCCGCCACGACTGGCCGGAGGCGCTGCGCCGGTGGGCCTGGTCGTACCGGCAGGCGCTCACCGCGCACCCCAACGTCGTGCCGTACCTGGCCCAGGGACCGGGGCGACGGCCGGCCGCGCTGTCCATGGCGGACGCCGTCTACGGCGCGCTGGTCAAGGCCGGCTGGCCGCCGGCCCGGGCCACCCACGTCGGCGCCGCGCTGCGGTACTTCGTCGCCGGATCGGCGCTCGGCTCGTTCGCCCGCGGCTTCGTCGAGGACCCCGAGCTGTACGCCGCGCACTACCCGCACCTGCGCCAGGCGCACCGGCTCGCCGAGCACCAGCGCAGCGTCGACGAGGGCGCCTTCGCGCTCGGCCTGGACGCGCTGCTGCACGGCCTGGTCGCCGAGCACGCGCGCGGCGCCGCAGCGGTGGAGCCGACCGGCCGTTCGGAGTAGCGTCAAAACTCCCAGCGCTAGTTTCCTCACCCCCGAAGGACGACATGGATCTCGCCGCCGCGCCCCCCGCGCTCCTGGTCCGCCGGCACCTGTACGTCGACGGCGGCTGGGTCGACCCGTCCGACGGCGACACGATCGCCGTGGAGAACCCGGCCACCGGGGAGATCGTCGGGCAGGTCCCGGCCGGCGCCCCGGCCGACGTGGACCGGGCCGTCGCCGCCGCCCGGGCCGCCTTCCCCGGCTGGGCGGCCACCGACCCGGCCGAGCGGGCCGCCCACCTGGACCGGCTGCACGCCGCGCTGGCCGCCCGGGCCGACGACATCGCCCGGACCGTCGCCCTGGAACTCGGCACCCCGCTCAAGCTCGCCGCCCGGGTGCAGACCGGGCTGCCGCTGACCGTGCTGCGCTCCATGGTCGAGCTGGCCGGCCGCCCGCCGGTGGAGGAGACCGTCGGCAACTCCCTCGTCGTCCGCGAACCGATCGGCGTGGTCGGCGCGATCACCCCGTGGAACTACCCGCTGCACCAGGTCGTCGCCAAGGCCGCCCCCGCCCTGGCCGCCGGCTGCACCGTGGTGCTCAAGCCCAGCGAGCTCACCCCGCTGACGGCGTACCTGCTCTTCGACGCGGTCGCCGAGGCCGGGCTGCCGGCCGGCGTGGTCAATCTGGTGCCCGGCACCGGGCCGGTGGTCGGCGAGGCCCTCGCCGCCCACCCCGACGTCGACCTGGTCTCCTTCACCGGCTCCACCGCCACCGGCCGGCGGATCGCCCACCTCGCCGCCGACCGGATCGCCCGGGTCGCCCTCGAACTCGGCGGCAAGTCGGCCAACCTGATCCTCGCCGACGCCGACCTGCCCACCGCGGTCAAGGTCGGGGTGGGCAACGCGCTGCTCAACTCCGGGCAGACCTGCACCGCCTGGACCCGGATGCTGGTCCACCGGAGCCGGTACGACGAGGCGCTCGACCTCGTCGCCCGGGCTGTCGGGGCGTACCGGCCGGGGGATCCGTTCGACCCGGCCACCCGGCTCGGCCCGCTGGTCTCCGCCGCCCAGGCGGAACGGGTCCGGGGCTTCGTGGACCGGGCCCTCTCCGGCGGGGCCCGGCTCGTCGCCGGCGGCCCGCACGCCGCGCTGCCGTCGCGCGGACACTTCGTCGCGCCCACCGTCCTCGCCGACGTGCACCCGGACAGCGAACTGGCCCAGGAGGAGGTCTTCGGTCCGGTGCTCGCGGTCATCCCGTTCGCCGACGACGACGAGGCGGTGGCCATCGCCAACAACTCCCGCTACGGCCTGGCCGGCGCGGTGTGGTCCGCCGACCCGGACCGCGCCCTCGCGGTCGCCCGGCGGCTGCGTACCGGCCAGGTGGACGTCAACGGCGGCGCATTCAACCCGCTCGCCCCGTTCGGTGGCTACAAGCAGTCCGGCCTCGGCCGGGAGCTCGGCGCCCACGGGATCGACGAGTTCCGCGAGATCAAGGCGATCCAGCGGTGAGGGCGCTGGTCGCCCGCGGCCCCGGCGCGCCGCTGCGGGTCGAGCAGGTGCGCCTGCCCGCGCCCGGCCCCGGCGAGCTGCGGGTCCGCATCCGCGCCGCCGGGGTCTGCCACTCCGACCTGTCCATGGTCAACGGCACCCTCGCCCCGGCGTACCCGCTGGTGCTCGGCCACGAGGCGGCCGGCGTGGTCGCCGAGGCCGGCCCCGGCGCCCGGGTGCCGGTTGGCACGCAGGTGGTGCTCAACTGGGCGCCGGCCTGTCGGCGCTGCTGGTTCTGCCGGCACGGCGAACCCTGGCTCTGCGCCGCCAACACCACCCCCGCGGTGCCGCGCGGCGAGATGGCCGACGGCACCCCGCTGCACGTCACGCTCGGCCTGGGTGCGTTCGCCGAGGAGGTGGTGGTGCCCCAGGCGGCGGTCGTCGCAGTCCCCGGCGAGCTGGCGCCGGAGCGGGCCGCCCTGCTCGGCTGCGCGGTGCTCACCGGCACCGGCGCGGTCCGTAACACCGCCCGGGTGGCCGCCGGGGAGTCGGTCGCGGTGATCGGCCTGGGTGGGGTCGGGCTCTCCGTGCTCACCGCCGCCCGGGCCGCCGGCGCCGGCCCGATCGTCGCGATCGACGTGGCCGAGGCCAAGCGGGACCTCGCCCTGGCCGCCGGCGCCACCGACTTCCTCGTCCCCGACGACCGGCTGTCGAAGCAGGTACGGGCGCTCACCGAGGGGCGCGGCGTCGACCACGCCGTCGAGTGCGTCGGCCGGGCCGCCACCATCCGGACGGCCTGGCGGCTGGCCCGGCGCGGGGGAGCGGTCACCGTGGTCGGCATGGGCGCGAAGGACGACCTGGTCAGCCTCGCCGCGCTGGACATCTTCCACTCCGCCCGGACGCTGCGCTCCTCGGTGTACGGCTCGTCCGATCCCGACCGCGAGGTGCCGGCACTGGCCCGCGAGGTCGCCGACGGGACGCTGGACCTCAGCCCGTTGATCAGCGGACTGATCTCCCTCGACGAGGCGCCGGCCGCGTTCGACCGGCTGGCCCGGGGCGAGGGCGCCCGCTGGGTGGTCACCTTTCCGGACTGACCGGGACCGCCGCGCCGCCCCCGGGCGGCGCGGCCACCGGGTCAGCCGGCCGGCGGGCGGAGCGCCACGACCAGCGTGGCGTAGCCGTCCAGCCGGATGAGGCGTCGCCCCGGCCCGACCCTGGCGGTCCGGCACCCCGAGGCGGGGCGGCGGCAGGTGGCCGGACCACATGGGAGCGGTCACGGACAGCGTTCGCTGATCACCGTCGATGCCGTCCGAGTGCCCTCGAGGGAACGACCATGTACGCTGGCCCCGCGTCGACCGGTCGGAATGTGTGTGGTGCCGACATGGCTCGACTCTGGCGACCCGCCGTAGGTTTCCTCCACGCGACGGCCCTGTGACCCCAGTCACCGACCCGGTCGTCGCCGGTGACCTGCGGAGGATGAGGCGATGGCCGGGCAAGCGCTCCTGTCGGCCCGCGGGCTGACCCGCGACTTCCGGGGCTTCCGGGCGGTCGACGACGTCGACCTGGACATCGCGCCGGAGAGCGTGCACGCGCTGGTCGGCCCGAACGGCGCCGGTAAGACCACCCTGTTCAACCTGCTCACCGGCTTCCTGCCGCCGTCCTCGGGGCGGATCGAGCTGGCCGGCCGGGACATCACCGGCCTGCCGCCCGAACAGGTCTGCCGGCTGGGCGTGGCCCGGTCGTTCCAGATCACCAGCCTCTTCCCGCAGCTGAGCGCCCGCGAGCACGTCGAGCTGGCGTTGCAGAGCCCGAGCGGGCTGGGCTGGCGGTTCTGGCGCTCGGCGAAGCTGATGGACCGCTACCGGGACCGGGCCGGGGAACTGCTGGACATGGTCGGCCTCGGCGCCCTCGCCGAGGCCCCGGCGGAAGTCCTCGCGTACGGGCGCAAGCGGGCCCTGGAGCTGGCCATCGCCCTCGCCCTGGACCCGAAGGTGCTGCTGCTCGACGAGCCGACCGCGGGGATGGGGTTGGAGGACGTCGACCGCACCGTCGAGCTGATCGCCCGGGTCCGCACCGGCCGGACCGTGGTGATGGTCGAGCACAACATGAGCGTCGTCGGCCGGCTCGCCGACACCGTCACCGTCCTGCAGGCCGGCAAGGTCCTGGTCGAGGGCCCGTACGAGCAGGTCCGCGCCGATGAGCGGGTCATCACCGCATACCTGGGAGCCGCTGATGCTGCGCATTGAGAACCTCTCCGCGTTCTACGGCGAGGCGCAGGTGCTGCGGGAGGTGACCCTGGACGTCGCCGCCGGCGAGGTGGTCACCCTGGTCGGCCGCAACGGCGCCGGCAAGTCCACCCTGCTGCGCTGCGTGATGGGGCTGCACCCCGGCCAGCGCGGTACCGTCGAGTTGGACGGCCGGGACGTCACGAGGCTGCCGGCGTACAAGCGGGCGCGGCTCGGGCTCGGCTGGGTCCCCGACGACCGCGGCGCGTACGCCACCCTCACCGTCACCGAGAACCTCACCCTGCCGCCCCGGGTCGGCCCCGACCCGTGGCCCCTCGACCGGGTCTACGAGGCGTTCCCCGCCCTCTGGCAGCGGCGCGACTCGGCGGCGACCATGCTCTCCGGCGGCGAGCAGCAGATGCTCGCGCTGGCCCGGGTGCTGCGGATGGGCGCCCGGCTGCTGCTCTGCGACGAGCCCACCGAGGGGCTCTCGCCGCTGCTCGTGCAGCAGGTCGGCGACCTGCTGCGGGAGGCCAAGAAGCACGGCGTGACCGTGCTGCTGGTCGAGCAGAACCTGCACTTCGCCACCAGCGTCGCCGACCGGCACTACCTGCTGGCCGAGGGGCGCGTCGTGGAGGCGATGGACAACTCCGAGGTCCGCTCGCGGGAGCGCGAGCTGCTGGCGTACCTGGGGATCTGAATTTTTGACGGCTGACCCGCGCGGTGCCCGTGCGGTACGAAAGGGATGGACATGCGTAGGAGCGTGGGTGTGGCCGCGTCGGCGGCGGCGGTGCTGCTGGCGACCGGCTGTGGCGGCGGCGGTCCGCAGTCCGGCGGCGACCAGAAGCTGACCGGCGACAAGATCGTGCTGGGGGTCCTCAACGACCAGTCCGGGGCCTACTCGGAGCTGTCCGGCAAGAACTCGGTGAAGGCCGCGGAGATGGCCATCGCCGACTTCAAGGCGAAGTACGGCGACAAGGCGGTGACCACCGACATCACCGTGCAGACCGCCGACCACCAGAACAAGCCGGACGTGGCGAACGCCAAGGCCCAGGAGATGTACGACCGCAAGGGCGTCGACCTGATCCTCGACGTGCCGACCTCCTCGGCCGCGCTGAAGGTCGCCGACGTGGCGAAGGAGAAGAAGAAGCTCTACTTCAACATCGGCGCGGCGACCACCGAACTGACCGGCAAGAGCTGCAACAAGTACACGTTCCACTACGCCTACGACACGTACATGCTGGCCAACGGCACCGGGAAGACCACCACCGAGCAGGTCGGCAAGAACTGGTACATCCTGTACCCGAACTACGCCTTCGGTCAGGACATGGAGAAGAGCTTCTCCGCCGCGATCCAGCAGGCCGGCGGGACGGTGGTCGGCAAGGACGGCGCGCCGTTCCCGAACACCACCGGCGACTACTCGACGTTCCTGCTCAAGGCGCCGACGCTGAACCCGAAGCCGCAGGTGCTCGGCACCATGCAGGCTGGCGCGGAGCTGGTCAACGTGGTCAAGCAGTACAACGAGTTCAAGCTCCGGGAGAAGGGCGTCGGGCTCGCCGTGGGCCTGATGTTCATCACCGACATCCACTCGCTGACCCCGGCCGCGCTGGCCGGCACCACCTACACCGACGCCTGGTACTGGAACTTCGACCAGCAGAACCGCGAGTTCGCCGACCGGTTCCAGAAGGAGACCGGCACCCGGCCGTCCTTCGCGCACGCGGCCAACTACTCCGCCGCCATGCAGTACCTGGAGGCGGTGCAGGCCGCCGGCACCGACGACGCGGACACCGTGGTGAAGGGGCTGGAGGGCAAGAGCGTCAACGACGTCTTCCTGCGCAACGGCAAGATCCGCGCCGAGGACCACCGGGTCATCCACGACGCGTACCTGGCCCAGGTGAAGCCGCAGTCCGAGGTGACCGAGCCGTGGGACTACGTCAAGGTGCTCAAGACCATCCCCGCCGCCGAGGCGTTCCGGACGCCCTCGGCCGACTGCAAGATGTGACGGACACATGTCAGGCTTCGCGCAGAACACGTTCAACGGGCTGGTGAGCGGGGCGTTCTACGCCCTGCTCGCCCTCGGGCTCGCGGTCATCTTCGGCATGCTGCGGGTGGTCAATTTCGCCCACGGCGCCTTCTACATGCTCGGCGCTTTCGGGGCGTACGTGCTGCTCACCGAGGCGGGCGTGCCGTTCTGGGCGGCGCTGGTGATCATGCCGGTCGGTCTCGGCCTGCTCGGCATGGCGCTGGAGCGGGCCGCCATCCACCGGCTCACCCGGCTCGACCCGCTCTACAACTTTCTGCTTACCTTCGGCCTGACGCTCATCCTCCAGGACCTGGTGAAGACCCGGTACGGGGTCCAGTCCAGCCCGTACGCCACCCCGGCCGCGCTCAGCGGCTCGATCGACTTCGGGCTCTTCGACTTCCCCACGTACCGGGTCTTCATCCTCGGCTTCACGGTGCTGCTCTGCGTCGCGGTCTGGTGGGCGCTCAGCCGTACCCGGGTCGGCATGGTGGTGCGGGCCGCCACCGAGCGGCCCGAGCTGACCCGGGCCCTCGGCATCGACGTCGGGCGCTGGGTGACCCCGGTCTTCGGCTTCGGCATCGGCCTGGCCGGCCTGGCCGGGGTGCTCGCCGCGCCGATGCGGGCGGTGAACCCGCTGATGGGCGCCGACCTGATCATCGTGGTCTTCGCGGTGGTGGTGATCGGCGGTCTCGGCTCCATCTTCGGCTCGGTCGCCGCCGGCTTCGGCATCGGCCTGGTCCAGGCGTGGGGGGAGGCGTACCTCTCCGACTTCCCGATCGTGTCCCAGACGATCGTCTTCGTCGTGATGGCCGCCGTGCTGCTCTGGCGGCCGGCCGGGCTGTTCGGCCGTGAGGAGGCACCGGCATGACCAGCACCGTCGACACCCCGGCTGAGGCGGCCCGACCGGCGCCGCGGTCCGGGATGGTCGCCGTGACCCGGGCACCCGGCTGGGTCCGGTACGCGCTGCTCGCCGCCGGTCTGGCCGCCGCGCTGTGGCTGCCGAACGGGCTCTACCCGGCGGTGGCGGTGGACATTCTCTGCTGGGCGCTCTTCGCGGTCTCGGTGGACTTGCTGCTCGGCTTCACCGGGCTGATGTCCTTCGGGCACGCGGCGTTCTGGGGCACCTCGGCGTACGTCACCGGCCTCGTCGCGATCCACGCCGGGCTGCCCTTCCCGGCGGCGGTGCTGGCCGGGGCGCTCGCCGCGGCGCTGCTCGCGCTGCCGATCGGCTACCTGGCGGTGAAGCGGACCGGCATCTACTTCGCGATGGTCACCCTGGCCTTCGCGCAGATGGTCTACTACGTGGCCAACGAGTGGCGTTCGGTCACCCGGGGCGAGAACGGCCTGCAGGGCGTGCCCCGTTCGTTCTTCGGGGTGGACCTGACCGACGACTACTACTTCTACTACGCGATCCTGCCGATCGTGGTGCTCGGCCTGGCCGCCGCCTGGCGGATCGTGCACTCGCCGTTCGGCCGGGTGCTGGTCGGCATCCGGGACAACCCGGCCCGGGCCCGGGCGCTCGGCTATCCGGTGCACCGGTACAAGCTGACCGCGTTCGTGCTCTCCGGCTTCATCGCCGGGCTCGGCGGCGGGCTCTTCGCCGTGGGCCACCGTTTCGTCTCCCTCGACGTGCTGCACTGGACCACCTCCGGCAAGGCGGTCATCGTCGTGGTGCTCGGCGGGATCGGCACGCTCTGGGGCGGGGTGCTCGGCGCGGCGATCGTGGTCCGGCTGGAGGACTGGTTGTCGTTCTCCGGATTCGAGGCGATCGGCCTGGTCACCGGCGGGATCTTCGTCCTCGTCGTGCTGCTGTTCCGGCGCGGCGTGTGGGGCAGCGTCGCCGCGCTCGCGCTCCGCTGGCTGGCCGCCCGGCGCAGATAACCGCGCCGACGGCGCATCCGAACCGAACCGCGCCGTCCCAGCGAACCGTTTCCTCTCATGTAGCAGGAAGTAAGCACATGATTGGATGTCCTTCCTTGCGGTGGGACGGTCCCGGTCTTGTCCGCGGTGGCGGTGCCGGGTTGACGTTTCACAGCCCACCAGCCCCGCGGGTGGGGTCTTACGGTCGGCTCCGCGTCCGTTTCGCGTCTCCGGGCCACTCCCGGCGACGGTGGCTGCCAGGGCGGCCAGGTTCCGTGCGGCGTTGACGTCGCGGTCCAGGGCCAGGCCGCAGGTGGTGCAGGTGTAGGTGCGTTCGGACAGGGCCAGTTTGGTTTTCACCGCGCCGCAGCCTGAGCACGTTTTCGAGGAGGGGTACCAACGGTCGGCCACCACCAGGTGGCCGCCGTACCACAGGGTCTTGTAGGCGAGTTGCCGGCGGATCTCGGCGAAGCCGGCGTCGGCGATCCGCCGGGCCAGCCGCCGGTTACGCAGCATCCCGGCGACGTTGAGG
Organism: Micromonospora sp. DT47; assembly: GCF_049844475.1. NCBI lineage: Bacteria > Bacillati > Actinomycetota > Actinomycetes > Micromonosporales > Micromonosporaceae > Micromonospora > Micromonospora sp. DT47. The sequence goes on along the minus strand of NZ_JBNCLC010000007.1, from coordinate 113,361 downwards.
TCTTCGACCACGACTGTGCCGTAGGTGGTGGCGAGGCGGGTGGTGAGCTTGTGCAGGCCGTCGCGGCGCAGGTTCGCCACCCGCGCGTGGACCCGGCCCAGCGCTGCTTGCGCCCGTTCCCACACGTGCCGCTGCTGGGGGCGCTGCGCGGCACACCGCCAGCGAGATCGCCGTCGAGCACGAGCCTCGGGCTGCACGCCTGCCCCTCCCGCCCCCTCGGTACGCCTCATCAGCTTCGCCGCCGCCCCGGCCGCCTGCCGCGCTCCTTGCTGATCTCCTGCCCGCTGCCGTCCGCTTCCCCGCGATCGGCGAGGACGTGGCTCGTTCGTGAAGAGTTGCTGCCGCCGGACGCGGTGCGGCCCGTGCAGAGCCACCGACCGGCGAAGCGGCGGTATCGGGGAGAGTCGAAAGTGTCCGAGGTTCGGGCGAGGATCGGGAAGTTGCGCGTGACGCCGGACACATACGATACGATTCGGTTCCGTATCGAAACCCTGCGCCCTACGCTCAGCACGTTACGAGTCTGCCCCGTATCGTATTTCACGACGCGGGTGAGCCGGGGGGAGAACCAGGCCACATGCAACCGCACGAGAACACCGGACATCCGAGGCGGTGGGCGATCCTCAGCGTGCTGGTGATCAGCCTGCTCGTCGTCGTCCTCGACAACACCATCCTCAACGTGGCCCTGCGCACCCTGGCCGACCCGGTGCACGGCCTCGGCGCCAGCCAGGGTGAGCTGGAATGGGCGATCAACTCCTACACGCTGGTCTTCGCCGGGCTGCTCTTCACCTTCGGCGTCCTCGGCGACCGCGCCGGGCGTCGGCGGTTCCTGCTGATCGGTCTGGTGCTCTTCGGCCTGGCGTCACTGCTGTCGGCGTACGCCCAGAGTCCCGGCCAGCTGATCGCGGCCCGCGCCCTGATGGGGATCGGCGGCGCGGCGATCATGCCGGTCACGCTGTCGATCATCTCCAACGTCTTCGACCCCTGGGAGCGGGGCCGGGCGATCGGCATCTGGGCCGGCGCGGTCGGCCTCGCCGTGGCGATCGGCCCGATCCTCGGCGGCGCGCTGCTGGAGCACTACTGGTGGGGCTCGGTCTTCCTGATCAACGTGCCGGTGGTCGCGGCCGGCGTGGTGCTGGTGGCCCTCCTGGTGCCCGAGTCCCGTGACCCCGAACCGGGCCGGGTGGACCTGCTCGGCGTGCTGCTCTCGGTGGTCGGCCTGGTCGCCCTGACCTACGGCATCATCGACGGCGGGGAGCACGGCTTCGACCGCCCGGTGGTCTGGGCCGCCGTCGTCGGCGGCCTCGCGGTGCTGGCCTGGTTCGTCGCCCACGAGCGGCGCAGTGACCACCCGTCGCTGGACGTCCGGCTGTTCCGGGTACCGCGCTTCGCCGCCCCGGTGGCGATCGTCGGCCTGGTCTTCTTCGCCGCCATGGGCGTGATGTTCTTCAGCTCGTTCTACCTGCAACTGGTCCGCGGCTACAGCCCGCTGGAGACCGGCCTGCTCTTCCTGCCGTTCGCCGGCGCCCAGCTGATCTTCGCCCCGCGCAGCGCCACGATGGTCCGCCGGTACGGGGGCCGGGCGGTCGCCGGGGTGGGGCTCGCCCTGACCACGGTGGCGCTGGCCGCGTTCGCCTTCGTCGACGCCGCCACGCCGATCTGGGTGGTGCTGGTGGCCTTCTTCCTCCAGGGCGCCGGGATGGCCAACATCATGCCGCCGGCCACCGAGTCGATCATGTCGGCACTGCCCCGGGAGAAGGCCGGCGTCGGCTCGGCGGTCAGCAACACGATCCGGCAGGTTGCCGGCGCGCTGGGCGTGGCCGTGCTCGGCTCGGTCCTCTCCGCGGTCTACCGGGAGGACATCGCCTCGGCGGTCGACGGGCTGCCCGCACCGGCCCGGGAGGCAGCCAACGAGTCGGTGTCCGGGGCGTACGCCGCAGCGGGCCAGCTGGGGCCGGCGGCGCCGAAGCTGATCGCGGCGGCCAACGACGCCTTCGTCTCGGCCATGCACTGGGCGGCGGCGCTCTCCGCGGTGGTGGCCGCCCTCGGCATCCTCATCGCGCTGCGCTGGATGCCGCGTCGCACCGACGCCGGCCCCGCCACCACACCCGTGGTCGGTGAACGGGAGTTGGCCGGAACCGCATAGGTTCGGGGACAATGGCTGACATGACTTCCACCGGCGATGCTCCGCGGTCGCCCGGGCGACCGCGGAGCGTCCGCGCGGACGAGGCCATCGTCGAGGCCACCCTCGACCTGCTCGCCGAGGGCAGCACCATCGAGGCGCTGTCGATCGAGGCGATCGCCGCCCGAGCCGGGGTCGGCAAGGCCACCATCTACCGGCGCTGGCCGGGCAAGGACGCGCTGCTGCTCGACGCGCTGCGCCGGCTCAAGGGCATCATGCCCCAGCCGGCCGGGCACTCCGTCCGGGACGACCTGGTGCTGCTGGTCGGTGCGGTCGGGCAGAACATCGACCCCCGGGCCGCCAAGATCATGCCCTGCCTGGTGCCCGAGGTGAACCGCAGCCCGGACCACTTCCAGCTCTACCAGAACATCATCCAGCCGCGCCGGAAGCTGATGCGCGAGGTGCTGCGGCGCGGGATCCGCGAGGGCGAGCTCCGGGCGGATCTCGACGTCGAGGTGACGATGGCGCTGCTCACCGGGCCGATGCTGGTGCAGCGGGTGCTGCGCTGGAATCCGGAGCTCGACGACCGGGTGCTGCCCGAGCAGATCGTCGATGGCGTGCTGGAGGGCATCCGGGCCCGCTGAGCATGCCCCGCGGGTGCGGCTCCGGGCTCAGCCCGACGGCGTACGCAGCCGGTGCAGGCGCAGCGCCAGTTGCACCTCCAGCGCCCGCTCCGGCTTCTGCCAGTCCGCGCCGAGCAGCTGCCCGACCCGCTCCAACCGCTGGGTCACCGTGTTGACGTGCACGTGCAACTGCTCCGCCGCCCGGGCCAGGCTGCCACCCACCCCGAAGTACGCCTCCAGCGTCTTCACCAGGGCCGTGCCGCGCCGCGCGTCGTAGTCGACCACCGGCCCCACCGTGGCGTCCAGGAACCGGGCCACGTCCCGCTCGCCCCGGTCGCCCACCGTGCCGAGCAGCAGGCCGACGAAGCCCAGCTCGGCCGTGCTGGCCCCCTCGCCGGTGCGGCCCAGCGCGCCGAGCGCGGTCAGGCAGCGGTCCGCCTCGGTGAAGGTGGCGGCCAGCGTCGTCGGACCGGACGCCGGGCCGCTCGCCCCGGCGGTCACCGGACGGCCGGTCACCCGGGACAGGTCCCGGGCCACCGCCCGGGCGCTGCCACCGGCGTCCCGGCCCGGCAGCATCAGCACCACCCGGCCGTCGCGCGCCGCAGCCAGGCCGCCCCGGGTCGACGCGTACGTGGTGGCCCAGGAGAGCATTCGCAGCCGGGCTGACCCGGTCGCGGCGATCGCGTCGTCGCCGACCGCCACCAGCACGTGCGGCGCGTCCAGGTCCACCCCGAGCCGGCGGGCCCGGCTGCGCAGCGCGTCGGTGTCCCGCAGCGGGCGGGCGATCAGGTCGTCGAGCAGCTCACCCCGGACCCGCCCCTCCGCCTCGGCCACGGTACGGCGGAACAGCAGCAGCAGCGCGGTGACCAGCGCCGCCCGCTCCAGGATCCGCTGGTCGGCGTCGACCAGCTCGTCGTCGGGACGCAGCACCAGCGCGCCCAGGTTCTCCGTCCCGGCGACCACCGCGGCGTACCAGAGCGGGCCCCGGCGCACGCTGCGCCCCTCGGTACGCGACGCCGCCACCGCCTCCACCAGGTCGGCCCGGTCCGGCGCCTCGATCTCGCCCACCCGGGCCAGCAGCCGCCCCTCGGCGTCCAGCGCCAGCAGCGCCCCGCCGAGCACGTCGGTGACCGCCGAGGCCACGTCCTCCATCCCGCCGCCCCGCAGCACCAGCGCGGTCATCCGGTCGTGCGCCGCCGCGGCCCGCTCCACCGAGCTGCTGTGCGCCCGGATGGTGGTGTTCGCCGAGGAGAGCTCGGCCAGCGCGGAACGGGTCTCGGCGAGCAGCCGGGCGGTGTCGATCGCCACCGCGGCGTGCGCCGCGAGGGACACCAGCAGGGACACCTCCTCGCGGGCGAACGGCCGGGCTGACCGGTTCGCCGCGTAGAGCACCCCGATCACGCTCGACCCGAGCCGCAGCGGCACCCCGAGGATCGCCACCAGGCCCTCCTCGCCGACCCCGGTGTCGATCTCACCGGTGTGGTGGAAGCGCTCGTCCTCCTGGTAGTTGGCGGTCACGTACGGGGTGCCGGTCTGGGCCACCAGGCCGCCGAGCCCGTCGCCCATCTCCAGCCGCAGCCGCTGGAACTTCGCCGAGATCGAGCCGTCGGTGACCCGCATGTAGGTGTCGCCGCGCTCGTCGTCGTTGAGCGTCATGTAGGCGACGTCGGCGCCGAGCAGGTGCCGGGCCCGGTGCACGATCGCCCGCAGCACGTCGTCGACGTCGCGCAGGCCGGCCAGGTCGCTGGCCGTGTCGTACAGGCCGGAGAGCTCGGTCTCCCGGCGGCGGCGCCGCTCCAGCAGCCCGCGGACCCGCAGCGCGAGCACCTTGGCGTGTTCGAGCTCGGCCAGCCGGTCGGCGGGCAGCCCGGCGGCGCGGGCGGCCACCAGCGGGCCCTCGAACTCGACCGCCGCCGCCTCCCGGGCGAGCAGCTCGAGGAACTCGACGGGTGACGACATGACGCTCATTGTGCGGGCAACCACTAGCTCGCCGTCCAGCCCCCGTCGAGGGCGATCGAGGCGCCGGTGATGAAGGCCGCCGGCGGGGAGCAGAGGTACGCCAGCAGCTCGGCGACCTCCTCCGGCTCGATCAGCCGCTTGATCGCGGCCCGGGCCAGCATGATCTTCTCGACCACCTCGTCCTCGCCGATGCCGTGGCTGGCGGCCTGGTCGGCGATCTGGCTCTCCACCAGCGGGGTGCGCACGAACGCCGGGTTGATGCAGTTGGCGGTGACCCCGTGCGCGGCCCCCTCCAGCGCGACCACCTTGGACAGCCCCTCCAGGCCGTGCTTCGCCGACACGTAGGCCGCCTTGTACGGCGAGGCGCGCAGCCCGTGCACCGAGGAGATGTTGACGATCCGGCCCCAGCCCTGGGCGTACATGTGCGGCAGCGCGCGCCGGATGATCTGGAACGGCGCCTCCACCATCACCCGGTGCAGGTGGGCGAAGCGCTCGGTGGGGAAGTCCTGCACCGGTGCCACGTGCTGCAGCCCGGCGTTGTTGACCACGATGTCCACGTCGGCGTCGAGCCGGTCCACCGTCGCCAGGTCGGACAGGTCGACCCCCTCGGCCCGGCCGCCGGCCTCCGCGGCCACCGCCTTGGCCGCCTCGACGTTGCGGTCCACCACCAGCACCGCCGCGCCCGCCTCCGCCAGGCGCAGGGCACAGGCCCGGCCGATGCCGCTGCCACCACCGGTCACCAGGGCGCTACGACCGGAGAGGTCGACGCGTACGACGTGGGGGACCGCCACGGGTTCTGCCGTCATGGCGCAAGAAGTTACGAGCTGTGTGGCCGGCGGCACATGGGGCGGCGACACATACTCGGGGGCCGGACTGTGTGGTGGTCGGGCCGTCCGGCGTGTCCGCTCCGCCGGCCGTCCCGGCGGGCCAGTATGGTGTCGAACACACGTACTGCTGGCGGCTGGGGGAGGAGGCGGCGTGCGGGTGCTGGGCGTCGACCCGGGGCTGACCCGGTGCGGGGTCGGCGTGGTCGAGGGGGTGCCGGGGCGGCCCTGCACGCTCGTCGCCTACTACGTCGTCTACACCGATCCCGCCGACGAGCTGCCGCTGCGCCTGCTGCACCTGGACCGCTCGCTGACCGAGCTGGTCGCCGAGCACCGGCCGGACGCGGTGGCCGTGGAGCGGGTCTTCAGCCAGCACAATCTCCGCACGGTGATGGGCACCGCCCAGGCCAGCGGGATCGCCGTGCTGGCCGGGGCGCGTGCCGGGCTGCCGGTGCAGACGTACACGCCGAGCGAGGTGAAGGCGGCGGTGACCGGTTCCGGTCAGGCCGACAAGAAGCAGATGACCACCATGGTCACCCGGCTGCTGCGGCTGCCCGAGCCGCCGAAGCCCGCCGACGCGGCCGACGCCCTGGCCCTGGCCATCTGTCACGTGTGGCGCGGCGGGACCCGCTCGAAGCTGGCCGCCGCGGCGGACCGGGTACGACGAGGAGGAGCTCGATGATCGCCAGCGTGCGCGGCACGGTGACCGCGACCGGTCCGGATCACGCGGTGGTGGAGGTCGGCGGGGTCGGCCTGGCGGTGCAGTGCGCCCCCGGCACGCTCGCCGAGCTGCGGGTCGGCCAGCCGGCCCGGCTCGCCACCAGCCTCGTGGTCCGGGAGGACTCGCTCACCCTCTACGGCTTCGCCGACGACGACGCCAAGCAGCTGTTCGAGCTGTTGCAGACCGCCAGTGGGGTGGGGCCCCGGCTGGCCCAGGCGGTGCTCGCCGTGCACACCCCGGACGCGGTGCGCAAGGCGATCGCCAACGCGGACACCGCCGCCCTGACCCGGGTGCCCGGGATCGGCAAGAAGGGCGCCGAGCGCCTGGTCCTGGAGCTGCGCGACCGGGTCGGCCCGGTGCCGGTCGGCGTCGACGGCGCGGCCGGGGTGACCGGTGGAGCCTGGCCCGAGCAGGTCCGGCAGGCGCTGGTCGGGCTCGGCTGGACGGCCGGGCAGGCCGACCAGGCGGTGGCCGCGGTGGCGGAGACCGTCGACGGCGAGACCCCGCCGGTGTCGGTCCTGCTCAAGCAGGCCATCCGGCTGCTGGGCCGGGCCCGATGACCGGCGACGAAGGTCTGGTCTCCGCGTACGTCACCGACGCCGAGCGGGACGCGGAGGCCAGCGTCCGGCCCAAGCGGCTGGGCGAGTTCATCGCCCAGCACCGGGTCCGCGACCAGCTCGACCTGCTGTTGCAGGGCGCGATGCGGCGCGGCTCCCCGCCGGACCACATCCTCCTGTCAGGGCCGCCTGGCTTGGGTAAGACCACCCTGGCCAACATCGTCGCCGCCGAGCTGGGCTCCGGCATCCGGGTGACCAGCGGGCCGGCGATCGAGCGCTCCGGCGACCTGGCGGCCATCCTGACCAGCCTGGCCGAGGGCGACGTGTTCTTCATCGACGAGATCCACCGGATCGCCAAGCCGGCCGAGGAGCTGCTCTACAGCGCGATGGAGGACTTCCGGGTCGACGTGGTGGTCGGCAAGGGGCCCGGCGCCACCGCCATCCCGCTGGACGTCGAGCCGTTCACCCTGGTCGGCGCGACCACCCGGTCCGGTCTGCTGACCGGGCCGATGCGGGACCGGTTCGGTTTCGTCGCACACCTGGACTTCTACGCCCCGGCCGATCTGGAGGCGCTGCTGCACCGCTCGGCGCGGATCCTCGGCGTGCCGATCACCGAGGAGGGGGCGGTGGAGATCGCCGGCCGATCCCGGGGCACGCCCCGGATCGCCAACCGGCTGCTGCGCCGGGTCCGCGACTTCGCCGAGGTCCGGGCGGACGGCGTGGTCACCCTGGAGACCGCCCGAGCGGCTCTCACGGTGTACGACGTCGACGCGCTCGGCCTGGACCGGCTGGACCGGGCGGTGCTGACCGCGCTGGTCGACTCGTTCCGGGGCGGGCCGGTCGGCCTCTCCACCCTGGCGGTGGCGGTGGGGGAGCAGCCGGACACGGTCGAGGAGGTCTGCGAGCCGTTCCTGGTCCGGGCCGGCCTGCTGGCGCGCACGCCCCGGGGGCGGGTGGCGACGGAGGCGGCCTGGCGCCATCTGGGCCGTACGCCACCAAATGGTACATTTGGCACCGAGGCCGCTCCGCTGCCCGATCTGTTCTCCGCCGCGCCCGATCAGCCGTGATCCGAACGTGATCTGTACCGCATTCGGCGTTCTCAGGCGCAGGGATTAGACTCGCCGCGGTCTGTACAGGATGTGAGAATCCGCCTCCACTCCGACGCCCCGCGTCGGATCGGAGGCCAATGGGAAGGTCGCACACCGTGCCTTACGCAGCAGCCTCCGGCGGAGGCGCCGGCGGTATCACGCCGATCATCATGATCGCCCTGCTCTTCGGCGTCATGTACTTCATGATGATCCGACCGCAGCAGAAGCGTCGCAAGCAGGCCGAGGCCATGCAGTCCACCCTCTCCCCGGGCGACGAGGTGGTCACCATCGGCGGGCTCTACGGCACGGTCACCGGCGTGGACGACGACACCGTGCTGCTGGAGGTGGCCCCCGGCGTGCAGACCCGCTACGCCCGCCCGGCCATCGCCCGGGTGGTCAACCAGGCGGAGCGCGCCGAGCCGGCCGAGCCGGTCACCGAGGACGCCGTCAAGGAGTAAGTGTCGTCCCCGCCCCCTACTTCAGGGGTCGGGCCTGGCAGGACAACTGGATAGCTGGGCCGGCCTCCGCGGCCGGCACGCGTCCCGCACCGACCGGCGCCCCCGGTCCGGCGGCGGTACGCCGTGCCGACCGACGGGCACCGGTCCGTGGAGAGCACGTCGGCCCGGACCCCCGGGTCCGATCTCGCCGCCGCTGCACCCGCGGCGCGACCGTTACAGGGAGACAGGACAGCCGTGGCACCACCTCAGGGACAGATGCGCCCCGGGCGGCAACTCGCCGTACTCGGGCTCATCTTCGTCGTCCTCTATTCTTTGGTGTTCTTCTCCGGCGCCAGCGGCGGCTGGAAGGACCGGCTGGAGCCCCGGCTCGGCCTGGACCTGATCGGCGGCACCCGGCTCACGCTGGAGGCCACGAACAGCCTCGATGGCAAGCCCCCGACGGCGGCGAACCTCGAGGAGGCCCGCCAGATCATCGAGAGCCGGGTCAACGCCTACGGCGTGGCCGAGGCCGAGGTGGTCACCGAGGGCAACCGGAACATCGTCATCTCCCTGCCCGGTGAGAACCGCGACCTGACCGAGGTCGGCGAGGCGGCCGAGCTGCGCTTCCGCAAGGTGCTCAAGGCCGCCGACGGCAGCGGAGCGGTCACCGCCCCTCCGGCGGCCCCGACGCCGGCCCCGTCCGGCAGCGCCTCGCCGCAGCCGTCGGGCAGCGCGGCGCCGCAGCCGTCCGGCAGCGCCGCGCCGAAGGCGACCGCCTCGCCGAGCGCCGGTGGCCAGGGCGGCGGCGCCCCGGCGCCGAGCGCCAGCGCCACCCCGTCCGCGTCGGCCTCGCCGAGCGCGCCGGCCGCCTCGCCCAGCGCCGCGCCGGTGTCGCAGAGCATCGAGGAGCAGCGCAAGGCCGTCGAGAAGAAGGTCGGCCCGGCCGCCTGGGCCGCCGCGAGCGGCCTGCAGGCCCCGGCCGACCTCGCCGCCGACCCGTCGCTGGCGGAGAAGCTCAAGGCGTTCGCCGCGCTCTCCCCGCAGGAGATCGCGGTGCTGAGCCCGCAGATGCAGTTCAACGTTCCGACCATCACCTGCGCCCAGCTGGACAAGCGTCCGGCCGCGTCGATCAAGGACGAGAAGCAGCAGGCGGTCGCCTGCGAGGGTGGCGCGGCCAAGTACCTGCTCGACGTGGCGAAGGTGGTCGGCACCGACGTCAAGGACGCCAACGCGGTGCTCGACGAGGCCAGCGCCTGGGTGGTCAGCCTGAACTTCACCGGCGGCGGCCAGAGCAAGTGGACCGAGCTGACCCGCGAGGCGTTCAACAACACCGGTGGCGCCTGCGACCAGACCGCGCTCGGTCAGGACGGCAAGTGCCGGGTGGCGGTCGTTCTGGACAACGGGATCGTCTCGTCGCCGGAGATCCAGGGCGTGCTGACCGGTGACTCGCAGATCAGCGGCAGCTTCGACAGCACGTCGGCCAACGAGCTGGCCAGTCAGCTGCGCTACGGCGCGCTGCCGGTGACCTTCGTGCCCCAGGAGCAGCAGAACGTGACCGCGACGCTGGGCGACAGCCAGCTGCGGGCCGGTCTGCTCGCCGCTGGCATCGGCCTGCTGCTGGTCATCGTCTACTCGTTCTTCTACTACCGGCTGCTCGGCTCGGTCATCTTCCTGAGCCTGGTGCTCTCCGCGCTGCTGGTCTTCGGCGCGCTGGTGGTGCTCGGCCGGCAGATCGGCTTCACCCTCACCCTCGCCGGCATCGCCGGCATGATCGTCTCACTGGGTGTGGCGGCGGACTCCTTCGTCATCTACTTCGAACGGCTCAAGGACGAGATCCGCGAGGGGCGCAGCCCGCGCAGCGCGGTGCCGCGCGCCTGGATCCGGGCCCGCCGGACGATCATTTCGGCGAACGCGATCACGCTGATGTCCGCCGTGGTGCTCTACGTCGTCTCGGTCGGCACGGTGAAGGGCTTCGCCTTCGCGCTCGGCCTGGCGACCGTGCTCGACCTGGTGGTGGTCTTCCTGTTCCGCCACCCGATCATGACGATGTTCGCCAGCACCCGGGCGTTCCTGTCCCCGCGGGTCAGCGGCCTCGGCCGGGCCCTGCCCGCCCGGTCGGCCGAGCAGGCCAACCCCCGCAACCCGCGCGCGAAGGAGGCCTGAGATGGCCAAGACGGGTCTGGCGTCCCGCCTCTATCGGGGCGAGGCCGATCTCAACATCGTCGGCCGGCGCAAGCTCTGGTTCGGTGTCGCCGCCGCGTTGGTGCTGGTGGCGGTGCTCAGCTTCGCGGTGCGCGGCTTCAGCCTGGGCATCGAGTTCGCCGGCGGCAACTCGTTCCAGGTGCCGGCGACCGTCGGCACCCTCGACGACGCCGAGGCGAAGGTCAACGACGCCCTGCGGACCGAGGGCGGCGGCGCCGAGGTGGTCACCGCGCAGAAGGTCGGCAGCACCAGCGGCGAGCACTACGAGATGCGTACCGGGCAGCTCAGCTCGGAGCAGGCCAGCGCGGTCAAGGGCGAGATCGCCGAGCGGTTCGGCATCGAAGTCGGCCAGATCAGCGAGAACCGGGTCTCCGAGGCGTGGGGCAGTCAGGTCACCGAGCGCGCGCTGCTCGGTCTGATCATCTTCATCGCGGTGGTGGCGATCTACCTGGTCCTACGGTTCGAGTGGCGGATGGCCGCCGCCGCGATCGCCTCGCTGTTCATGAACCTGATCCTCACCGCCGGCATCTACTCGCTGGTCGGCTTCGAGGTCACCCCGTCGACGATCATCGGCTTCCTCACCATCCTGGGCTTCGCGCTCTACGACGTGGTGGTGGTCTTCGACAAGGTCCAGGAGAACACCCGCGGCATCACGGCGAACAACAGCCAGACGTACGGCGAGGCGTCCAACCTCGCCCTGAACCAGAGCCTGATGCGGTCGCTGAACACCTCGGTGGTCGCCCTGCTCCCGGTCGGCGGTCTGCTCTTCATCGGCGCCGGCCTGCTGGGCGCGGGCACGCTGAAGGACCTGGGTCTGGTGCTCTTCGTCGGTATGGCGGTGGCGTTCCTGACCTCGATCCTGCTGGCCACCCCGCTGCTGGTGCTGCTGAAGAACCAGGACCCGCGGATCAACGCGCACAACAAGCGGGTGCTGGGCCGCCGGGGCGCCATCGCCCGGGGCGAGATCACCCCGAAGGGCGCCCCGCGCCCGGTCGACGAGGCCGCGGACGAGGCGGTCGACCCGGAGACCGCGGCGCTGGCCGGCTCCGCGCCGAAGGTGGGCGCCCGACCGGCGGGCAAGCGCCCGACCGGCGCCCGGGGCGGCCGCCCCAGCGGCGGCGGGGGCAACCGGCCGGGTGGCGCGAAACGGCGCTGACCGACCCGGGACACCCGGTAGGAATTGAGCCGACGGCGTCCGCCATGCTGTGCGAGCAGCGTGACGGACGCCGTCGTCGTATCGAAGGGAAACGGAATCACCGTGACGGAGACCCACAGCACCGCCGTGCGGGGAGACAGTGGCCCGGAGGTCGCCCGGCTGGTGGCCAGCCGCGTGCTGGACGTGCCGGACTTCCCCAAGCCCGGGGTGATGTTCAAGGACCTGATGCCGCTCTTCGCCGACGGCGACGTCTTCCGCGAGGTGATCGACGGGATCATCGGGTACCACGGGCGTGACTCGTTCGACATCGTGGTCGGCATCGAGGCCCGCGGCTTCGTGATCGCCGCCGCGATCGCGTACGCCACCGGGATCGGCGTGGTGCCGGTGCGCAAGGCGGGCAAGCTGCCCCGCGAGGCGTACTCGGCCTCGTACGCCCTGGAGTACGGCGAGGCGACCCTCGAGGTGCACCAGGACGCCTTCACCGCCGGGCACCGGGTGCTGGTGGTGGACGACGTGCTGGCCACCGGGGGCACCGCCGAGGCCACCCTCGACCTGGTCGAGCGGGCCGGCGGCACGGTCGCCGGCTTCACCGTCCTGCTGGAGCTGGGCTTCCTCGAGGGCCGCAGGAAGCTCGCCGGGCGCCCGGTCCATGCCCTGCTGACCGTTTGAGCCGACCCCGTCCGGACGGGCCCGGCGCGGTCCGTCCGGCGGAGCGGCGGGGCACCCACCGTGCGGGTAGCATTGCCCTTTGCTGACCGGGTGGTCCACTGCCTGGACGGCGCGAGGAACGGCCGGCACGGGTTGTCGGCACGGAACAACACCGGCCCCAGGGTTGGTTGAAGAGGACGTCGACCGGATGGTCGACGCGTTTCCGGCGAGCGGTGAGGAGGCCGGTGTCCCACGATGTCGTCCCTCCGGCGGAGGGCACGGTGTACCCGACAGGCGACGCTGACGGCTCGGTGACCGACCGGAAGATCAACCCGCCGGCCCGGGTGGCGGGCGCCGGTGACGGCGTCGCCCCCGACGTTGCCGGCCAGCGTGACGACGCGGTCGTGGTGCCGTTCCCGGCCGACGGTGACCCCTCGCCGAGCGGCGGTTTCGCGCTGTCCAACGCGCCGACCGGCCGCCGGGTGCGGGCCCGCCTGGCCCGGTTCAACGCGCCCTGGCAGAGTTCCCAGGTCAGCGAGGTGCTCGAGCCGCTGATCGCCACCCATCGGGAGAACCACCCCAAGGCGGACGCGCGGCTGCTCCAGCGGGCGTTCGACACCGCCGCGCGCTGGCACTCCGGTCAGTACCGCAAGTCGGGCGACCCGTACATCACCCACCCGCTCGCGGTGGCCACGATCCTGGCCAACCTCGGGATGGACACCACCACCCTGGTCGCCGCGCTGCTGCACGACACGATCGAGGACACCGAATACACCCTCGACCAGATGCGCGCGGACTTCGGCGGCGAGGTCACCCTGCTGGTCGACGGCGTGACCAAGCTCGACAAGGTCAAGCTGGGCGACGCGGCCAAGGCGGAGACGATCCGCAAGATGGTCGTGGCGATGGCCAAGGACCCGCGGGTGCTGGTGATCAAGCTCGCCGACCGGCTGCACAACATGCGCACCCTGACCTTCCTGCCCCGCCCCAAGCAGGAGCAGAAGGCGAAGGAGACGCTGGAGATCCTCGCCCCGCTGGCCCACCGGCTGGGTATGAACACGATCAAGTGGGAGCTGGAGGACCTCGCCTTCGGGACGCTGTTCCCGAAGCGGTTCGAGGAGATCAACCGGCTGATCGGGGAGCACCAGCCGCAGCGCGAGGCGCTGCTGCGTCAGGTGACCCAGAAGGTGCAGACCGACCTGAAGGCCGCCAAGATCAAGGCGGAGACGACCGGCCGGCCGAAGCACCTCTACTCGATCTACCAGAAGATGATCGTGCGGGGTCGCGACTTCAACGACATCTACGACCTGGTCGGGGTGCGGATCCTGGTCGACACGGTGCGGGACTGCTACGCGGCGCTGGGGGTCATCCACGCCAACTGGCAGCCGGTGCCGGGCCGGTTCAAGGACTACATCGCGATGCCCAAGTTCAACATGTACCAGTCGTTGCACACGACGGTCATCGGGCCCACCGGCAAGCCGGTGGAGATGCAGATCCGCACGTACGCCATGCACCGCACCGCCGAGTTCGGCATCGCGGCGCACTGGAAGTACAAGGAGCACAAGGGCACCCAGATCGTCGGCCCGCCGGCCCACATCGACGAGATGACCTGGCTGCGCCAGCTGCTGGACTGGCAGCGGGAGGCGGCCGACCCGAGCGAGTTCCTCGACGCGCTGCGCTTCGACCTGTCCAGCCAGGAGGTGTACGTCTTCACCCCGAAGGGTGACGTCATCCCGCTGCCGACCGGGTCGACGCCGGTGGACTTCGCGTACGCGGTGCACACCGAGGTGGGGCACAAGTGCATCGGGGCGCGGGTCAACGGCAAGCTGGTGCCGCTGGAGTCGACGCTGTCCAACGGCGACGTGATCGAGATCTTCACGTCGAAGTCCGAGACGGCCGGCCCGACGCAGGACTGGTTGGGCTTCGTCAAGAGTCCGCGCGCCCGCACCAAGATCCGCCAGTACTTCAACAAGGAGCGGCGCGAGGAGGCGATCGAGGCCGGCAAGGACGCGATCGTCAAGGCGATGCGCAAGCAGGGCATGCCGTTGCAGCGGATGCTCACCTCGGACGCGCTGATGGCGATCGCAAGGGATCTGCACCTGGCCGACGTGGCATCGCTCTACGCGGCGGTCGGCGACAGCCAGGTCTCCGCCCAGTCGGTGGTGCAGAAGCTGATGGCCTCCTACGGCGGCGAGGAGGGCGCGGCGGAGGACATCGCCGAGACCGCCGTCGCCACCCGGCCGCCGCACAGCCGGCAGAACAGCAGCGACCCGGGTGTCGTCGTGCGGGGCGTCAGCGACGTCTGGATCAAGCTGGCCCGCTGCTGCACCCCGGTGCCGCCGGACGCGGTCTTCGGCTTCGTCACCCGCTCCGGCGGGGTGAGCGTGCACCGCGACGACTGCGCCAACGCCGAGGACCTGCGGGCGCAGAGCGAGCGGGTGGTCGAGGTCAGCTGGAAGCTCACCTCCGCCTCGACGTTCCTGGTGGCGATACAGGTGGAGGCGCTGGACCGGCACAAGCTGCTCGCCGACGTCACCCGGGTGCTCTCCGACGAGCGGGTCAACATCCTCTCCGCCACCGTCACCACCACCCGGGACCGGGTGGCGGTGAGCCGGTTCAGCTTCGAGATGGCCGACCCGAAGCACCTCGGCCACCTGCTGGCCGCGGTACGCAAGGTCGACGGCGTCTTCGACGCGTACCGGGTCACCTCGGGGGCCTGAGCGACAGACGGAAGCGCCCGCCGGCTCAGCCGGCGGGCGCTTCGTCGTACGGGTGGGGTCAGCCCTGGATGTCGCTCATCGCCAGCTTGGTGATGGTGACCTCCTTCTTGGGGTGACCACCCCCGGCCTGCTGCGCGAACGCCTTGTCGTCGCCGGCCGCCGCGACCTGCTTGACCAGGTCCATGCCGCCGGTGATCGTGCCCAGCACGGTGTAGTTCGGGTCGAGCTGGGAGTCGCCGTAGACGATGAAGAACTGGCTGCCGGTGCTGCCCGGCTGGCCGGAGTTGGCCATCGCGATGACGCCATCCGGGTAGGCGGGGCGCTTGTCGGTCGGCAGGTTCTCCTCGGCCATGTTGTAGCTCGGACCGCCGGTGCCGTCGGTCTCCCGCCAGCCGTTGCCGGTCGCGCTCGGGTCACCGCACTGGAGCACCTTGATGCCCTCGGTCACCAGCCGGTGGCACTTGGAGTTGTCGAAGAAGCCCTTGCTCGCCAGGTGGGTGAAGCTGCCGGCGGTGCAGGGCACGGCGGCCCGGTCGATCTTCGCGGTGATCGGGCCCAGGTTGGTGTCGATCGTCATCGTCTGGGTGCCGGTGTTCTTCTGCTGGGCGGCCGGCAGCCCGACGTCCTTGATCTGCTTGGTCCGGCCCTCCTTGGGCACCTCGGTGTAGGCGCACTGGGCGGAACCGGCGTCCGGGCCGGCGGCGTTCTGCTTCTTGTCGTCGCCGCCGAGGCTGGTCGCCAGCCAGACCGTGCCGGCGACCACGAGCAGCAGGACCGCTCCGGCCCCGACGATCGCCTGCGTCTGCCGGCGCTTGCGGGCCTTGGCCGCGCGCTCGGCCATCTCCCGCTCCAGTCGGGCCCGCGCCGCCGCGCGCTGCCGCTCTCTCGTGGACGTCACGCCTCACTCCTCCTGGACTTGCTGGCGCGGTCGCTGCCGCGGGTACGGGTGGTCGGTCCGGCTCAGCCGGCGCTGGGGCTGGCCGAGGGGGCGCCCGGGGCCGGGCTCTCCGGGGCCTGCGCCGACTGGGCCGGCTCGCCGACGGTGAGCTTCTGGATCATCACGTCGGTCTTCGGCTTGACCTTGGCTCCCGTCCCATTGTCCACGGTCGGCAGGGCGCCGATCTTCTCGATCACGTCCAGCCCGCCGGTGACCCGGCCGATGATCGGGTACGCCGGCTTCGCCGGGTTGAAGTCCTTGAAGAAGACGAGGAACTGGCTGCCGTTCGCACCCGGCGGGTTCGCGATCATGGCGACCGTGCCCTTCGGGTACGCCGGCGGCTGGCCGGGGGCCGGGCTGGCCGACGGATTCGCCTCGGGCGCCGCCGGGACGTTCTCGTCGTAGAACGAGTAGGTCGGGCCGCCCAGCCCGGTGCCGCTCGGGTCGCCGCAGCGCAGTGCGCCCTCGGCGGTGATCTCGTGGCACTTGGTGTTGTCGTAGAACGCGTTGCTCGCCAGGTGGGCGATGCTCGCCGCGGCGCAGGGCGCGCCGGCGAGATCCAGCTCGGCGGTGACCGGCCCGCCCTGGTTGGTGGTGACGGTCATGGGCCGGGTGCCGGAGGTGGGCAGGTCCTTGGTCGGCGGGGTGCCGACGTCCTTGAGGTTGGTGTTGGCGCCGGCGTCCTGCGGCGTCCAGAGGCAGACGTCCTGGGCGGCCTTCTGCTCCGGGTCCCGGTCGAAGGCGCCCAGACCCCAGGCCGCGCCGAGCACGACCAGCACCAGGACGACCGCCGCGCCCACACCCGCCTGGATCTGCCGGCGACGCCGGGTGGCGGCGGCCCGCCGGGCCAGCTGCCGGTCGAGCTTCTCCCGCGCCAGCTTGCGCTGCCGGTCCCTGCTGGAAGCCACCCGTGCTCCTCTTCCTCTACCTGGTCGTCACCGGCGGTCCGGCCGCTCGCGCCCGTCGCGTTCGCAGGTGCGCCACGCCACACGCCCGCCAGAGTGTACGGGTACCCGCTGTGAAGTGGTGTACGAGGTCCGGGCTGCGTTTATCGGAGTGCGTCACTGTGCCGCACGGGGCGCGGGGGACGGGTGGGTCGGGGATATCCGGTCGCCGCTGCGGCTAGGCTGCGACAGGGGACGACGATTCGACGGAAGGGGAGCGGACGTGCTCGTGGCCGGCTTTCCCGCGGACGCCTTCGGCACCAACTGCTACGTGGTGGCGACCGCGCCGGGGGAGCAGTGCGTGGTGGTCGACCCCGGCATCGGGGTGCTCGACCGGCTCGACGCCGTGCTCGCCGAACACCGTCTGCACCCCGTCGCCGTGCTGCTCACCCACGGCCACCTCGACCACACCTTCTCCGTGGCGCCGGTCTGCGGCGCGCGCGGCATCCCCGCGTACGTCCACCCGGACGACCGGGAGCTGCTCGCCGACCCGGCCAAGGCGCTCTCGATGGACCTCACCCAGCTCTTCGGCGGCCGGCTGCCCTACGCGGAGCCGGACGACGTGGCCGAGCTGACCGACGGCGCGACGTTGGCCCTGGCCGGGTTGGAGATCACCGTCGACCACGCCCCCGGCCATACCGGCGGGTCGGTGCTGTTCCGGATGCCCGGCGCCGGCTCGCCCTGGGAGGCCGAGCAGATCTGCCTCTCCGGTGACGTGCTCTTCGCCGGCTCGATCGGCCGCACCGACCTGCCGGGCGGCAGCATGCCCCGGATGCTGACCAGCCTGCGGGAGAAGGTCCTCCCGCTGGCGGACGACACCGTCGTCCTGCCCGGCCACGGCCCCGCGACCACCATCGGCCGCGAGCGCGCGACCAACCCGTACCTCGTCGAGGTGGCGGGGACCGGCGGCGCGCGCCCGGCTGCGCCCACCCGCGGTCTGTGACGGCCGCACCCACGACCTGACCGCGCCGCCCGCGCGGGACTTCAAGGAGAACGTGATGAGCAAGCCCACGCCCATCTCCGGTTTCCCGGAGTGGACGCCCGCCCAGCGGATGATCGAGCAGTTCGTCCTGGACCGGATCCGGAGCACCTTCGAGCTGTACGGCTTCGCGCCGCTGGAGACCCGCTCGGTGGAGCCGCTCGATCAGCTCCTGCGCAAGGGGGAGACCTCGAAGGAGGTCTACGTGCTGCGCCGGCTGCAGGCCGACACCGACGGCCCGGCCGGGGACGACTCGCTCGGCCTGCACTTCGACCTGACCGTGCCGTTCGCCCGCTACGTGCTGGAGAACGCCGGCAAGCTGCAGTTCCCGTTCCGCCGCTACCAGATCCAGAAGGTGTGGCGGGGCGAGCGGCCGCAGGAGGGGCGCTACCGCGAGTTCCTCCAGGCCGACATCGACATCGTCGACCGGGACACCCTGCCCGCGCACTACGAGGCCGAGATGCCCCTGGTCATCGGCGACGCGCTGCGCTCGCTGCCGATCCCGCCGGTGCGGATCCAGGTCAACAACCGCAAGATCTGCGAGGGCTTCTACCGGGGCATCGGGCTCACCGACCCGGAGGCGGCGCTGCGCGCCGTCGACAGGCTCGACAGGATCGGCCCGGCGGGGGTCGCGGAGCTGCTGGCGGAGACCGCCGGGGCGAGCGAGGCGCAGGCCAAGGCGTGCCTGGCCCTGGCCGAGATCTCCGCGCCGGACGCCTCCTTCGCCGACGCGGTGCGCGCCCTGGGCGTGAGCGATCCGCTGCTCGACGAGGGCATCGCCGAGCTGACCGCCGTGGTGGAGACCGCCGCCGCGCACTCGCCCGGTCTCTGCGTGGCCGACCTGCGGATCGCCCGTGGCCTGGACTACTACACCGGCACTGTCTACGAGACGCAGATGGTGGGCTACGAGCGGTTCGGCTCGGTCTGCTCGGGCGGCCGGTACGACAACCTGGCCAGCTCGGGCAGCGTCCGCTTCCCGGGCGTGGGCATCTCGATCGGGGTGACCCGGCTGCTGGGCCTGCTCTTCGGCGCCGACGCGCTGACGGTCTCCCGCAGCGTGCCGACCTGCGTCCTGGTCGCCGTCAGCAACGAGGAGGACCGCCCGGCGAGCAACAAGGTGGCCGAGGCGCTGCGCTCCCGGGGCATCCCGACCGAGGTGTCGCCGAGCGCGGCCAAGTTCGGCAAGCAGATCCGGCACGCCGAGCGGCGCGGCATCCCGTATGTCTGGTTCCCCGGCACCGAGGGCGACGAGGTGAAGGACATCCGCTCCGGTGAGCAGATCGCTGCGGCGGCGGGGGAGTGGACGCCGCCCCGGGAGGACCTGAAGCCGCTGGTGAGCTGAGCTCATTACTGGCGCGTACGGACGATCGGACCTACGGTAGCGTAAGTTACGCCACCGTAGGGAGATCGTCGTGACCGCACTCAGCCAGACCGCCCTGCTCCTCGAGCTCGAATCCGTGGTGGAGAAGAACCTCGACCGCCACCTGTCGATGGCGAAGGAGTGGTTCCCGCACGAGTACGTGCCGTGGAGCGAGGGGCGCACCTTCGATGGGCCGCTCGGCGGCGAGCCGTGGGCGGGGACGGACTCGACCATCCCCGACGTCGCGCGTACCGCGCTGATCGTCAACCTGCTGACCGAGGACAACCTGCCCTCGTACCATCACGAGATCGCCACGCTCTTCGGTCGGGACGGGGCGTGGGGGACCTGGGTGCACCGGTGGACCGCCGAGGAGGGGCGGCACGGCACCGCCATCCGCGACTACCTGACGGTGACCCGGGCGGTCGACCCGGTGGCCCTCGAGCGGGCCCGGATGACCCACATGGCCGCCGGCTACGTCAACGTGCACAACGACGAGGTGCTGCACTCGCTGGCGTACGTCTCGTTCCAGGAGCTGGCCACCCGGATCTCGCACCGCAACACCGGGCGGGCGACCGGCGACCCGGCCTGCGAGGCGCTGCTGGCCCGGGTCGCCGCCGACGAGAACCTGCACATGGTCTTCTACCGCAACCTGCTCGGCGCGGCCTTCGAACTGGCCCCGAGCCAGGCGATGCGGGCGGTCGCTGACGTGCTGGACAACTTCCAGATGCCCGGCGTCGGGATCGACGGCTTCGCCCGCAAGTCGGTGGCGATCGCCCTGGCCGGAATCTACGACCTGCGCCAGCACCGCGACGAGGTGGTCGTGCCGGTGCTGCGCCAGTGGGACGTCTTCACCGTGAGCGGGCTGGACGCCGACGGCGAGGCCGCCCGCGACCAGATCGCCGGCCACCTCGACGAGCTGGAGCGCTCGGCGTCCCGCTTCGAGGAGAAGCGCGCCGCCCGCGCCGCCCGCCTCACCACCCCCCGCTGACCCACTCCCCGCCGCGGCCCACGCCCGGCCCGCTGATGGCCACTCTTTCTCGGAAAGAGTGGCCATTCCGCGTGCCATGACCACTCTTTCCGAGAAAGTGCGCTGAGGGTGCGGTGGCGGCGGGGCGGGGCGGGGTGGGTCAGGCGGGTTGGTCGAGGGGGAAGAGGAGGCAGGACGAGGTGGCGTGGGCGATGAGGCGGCCCTTGGCGTCGGTCAGGCGGGCCTCGGCGAGGGCGGTGCGGCGGCCGCGCTGGAGGACCGTGCCCTCGCAGCGCAGGGTGCCGCTGGCGACGGTCACCGGGCGGAGGAACTTCACGTTGAGGTCGAGCGAGGTGTAGCCGACGCCGGCCGGAAGCGTGGTGTGCACGGCGCAGGCCGCGGCGGTATCGAGCAGGGTGGAGATCACGCCGCCGTGCACGGTGCCGAGCGGGTTGTAGTGGAACTCCTGCGGGACCAGCTCGACCGCGACCCGACCCTCGTCGGCCTCCATCCGGGCCATGTCGATCAGGTGCATGATCGGGGGCGCGGCGAGCTCGCCGGCGATCATCGCGCGGAGCAGCTCCAGGCCGCTGCGGCGGCCGACGTGGGCGGCGCCCGCCACCGGGTCGGACCAGGAGAAGGTACGGCTGCGCGCCGGGTCCTGCGTCTGAGTCATGGACTCAGCCTCGCAGCGCATTGCTGAGTCTGTCAATCAGACCTAGCCTGGTCGGCATGAGACCCGCGGCACTGGACTGGTCGGTGGAGAACTGCACCATCGCCCGGGCGATGGCCATCCTCGGCGAGCGGTGGACCCTGGTGGTGCTCCGCGAGGTGTTCAACGGGGTCCGGCGCTTCGACGACATGCGGGTCCGCACCGGCATCCCCCGGCAGGTGCTCACCAACCGGCTGGCCACCCTGGTCGAGCAGGGGGTGCTGCGTCGCGAGCCGTACCGGGAGCCGGGCAGCCGGCTGCGCCACGAGTACCGGCTCACCGACAAGGGGCTCGATCTCTGGCCGGTGCTGGTGGCGGTGCTCGGCTGGGGTGACCGCTACCTGGCCGACCCGGACGGCTCCCCGCTCAGCGTCGGGCACCGTGACTGCGGCGCCGAGGTGCACGCGGAGCTGCGCTGCGCCGAGGGGCACCCGGTGACCGACCCGCGCGACGTGGTGCCGAGGCCGGGCCCGGGAGCGCGCCGGCGGGTCGACTGACCGGGCTTTGCGCGTACGCCGGGAGGTGCCCGACCAGGGGGCGCCGGCGCGCGGACGGCGACCGCCCGCGCGCCGGAGCCGGCTACCAGCCGAAGCCGTTGGCGTACGAGACGCTGGCCAGCACCGCCTGGCCGCTGGTGTTGGGGTGGAAGTAGTCCCAGGTGGAGACCTGGCTCAGCGCGAACGGGTAGTTGAACACCGCGTTGTCGTCGAAGTCGCAGTTCGCGCCGTAGGCGACGCAGGCCTGGGCGAGCTGGGTGTTGAAGTCGATCACGCGTTGCCGGACCCGGGCCCGGCGGTCGACGTCGGCCTGGGCGGTGGAGGTCGGGTTGGCCAGCATCGACCGGCAGATGCCGAAGGTCGCCCAGGCGGTACGGGCGCTGCCGCTGCCCTTGCCGACGAACCAGAGCTGGTAGATGTCCGGAACGCTGACCAGGAGGACCTTCGCGTCGGGCAGGCCGGCCTTGAGCCGGTTGAGCGCCGCGTCGACGTTGGTCCGGTAGGTGCCGACGGGGGTCATCGTCGACTCGGAGCTGGTGCAGGCGTCGTTGGCGCCGATCAGCATCGTGACGTACCCGACGCCCTGGCTGACCGCGCTGCCGGCCTGGCCGTACATGTCGGCGGACTTGGCGCCGCTGCGGGCGTCGTTGTGGTTGCGGCCCTGGATGCTCGGGTTGACCGCGCGGATGCGCAGGTAGTGGCTGTTCACCGTGGAGTAGTCCCCGGTGCTGAACGACCGCGAGGTGCAGTCGACGTACCAGCCGCAGGCGTTGAAGCCGCGGGTGATGGAGTCGCCGATGCTCGCCATCGAGTTCGGCGGCGGGCTGACGGCGGCGGTGGACGGGCTGGCGGCGAGCAGGACGAGGGCGGTGGCGCTGGCGAGGGTGGCCAGCGCGCGTCGGACGAGGGTCATGGTGGCCTCCGGATCACGAATGCCGGCGTGCTGCGGTGGCCAGATCGTATAGACGACTCTCTGTGTCCACAATGTTGCTTCAGGGTTACATGGGGTGGCGGGGTGAATTCGGGCAAAGGGATGCCTTGCACACGATCTTAAATATGTGAATACTTCAGTCACTCGGCCGGTTTCCCCAGGTCGGCCGGGTTGTCCTCGGGCGCGTCACCCCCGGCGCCGCCCGTCGCCCCCTCTCGGGAGGTTGTTACATGCGACCCACGAGGTCATCGCTCCGCCGCGCCGCTGCCGTCGCCCTGACCGGAACCCTGGTCACCGGCGCGCTGCTCGGCACACCCGCCCAGGCGGCACCCGCCTCGCCGGCTTCCCCCGACACCGCGGCCAGCCTGGCCGCCAGCCTCGGTGACCGCGCCGCCGGGGCGTACGCCGACGCCAGCGGCAAGATGGTCGTCGCCGTGACCGACGCCGCCGCCGCCCGCCAGGTCCGCGCCGCCGGCGCCACCCCGAAGCTCGTCACCCGGGGCGCCGCCGTGCTGAACCGGGCCACCGCCGAGCTGGAGCGTTCGGCGAAGATCCCGGGCACCGCCTGGTGGACCGACCCCGCCACCAACCAGGTTGTCGTCTCCGTGGACAGCACCGTGACCGGCGCCAAGCTGGAGCGGGTCAAGGCCGCCGCCGCCCGGATGAACGGCGCGGTCCGGATCGAGGCCGAGGCCGGCGTGCTGAGCACCCGGATCAACGGCGGTCAGGCGATCTACGCCGGTGGTGGCGGTCGCTGCTCGCTCGGCTTCAACGTCCGCAGCGGCAGCACCTACTACTTCCTGACCGCCGGGCACTGCACCAACATCTCGGCGAGCTGGTACACCAACTCCGCCCAGACGACCTACATCGGCCCGCGCGTCGGCACCAGCTTCCCGGGCAACGACTACGGCATCGTCCGGTACGACAACGCCGGCCTGACGCACCCCGGCACCGTCTACCTCTACAACGGCACCTCGCGTGACATCACCGGCGCCGGCAACGCGTTCGTCGGCCAGAGCGTGCAGCGCTCCGGCAGCACCACCGGCCTGCGCAGCGGCTCGGTGACCGCCCTCAACGCCACCGTCAACTATGCCCAGGGCAGCGTCTTCGGCCTGATCCGCACCACCGTCTGCGCCGAGCCGGGTGACAGCGGCGGCTCGCTCTTCGCCGGCAACACCGCGCTGGGCCTGACCTCCGGCGGCAGTGGCAACTGCTCCTCCGGCGGCACCACCTTCTTCCAGCCGGTGACCGAGGCGCTGAGCGTCTACGGCGTCAGCGTCTACTGATCGACCCCTCGTGAGCGGGCCGCCGGGTGACCGGCGGCCCGTTCCGCTGTCCGCCGATCCCGACGAATGAGCGTCGCCACCACCAGCAGCGGGCAGAGCGCCTCCGCGCCGGACGCCGCCCGCTCGGCCAGCCCGATCCGGGGACCGCCGGTGACCAGCTCCACCACGAACCAGCCGACCAGCGCCAGCAGCGGCGCCGCGGCCGTCGTACCCCATCGAGGCGGCAGCCCGGCGGCCGGGTCGGGCGCGCGGTGACCGGGCGCGGCGAGGGCCGGCCAGAGGGCCAGCGCGCCGAAGGCCATGGCCGCGGCGATCCCGTGCGGGGTGGACGAACCCCGCTCCGCCGGCAGCGGGAAGGCCGCCACCGCCACGGTGGCGACCCCGCCCAGGGCGAGCAGCAGCCGGCCGGCCGCGCGCAGCGGCCGCAGCCCGGCCGCGGTCACGCAGTGGCACAGCCCCAGGCCGAACAGGCCGACCGTCATGATCCAGCGGTCGGCCGCGTCCCGCGCCGCCAGGGCGCTGATCGTCCCGGATACCTGGTCGAAGCCACCCGGCTGACGGGTCGCCGCCCAGGTCCAGCCGCCGATCAGCAGGACCGGGGCGGCGGCGGAGGAGAGCAGGGCCCAGCGGGGTACAACGCGCACCCGGCACACCGTACGCGGGGTGGACAGTGCTCGCCGGTGTGGTGGGCGGGCAACCACGCCCGGTGGCATCCGGTGCCGGGGCAGCCTGACAGAATGCCAGGGGCAGAGGTGAACCGCAGATGAGGAGACGCAAGTCGTGATCCGTACCCATGACGCCGGCAGCCTGCGCGCGACGGACGCCGGCACCACGGTGACGCTCGCCGGGTGGGTGGCCCGCCGGCGCGACCACGGCGGTGTCATCTTCGTCGACCTGCGCGACGGCTCCGGCGTGGTCCAGGTGGTCTTCCGCGAGGAGGACGCGCACGCGTTGCGCAACGAGTTCTGCGTCAAGGTCACCGGCGAGGTGACCCGCCGGCCGGAGGGCAACGAGAACCCGGAGCTGCCCACCGGCGAGGTCGAGGTGACCGCCACCGAGCTGGAGGTGCTCTCCGAGGCGGCCCCGCTGCCGCTGCCGGTGGACGACCAGGTCGAGGCCGGCGACGACATCCGGCTCAAGTACCGCTACCTGGACCTGCGCCGGGGCGGCCCGGCGAAGGCGATGCGGCTGCGCTCGCGCGCCAACCAGCTCGCCCGGGGCGTGCTGCACGAGCGGGACTTCCTGGAGATCGAGACCCCGACGCTGACCCGGTCCACTCCCGAGGGCGCCCGCGACTTCCTGGTGCCGGTCCGGCTCCAGCCCGGCAGCTGGTACGCGCTGCCGCAGTCGCCGCAGCTGTTCAAGCAGCTGCTGATGGTCGGCGGCATGGAGCGGTACTACCAGATCGCCCGCTGCTACCGGGACGAGGACTTCCGCGCCGACCGGCAGCCGGAGTTCACCCAGCTCGACATCGAGATGTCCTTCGTCACCGAGGACGACGTGATCGACCTCGGCGAGGCGATCGTCTCGGCGCTCTGGAGGGACCTGGCCGGCTACGAGATCTCCCGGCCGATCCCGCGGATCACCTGGCACGACGCGATGTCCCGGTACGGCTCGGACAAGCCGGACCTGCGCTACGGCGTCGAGCTGACCGAGCTGACCGACTACCTGCGCGGCACCGAGTTCCGGGTCTTCGCCGGTGCGATCGACGTCGGCGGGTACGTCGGCGCGGTGGTCATGCCGGGCGGCGCGTCGCAGAGCCGCAAGGAACTCGACGGCTGGCAGGACTGGGCCAAGGCGCGCGGCGCGCGCGGCCTGGCGTACGTGGTGCTCGACGCCGAGACCGGCGAGGCCCGCGGCCCGGTGGCGAAGAACCTCTCCGCCGAGCACCTGGGCGGGCTCGCCGACGCGGTCGGCGCCAAGCCGGGCGACGCGGTCTTCTTCGCCGCCAGCACCAACACCCGCGAGGCGCAGGAGCTGCTCGGCGCGGCCCGGGTCGAGATCGCCAAGCGGGCCGGCCTGATCGACGAGAGCGCCTGGGCGTTCTGCTGGGTGGTCGACGCGCCCATGTTCGAGCGCACCGACGAGGGCGGCTGGACGGCCGTGCACCACCCGTTCACCTCGCCGAACGCCGAGTGGGTCGACAAGTTCGAGGAGGCCCCGGACCGGGCCCTCGCCTACGCGTACGACATCGTCTGCAACGGCAACGAGATCGGCGGCGGCTCCATCCGTATCCACCGGGGCGACGTGCAGAAACGGGTCTTCGACCTGCTCGGCATCACCCCGGAGGAGGCGCAGGACAAGTTCGGCTTCCTGCTGGAGGCGTTCAAGTACGGCGCCCCGCCGCACGGCGGCATCGCCTTCGGCTGGGACCGGGTCTGCATGCTGCTCGCGGGCGCGGACTCGATCCGCGAGGTCATCGCCTTCCCGAAGACCCGGGGCGGCTTCGACCCGCTGACCGGCGCCCCGACGCCGATCACCGCGCAGCAGCGCGCCGAGGCCGGCGTCGACGCCAAGCCGAAGGCCCCGACCGGGGTGCACGCCGGCACCGCCGGCCCGGTGGCCCCGGTGGCCGACCCGGTCTGAGCCGTCCCCACGTGATCGAGCGGTCCGCGTCATCATGACGCGGACCGCTCGATCTTTTTGAAACGGAGAACGCGATGACACTGCTCGTGGTGGGGGCCAGCGGCTTCCTCGGCGCGGAGATCTGCCGGCAGGCGGTGGCCGCGGGGGAGCGGGTGGTGGGGACGTACCACTCGGCCGCCGTCGCGGTGCCGGGCGTCGAGGCCCACCGGCTCGACGTCACCGACCGGGCCGCCGTGCGCGCGCTGGTCACCGCGGTACGCCCCGACGCCGTGATCGGCACCCCCTACCGGTACGACGACTGGGCGGTCACCGCCGACGGGGCGGCGAACATCGCCGTCGCCGCCGCCGAGGTGGGGGCCCGTCTCGTCCACCTCTCCAGCGACGCGCTGCACGCCGGGCGCCCGTCGCCCTATCTGGACGACGACCCGCCCGCCCCGGTCTTCCCGTACGGGGCGGCGAAGGCGGCGGCGGAGACCGCGGTCCGGGCGATCGACCCGCGGGCGACGCTGGTGCGCACCTCGCTGATCGTGGGGGAGGGGAGCAAGCAGATCCAACTCTGCCGCGACGCGCTCGCCGGGCGGGCCGCTCTCTTCACCGGCGAGGTCCGCTGCCCGGTCGACGTGGTCGACCTGGCCGCCGCCGTCCTCGAACTGGTGCCCGCCGACCACGCCGGCCTGCTCAACGTGACCGGCCCGGACGCGGTCAGCCGCGCCGAGCTGGGCCTGCTGGTGGCCCGCCGGGAGGGGATCGACCCGGCCGGGATGAAGACCACCACCAGCGCGGCGCTGGGGCTGGTCCGCCCCACCGACGTACGCCTCGACTCCACCCGCGCCGCCGGCCTGCTGCGCACCCGCCTGCGCGGCGTCGCCGAACTCCTCGCCGCCTGACCCTCCTCGCCGCCGCTGTCGGATCATGCACACTTCCTGTGCACAACTATTGTGCACAGGAAGTGTGCACGGATATTGTGCAAGGCATGGAGAACGACGACCCGGGGAGCCGGCCGGAGCCTCGCGCGGTGCGGATCGACCACCGCCAGGTGCGGGTGCTCGCCCACCCGCTGCGCCTACGCCTCGTCGGCGCCCTGCGCGTGAAGGGCCCGGCCACCGCCACCGCCCTCGCCGAACTGCTCGGCACGAACACCGGCGCCACCAGCTACCACCTCCGCCAGCTCGCCGAGGTCGGGCTGGTCGTCGAGGACCCCGACCGGGGCACCGGCCGGCAGCGCTGGTGGCGGGCCGCGCACGACGTCACCAACTGGGAGCCCACCGACTTCGACGACGACCCCGACGCCCGGGCGGCCATCGAGTGGATCCAGGGCGACCAGGTGCGCCTCCTGGTGGAGCACGCCGAGCGGTGGTTCGCCGTCCAGCACGAGTGGTCGCCCGCCTGGCGGGACGCCCTCGGCATGGGCGACATCTTCATGACCATCCCGCCGGCCCGGCTGGAAGCGCTCAAGGAAGAGGTGTGGCAGGTGCTGGAGCGGTACCGCCGGGAGGCCGATCCCGCAGACCCGGCGGCGCGTCCGGTTCAGGTCTTCCTCGCCGCCTACCCGCTGCTGGAGGGGAACCGATGAGCAGCGTGCTGTCCGTACGCCAGATCCGGTTCCGCTACCTCGCCCTCTACGGCCTGCGCTGGCTGCCCACCGGCCTGATCATCCCAGTGATGATCCTGCTGATGCAGGAGCGAGGGCTGTCGCTGTCCCAGATGGGCCTGGCCTTCACCGCCCAGGGCCTGGTGGTGCTCGCGCTGGAGCTGCCCACCGGTGGTCTCGCCGACGCCCTCGGCCGCAAGCCGGTGCTGGCCATCGCCTGGGCGTTGAGCCTGGTTTCGCTCGCCCTGTTCGCAGTGGCCGACTCCTTCGCGCTCTTCTTCCTGGTCTGGGCATTGCAGGGCGTCTACCGGGCGCTGGACAGCGGTCCGTTGGAGTCCTGGTACGTCGACGCCACCCTCGACGCCGACCCGGACGCGGAGTACGAGCCGGGCCTCGGCTACGCCGGCACCGTCACCGGAGTCGCCATCGCCGCCGGCGCCCTGCTCAGCGGCGGCCTGGTCGCGCTCGGCCCGGTCGGCCCGGTCAGCGCCCTGACCGTGCCCGTGCTGGTGGCCATCGCCCTCCAGGTGGTGGCCCTGGCCGCGCTGCTGGCGCTGCTGGTGGAGACCCGTCCGGCCAAGGGCTCCGGCGCGCTGCGCGCCTCGGTCGTCGAGGCGCCCCGGATGGTGGGCCAGGCGTTCGGCCTGCTGCGCCGCTCCCGGGTGCTGCTCGCCCTGGTCGCCGTCGAGCTGTTCTGGGGCTTCGGCATGGTCACCTTCGAGTCGCTGCTCCCGGTCCGCCTCTCCGAGGTGGTCGGCGACGCCGACCGGGCGGCGGCGCTGCTCGGCCCGGCCAGCTCGGCGGCGTGGCTCGCCTCTGCGGCCGGCGCCGCGGCCACCCCGCTGCTGTTGCGCTGGCTGGGGGCCGCGCCGAGCGCCGCGCTGCTGCGGATCCTGCAGGGGGTGACCGTGGTCGGCATGGGGCTGTTCGCCGGACCGGTCGGCGTGCTGGTCGCCTACCTGGCCTGCTACACCGTGCACGGCGCGTCGAACCCGCTGCACATGGGACTGCTGCACCGCCAGGTCGACGGCCCCTACCGGACCAGCGTCATCTCGCTGAACTCGATGATGGGCCAGCCGGGTGCGGCCATCGGCGCGGTGGTCCTGACCGCCGTCGCGGACGCCAGCAGCGTCAGCACCGCCATGCTGGTCGGCGCGGTGGTGCTCGCCGTGGCCGCCCCGCTCTACCTGCCCGCCTGGCGCGCCGGTCGCCGCTCCGGAGACGGGCGGGAAGCCACGCCGGTCACCGATCCGGTGGGGTCCGGGCCCGGCCCCGAACTGGCGCCCGGCCCCGACCCGGTGGCGCCGGCCCCCGGCTCGTCCGGCTCCGGCCCGGTCGCGTCGACTCCCGGCGTCGCCGCGGATGCCTCGCCGCTTCGCTGACCGGCGGGGCGGTCGCCTCCCCGTTCGGCCGCGTTACGAGTGCGGGCCGCTGACCCGGGCCGAGCCGTCGACGCAGGCCAGTCAGTCCCGCGGTCCGAGCCGCCCATCCGGTCCGGCGGCGAGGATGGTCGTCCGACCCGTCAGCTCCTGGTCGGCAATGATCATGTGATCCGGGCTAGAACGTCCCGGCCGGCCGACGCCCGGGCCCGGACGTGTCCAGGGTGGAGATTGACGGAGAGACCGATTGGGTACATCAGGCGGCGACCTGCTGGGAACCCCCACCGGAGGACACAGATGCTCGCCATTCTCGCCGCCATCGTCTTCGGCTTCGCGCTGCTGATCGACCTGCTCAACACCAACTTCGGGGCACCGGACCTGTTCAACTGGAACACCCTGGTGCTCATCGGCCTGCTGCTGCTCGCCCTCTACCTCGCCGGCGTCGGCAGCGGCCCGCGCGGCGGTGGCGGCGGTGGCGGCGGCCGCTGGTACCGGGGTCGTCGCCCGGGGCGCGGCTGACCGCGACCGATCAGGCCGGCCCAGCCCGCGGCGCGATTCCAGCGTTGCGGGCCGGGCCCGGTACTGTCTTCGTGATGGAGTCCGATGCCCTTTTCACCTTCGGCGAACCCGCCGCAGCGCCCAGCGCTCCCGCGGGTTCACCGGTTGTGGACGGCTTCACCGCCATCGGGGAGGATTCGCCCCTGCCCGTCCGGATGCGCCCGGCCAGCATCGACGAGCTGGTCGGCCAGGACCACCTGCTCGCGCCGGGCGCGCCGCTGCGCCAGCTGGTCGGTGGCGGCGCCCCGATGTCGGTGATCCTCTGGGGGCCGCCGGGCAGCGGCAAGACCACCATCGCCCACCTGGTGGCCCGGGCCACCGACCGCCGGTTCGTCGCCATGTCGGCGCTCTCCGCCGGGGTCAAGGACGTCCGGGCGGTGATCGACACCGCCCGCCGCCAGCGCCGCTCCGGCGGCCCGCAGACCGTGCTCTTCATCGACGAGGTGCACCGGTTCAGCAAGACCCAGCAGGATTCCCTGCTCGCCGCGGTCGAGGACCGGACCGTGACGCTGCTCGCGGCGACCACCGAGAACCCGTACTTCTCGGTCATCTCACCGCTGCTGTCCCGGTGCGTGCTGCTCACCCTCCAGCCGCTGGACGAGGTGGCCGTGCGCGGCCTGCTGCGCCGCGCGGTCGCCGACCAGCGCGGCCTGGGCGGCGCGCTCACCCTCGACCCCGAGGCCGAGGACCACCTGGTACGCCTCGCCGGCGGCGACGTCCGCAAGGCGCTGACCGCGCTGGAGGCCGCGGCGGCCTCGGCCACCGCGCTCGGCACCGGCCGGATCGACCTGGCGACCACCGAGCAGGCGGTGGACGTGGCCGCCGTCCGCTACGACCGGGACGGCGACGCCCACTACGACGTGACCAGCGCCTTCATCAAGAGCATGCGCGGGTCGGACGTGGACGCCGCGCTGCACTGGCTGGCCCGGATGCTGGTCGCCGGCGAGGACGCCCGGTTCATCGTCCGCCGGCTGGTGATCTTCGCCAGCGAAGACGTCGGGATGGCGGACCCGACCGCGCTGAGCGTGGCGACCGCCGCCGCGCACGCCGTGGAGTACGTCGGGCTGCCCGAGGCGCAGCTCAACCTCGCCCAGGCGGTGATCCACCTGACCACCGCACCGAAGTCCAACTCGGCCACCACCGCCATCGGCGCGGCGATCGCCGACGTCCGGGCCGGCCGGGGCGGGTCGGTGCCGCGCGGCCTGCGCGACGCGCACTACGCCGGCGCCCGCGGCCTGGGCCACGGCAGGGGCTACCGCTACCCGCACGACGACCAGCGCGGGGTGGTCACCCAGCAGTACGCTCCCGACGATCTCGTCGGGACCGACTACTACCGGCCCAGCGGGCACGGCGCCGAGCGGTCGGTGGCCGCCCGGTTGCCCCTGCTGCGCCGGATCGTCCGCGGGCTGTCCGCCCCGGCGTCGCGCCCCGACGGGCCGGTGCCGGCGGTGAACGGCCGACACCCGTCGGGCACGGGGCGCGCCGGTGGGGCGGATGAGGACGGCACCGACGCCGTCGGGGAGGGCCAGCTGTGACATCGCGTGGTGGGGAGCGACCGCAGGACGGTCCCGACGAGCGGCGCGACCCCCGCGCCAAGGGCCGCCGCTGGGGTCGGGGGCGCGGCGAGGAGACGCCGCCCGAGCCGGTCGGCGAGGAGTTCGGCTGGATCGACGACCTGCGTACCGCCAAGCAGCAGCGCGCCGAGCTCGGCCCGGAGGGTGGCCCGGTCGCCCCGCCGCACCCCGGACCGGTGCCGCCACCCGGTGGCCGGGGCCTGGCGACGCCGCCCGGTGGCCCCCGCCCGGCGGGTGCCCGGCCCGACGGACCGCCGACCGGTCCCGGGCAGCCGGGGCCCCGCCCCGACGCGCCACCGTCCGGTGGCGGCCGACCCGGTCCGCGTCCCGACGTGGCGCCCGGAGGTTCCGGTGCCGTCGCCCCGGACGGTCTCCGGCCCGGCCGTCCCGCTCCCCGCCCGGACGGGCCTCCGCACGGCCGTGCGGGCGCCGGCGGCCAGGCCACCCCACCGGTACGCGGCGGCTGGCCCGCCGCCCCCGAACAACGCCCCCGCCCCGGCGAAGGACCCTGGCCGGGGTCGGCGGCAGCCGGGCGGCCCGGGCACCGGGGACCCGAGCGGCCGCAGGGCGAACCGCCGCGGCCGGACGGTCCGGTCGCTCCGGTCTCCGGCGCCGGTGCGGTCCGGGCCCAGGCGCCCGGGCGTCCGGTCGGTGCCGGGCAGGCGCCGGCGGCCGACCGACCGACTCCGGGTGGGGTCGGACCGGGCGTCCCGCCGCCCCCGGCGCCCGGACGCCGCGGTGGCCCCGAGGGCGGCCGCCCGGCGATGGATCGGACCGATCCCGCTCGTCGCGCCGGGCCCACCGGTCCGGCAGCCGCCCGGGGCGGCTTCCCGCCGGATCCCGGCCAGCCCACCCCGGTCAGCGGCGTACCGCGTCCGGACCCCTCGGCGCCGGTGAGCGGTGCCCCCCGCCCCGACCCCAACGTCCCTGAGCCGCGTGCCGGGCGAGCCCGTCGTGCGGCGGTCGACCCGATGGTCGGCGAGGCGTCCGGCGAAACCGGTCGCCGTCCGGTCGGTCCGGCCGCGCCGGAACGTCGCGCCGGTCGTCGCCGTGCCGCCGAGGCCGCCGAGCCCGTGGTGCCGCCGACCGGCAACCCCCCGCCGCTGCCGGGAACCGGCTCGACCCCGGCCGTCCCGGGCACCGGGACCGGTCGACCGGGTCCCGCCGCTGACGGCAACGGCCGGCGCCGGCCGCAGCTTGGTCCGGACACCGACGAGCCCACCGGCCGCCGGGCCGCGGTGCGGCCGGACACCGACGAGCCCACCGGCCGCCGGGCCGGGCCGGGCGGCGCGTCGCGTGCTGACCGGCCGGAACGGCCGGCGGACTGGCTGCGTCAGGCGGGCCGTGCCTCACACACCGATCCCGCCATTCCGGCGGTCGACCGGGCGGCCCCGGCCGGCGGGTCCGCCGTGCCACCGGACCCGGACGCCCCGGGCCGCCACGGTGGCGCCGCCGGCGGCGCTGCGACCCCGACGGGTCGCGCCCGCCGGGGCAGCGAGCCGCCGATGCCACGCCCAGGGGCCGAGCCGGTGCCGCGTCCGGGCCAGTCCCGGCCGGCGCGCGGAGCCGCCCGTCCGGGCGCGGCCGTACCGCCCGGCCCGGGCCCGGCCCGGCCCGACGGTCCCGCCCGGGGGCCGGAAGACGACGGCCCACATCCGGCTCGCGGTGCCCGCGCCGAGGGCCCCGGCCCGCGTCCCGGCGGTGCCACCGCGGTGCCGGGCCGCCGCGCCGACGGTCCGGACCCGGTCCCCGGTCCGCGAGCCGGTGTCCACGGCCCGGCCGTCGGTCCACGTGCCGGCGGCCCGGCAACCGACGGCGCCGGGTCCGGCCCGCGCCCCGTCGGTCCCGACGCCGCGCCCGGCCCGGCCCGGGGAGCGGCGCGTCCGAACGGACCCGCGACGGGCGCGGCCCGGCCACCCTCGCCGCCCGACGATCCGCGCCGCCCCGCGCCGCAGCCGGGCAACGGGCCGCGCGGCGGTCTGCCCGCCGGGGCCGCGGCCGTCCCGGGCCGGCCCGCGGTCGCCCGGGCCGCCGCGCCCGTGTCCCGACCTCAGCCCGGCCCCACCGCCGACGAGCACCCCGGAGGGGCCACTGCTCCCCAGCGGCAGTCCGGTCGGCCGGAGCCGGCCGGTGTCGCCTCCGTCCCGTCGTCCGCCCGGGCCGACGACGCCCTGTCGGTGGCCAGGGCGGCGGCGGTCGTACCGTCGACCGGCCCACGGCCGGAGCCCATGGGCCCGGTCAGCGGCCCGCCGCTGCGCCCGGCCGCCGGGGACGATCCCGACGACGCCGGCCCGGGCGGGCTGCGGGGCGCCCGGTCGGAGCTGCGCCGGCAGATGCGGGAACGACGGCGGCTGCGACTGGGCATCCTGGTGCTGGTCAGCGTGGTGCTGCTCGGCGCGGTCCCGCTCTTCTTCGGTATCCGTACGCTCAGCCACGACCCCGTCTTCGACACCCTCGACGAGCTGGACGTGCCCGGCTGGGCGGCGGTGAAGACGGTGGACAACGTCAGCGGCAGCCGCTGGTGCCTGCAGGATTGCCGGTTGCGGGAACGCACCGTCGAGTCCGAGCGCGCGCCGGAGGAGACCGTCCGGACCTACGAGCAGGCGCTGACCGCCGACGGCTGGCGGCCATGGAAGGTCGCCCGATGCCCGGAGCAGCAGGAGAAGGGGAGCTACACCTGCTGGCGCCGCGATGAGCTGACCCTCGACCTGTGGGTACGCCAGCCGACCTGCGTTCCGCCGCCGGTCAACGGTGAGCCGGCGGTCCCGCCGTCCCCGGTGGCCTCGCCCGCTGCGCGGAAGTGCGCCGGGTCGTTGGTGTCGGTGAAGGTGCGCAATGCGATCGATGACGAGCGGACCCGACCACAGCCGAGCACCGATCCGTCACTGACCGGTGAGGATCCGTACCCGACGTTCACCGACGACCCGCTCGGCGAGCCGACGGGCTCACCGTCCTGAGCCGGTTTCCATCACGGACGGTAGGGTCTGGGGCTGGCAGGCCCGCCTGTCCGCGCTGACCCGGACGGGTCGCGCGGCGACATTGTGGGTAGGTACGGTCGCGCGTTCCGGGGCGGCGGGTCCCGGGACTCTGGTTGAGGAGGACATGCGTGGATGGTGGACAGATCGCTGCGCTGATCGCGGCCGGTGCGTTCCTGATGCTGGTGCTCGTGCTGGCGGTGCCGATCCTGCGGCTGCGACACACCGTGGACGCCACGACCCGGATGATCAACGACCTCAATGAGCAGACCACCCCGCTGCTGGGTGACGTCAACACCACGGTGAAGAACGTCAACACCGCGCTGGAGCAGGTGCAGACCTCGCTCGACGGGGTCAACCTGCAGCTCGCCAAGGTCGACACCATGACCACGCACGCGCAGAACGTCACCGCCAACGTGGCGAACCTGGCGACCGTCGTCTCCGCCGCCGCGGCCAACCCGCTGGTCAAGGTGGCCGCCTTCGGCTACGGCGTACGCCGGGCCGCCTCGGCGCGCCGGCACGCCGAGACCGAGCGCGAGGTGCGCGACACCATCAAGCAGCAGCGTCGCGCCGCCCGGCGCGGCAACCGCTGACCAGCCCGGCGGTGAGCAGGAGGATGAGAGCATGAGGCGACTGTTCTGGCTGGGTATCGGGCTGGCCGTGGGTGTGGTGGTGGTACGCAAGGCCACCCGCACCGCGCAGGCGTACACCCCGGCCGGGATCGCGAGCGGGCTGTCCGAATCCGCTGGCGGCCTGGTCGAGTCGCTGCGTAGCTTCGTGGAGGACGTCCGGGTCGGGATGGCCGAGCGGGAGCAGGAGATCCACGAGGCGTTCGCCCGTGGCGAGGCGTTCGACGACCAGTTCGCCGAGCTGCGGGAGGACCCGCGCATCGGTGACCGAGAGATCTTTCCGGAGGAACACCAGCGATGAAGACGGCGGAGATCAAGCGGCGGTACCTCGCCCACTTCGAGGCGAACGGCCACGCCGTGGTGCCGTCCGCTCCGCTGCCCGCCATCAGCGACCCGAACCTGCTGTTCGTCAACGCCGGCATGGTGCAGTTCGTCCCCTACTTCCTCGGCCAGCAGACCCCGCCGTACCGGCGGGCGGTCAGCGTGCAGAAGTGCATCCGCACCCCGGACATCGACGAGGTCGGCAAGACCAGCCGGCACGGCACGTTCTTCCAGATGAACGGCAACTTCTCCTTCGGTGACTACTTCAAGGACGGGGCGATCCCGCTCGCCTGGGAACTGGTCACCAAGCCGGTCGCCGAAGGCGGCTACGGGCTGGACCCGGAGCGGATCTGGCCGACCGTCTACCTCGACGACGACGAGGCGTTGCAGATCTGGCGCTCGGTCGGCGTGCCGGCCGAGCGGATCGTGCGCCGCGGCAGGGCCGACAACTTCTGGTCGATGGGCATCCCCGGCCCGTGCGGCCCGTGCTCGGAGCTCTTCTACGACCGCGGCCCGGAGTACGGCCGCGAGGGCGGCCCGGCGGTCGACGAGGACCGCTACATGGAGTTCTGGAACCTCGTCTTCATGCAGTACGAGCGGGGCCCGGGCACCGGCAAGGAGAACTTCCCGATCCTGGGCGACCTGCCGGCGAAGAACATCGACACCGGCATGGGCCTGGAGCGGATGGCCTCCATCCTGCAGGGCGTCGACAACCTCTACGAGATCGACGAGGTCCGGCCGATCCTGGACCGGGCGGCCGAGCTGACCGGCAAGCGGTACGGCGTGCACTCCGGTCACGTCGCCAGCGAGTCGCATCCGGACGACGTGCGGCTGCGGGTGGTCGCCGACCACGTGCGCACCGCCCTGATGCTGATTGGCGACGGGGTCACCCCCAGCAACGAGGGCCGCGGCTACGTGCTGCGCCGGATCATGCGCCGGGCCATCCGGGCGGTCCGGCTGCTCGGCTGGCAGGAGCGGGCGCTGCCCGAGCTGCTGCCGGTGGCCCGGGACTGCATGGCCCCGTCGTACCCGGAGCTGGCCGAGGAGTTCGACCGGATCTCCCAGTACGCGTACGCCGAGGAGGAGGCCTTCCTCTCCACGCTGCGCGCCGGCACCACCATCCTGGACACCGCGATCGCCGAGACGAAGTCGGCCGGCCGGCCCGCGCTCTCCGGTGACAAGGCGTTCCAGCTGCACGACACGTACGGCTTCCCGATCGACCTGACCCTGGAGATCGCCGCCGAGCAGGGCCTGCAGGTGGACGCCGAGGGCTTCCGCCGGCTGATGGCCGACCAGCGCAACCGGGCGAAGGCCGACGCGCAGGCCCGCAAGACCGGGCACACCGACGTGTCGGCGTACCGGTCGGTGCTCGACGACGGTGGGGTGGTCGAGTTCACCGGCTACACCGAGCTGAACCGGGAGTCCCGGGTCCGCGCGCTGCTCAGCGGCGGCGCCACGGTCGGCGCGGCGGTCGAGGGCGACACGGTCGAGCTGGTGCTGGACACCACCCCGTTCTACGCCGAGGGCGGTGGGCAGCAGCCCGACCAGGGCCTGATCACCGTGGGCGGCGGGCAGGTCGAGGTCTTCGACGTGCAGCAGCCGGTGCCGGGCCTGATCGTGCACCGGGCCCGGGTGCTGCGCGGCGAGGTGCGCGCCGGCGAGACCGGGTACGCGGAGATCGACGTGACCCGGCGGCGGGCGATCTCCCGCTCGCACACCGCGACGCACCTGGTGCACCAGACGATGCGCAACTTCCTCGGCGAGTCGGCGACCCAGGCGGGTTCGCTGAACGCGCCGGGTCGGCTGCGGTTCGACTTCAACACCCCGACCGGGGTGGCGCCGAGCGTGCTGCACGACGTGGAGCAACAGGTCAACGAGGTGCTCCTGGCCGACCTGGAGGTGCACGCCTTCATCACCACCCAGGAGGAGGCGCGCCGGATCGGCGCGATGGCGCTCTTCGGCGAGAAGTACGGCGAGCGGGTCCGGGTCGTCGAGGTCGGCGACTACGCCCGGGAGCTGTGCGGAGGTACCCACGTGGCCCGCTCCGCGCAGCTGGGCCTGGTGAAGATCCTCTCCGAGGCGTCGGTCGGCTCCGGCGTACGCCGGATCGAGGCCCTCGTCGGCATGGACGCGTTCGGCTTCCTGGCCCGCGAGCACCTGCTGGTCTCCCGGCTGGCCGAGCTGTTCCGGGTGCCGGGCGACCAGGTCGCCGATCGGGTCGAGCAGACCGTGACCCAGCTGCGGGACGCGGAGAAGGAGCTGGAGAAGCTCCGCGCCCAGCTGGTGCTGGGTGGCGCGGCGGCGCTGGCCGGGCAGGCGAAGGACGTCCGCGGGGTCGCGTACGTCGGCACCGAGGCGCCGGAGGGCGCGGCCGGCAACGACGTGCGTACCCTCGCCCAGGAGATCCGCGGCAAGATCGACCCGGCGCGGCCGGCGGTGGTCGCGGTGGCGGCCCGGTCGAACGGCAAGGCGTCCCTGGTGGTGGCCGTGAACGCGGCGGCCCGGAGCCGGGGCCTCGCCGCCAACGATCTGGTCAAGGCGGCCTTCTCCGGTCGGGGTGGCGGCAGCCCGGACGTCGCCCAGGGCGGTGGCCTGCCCGCCGCTGAGGCGCCGAACCTGCTGCTCACCGTCGAGAAGGCGATCGCCGACGCGTGATCACGTACCGAGGAGGGCTGGGGCGGACCGACATGGTCCGCCCTGTCCCGTCCGGCCCGAGGAGTGACCGTTAAATGACTGAGTTCTCCCGCGGGGTGCGACTGGGGGTGGATGTCGGACAGGTCCGGGTCGGCGTGGCCCGCTCCGACCCGCACGGCGTGCTCGCCACCCCGCTGGTCACCCTGGCCCGGGACCTGACGGCGGCGCCCGACGCGGTGCCGACCGACATCACGGAACTCGCACACCTCGTCACGGAGCACGAAGCGGTCGAGGTCGTGGTCGGCCTTCCGGTCAATCTGGCTGGTAAGCACGGCCCGGCGGCGCAGCACGTGACGGCGTACGTGAGCCGTTTGGTCGATGTAATAGCGCCGGTTCCGGTGGCGCTCACCGACGAGAGGATGTCGACCGTCGTCGCGTCTCGTAGGCTGGCGGAGCGAGGCGTCCGGGGAAAGCGCCAACGCGCGGTGGTCGACCAGGCCGCCGCGGTCGAGATCCTGCAGAGCTGGCTAGACGCGCAGCGGAGGCGGACGGAATGATCGACGATCTGGACCTCGGGTTCGACGAGTCGGAGAGGGGTGAGAAGGGCCGGCACCGACGCGGCTTCGTCGAGCGCCGCAAGCGCAAGTCCGGCGGGCGGGGCAAGACCATCTTCGCCCTGTTCATGGCGTTGGTCCTGCTGGCCGGCATCGGTGGCGGGGCCTACTACGGCTTCGACCGGGTCCAGAACTACCTCGTCACCCCCGACTACGACGGCGCCGGCACCGGCGAGGCGCTGGTCGAGGTGAAGCAGGGAGCGCTGATCGCCGACATCGGTGACACCCTCGTCACGGCCGGTGTGGTGAAGAGCACCAAGGCCTTCATCGAGGCGGCCGAGGAGAACACGCTCAGCAAGAACATCCAGCCCGGCCTCTACAAGGTGCGCAAGCAGATGAGCGCGGAGAAGGCGCTCACCATGCTGCTCGACCGGAAGAACAAGATCACCAACCGGGTGACGATCCCGGAGGGCCGCACCGCCAAGAACATCTACAAGCTGCTCTCGGACAAGACCAAGATCCCGGTCAAGGAGTTCGAGGCGGCGGCGAAGGACCCCGAGGCGCTGGGCGTCCCGGACTGGTGGTTCACCCGCAAGGACGGCAGGAAGATCGTCAAGTCCGCCGAGGGCTTCCTCTACCCGGACACCTACGAGATCGCGCCGAACGCGACCGCCGAGAGCATCCTCAAGGACATGGTCGACAACTTCCTCACCGTCACCGGCGGGCTGAAGTTCGCCGACGAGGTGCAGTCGAAGCTCGGTGGCGTGACGCCGTACGAGGCGCTGATCGTGGCGTCGCTGGCGCAGGCCGAGGCGGGCAACAAGGACGACCTGGGCAAGGTCGCCCGAGTGGCCTACAACCGGGTGTACAAGGAATTCCCGTGCAACTGCCTCGAGATGGACGTGACCGTCAACTACTACCTCGAGCTGACCGGCCAGAAGACCAAGACGTCCGCCCAGATGACGCAGGACGAGTTGGTCGACACCAAGAGCCCGTACAGCCGGAAGCTCAAGGGCCTGGTGCCCACCCCCATCAACAACCCCGGCAAGCTGGCGATGCAGGGGGCGATGGACCCGCCGGACGGCGGCTGGTTCTTCTTCGTCGCCATCGACAAGCAGGGGCACTCCGCCTTCGCGGTGACCTCGGAAGAGCACGAGCGGAACAAGGTGAAGGCCCGCCAGGCGGGGGTCATCTGACCGTGAGTGGCTACGCTTCCTGATCCGATCGTGATCCGGGTGGGGGAGTGACGTGACGGTGCACAGGGCGGCGGTGCTCGGCAAGCCGATCGCGCACTCCCTCTCCCCGGTGATCCACCAGGCCGGCTACGCCGCCGCCGGGCTCGCCGGGTGGTCGTACACCCGGATCGAGTGCGCGGCCGCGGAGCTGCCGGACCTGGTCGCGGGCCTGGGCCCGGAGTGGGCCGGGTTGTCGGTGACCATGCCCGGCAAGGAGGCGGCGCTCGCGGTGGCCGACGAGGCCGCGCCGGTCGCCGCCGCGATCGGCGCCGCCAACACGCTGGTACGCCGCCCCGACGGCTCCTGGTACGCGGACAACACCGACGTCGCCGGCATGGTCGAGGTGCTCACTGCCGCCGGGGTGGTGCCGGGCGCCACCGTCACCCTGCTCGGCGCCGGCGGTACGGCCCGGGCCGCGCTGGCCGCCTGCGCCCGGCTCGGCGCCGGCCCGGTCACCGTGGTGGCCCGCCGTCCCGCGGCGGTCGACGAGCTGTGGCCGGTGGCGGAGGCCGTCGGCGTGGCGATGACGGGCACCGGCTGGGAGCGGGCCGCGGCGCACACCGGCGCCGACGTCGTCATCTCCACCGTGCCCAAGGGCGTGGCCGACCCGCTGGCCGACGCGGTCCACTGGGGACCGTCGACCGTCCTCTTCGACGCCCTCTACGATCCGTGGCCGACCCCGCTGGCCGCGTCGGCCCTCGCCGCCGGCCGCCGGGTGGTTTCCGGGCTCGACCTGCTGCTGGCCCAGGCGGTCGGCCAGTTCGAGCAGTTCACCGGGGTCCCCGCGCCGGTGGACGCCATGCGGCAGGCGCTGGTGGCGGCCCGTCGCTAGCTCGCGCCGGGCGTCGTCACGCCGGATGGGTCGGTGCGGGCCGGCCGCCCAGGGGGTGGCCGCCGCTGATCGGTCGGGCCGAGATGCGGCTACCTCTTCCCCGACTCGACCATCCGGGCGGAGCGGCGGCTGCTCGGGATGACCACGTCGATCATCGCGGTCCGGACGGCCTGACCGGGTCGCGGCGACCGCCCGGCGGACGGCCGTGTCCGCAGGGCGGGACGTGCCGGGCGGCACGTCGGGGCGGCCACCCGGCGTGACAGACTGACCGCTGTGTTGCGCTGGCTGACTGCAGGTGAATCGCACGGTCCCGCCCTCGTCGCGTTGATCGAGGGCGTACCCGCCGGGGTGGAGGTGACCACCGGCGATATCGCCGGCGAGCTGGCCCGGCGCCGGCTGGGCTACGGCCGGGGCGCCCGGATGTCGTTCGAGCAGGATGAGGTCGAGGTCATCGGCGGCCTGCGGCACGGTGTGACGCTGGGCAGCCCGGTCGCGATCCGGGTCGGCAACTCCGAGTGGCCGAAGTGGCAGACCGTCATGTCGGCCGACCCGGTCGATCCCGACGAGCTGGCCGGGCAGGCCCGCAACGCGCCGCTGACCCGGCCCCGGCCGGGCCACGCCGACCTCGCCGGCATGCAGAAGTACGGCCACACCGATGCCCGCCCGATCCTGGAGCGGGCCAGCGCGCGGGAGACCGCCGCCCGGGTCGCCGTCGGCACGGTCGCGAAGGCCCTGGTCAGGCAGGCACTCGGCATCGAGATCGTCTCCCACGTGGTGGAGCTGGGCCCGGTCGCCGCCAAGCCCGGCCTGCGGCCCCGGCCGGAGGACGCCGAGCGGATCGACGCCGACCCGCTGCGCTGCCTCGACCCGGAGGCCAGCGCCCGGATGGTCGCCGAGGTCGACGCCGCGAAGAAGGCCGCCGACACCCTCGGCGGCGTGGTCGAGGTCCTCGCGTACGGGGTGCCGCCGGGCCTGGGCAGCCACGTGCAGTGGGACCGCAAGCTCGACGCCCGGCTGGCCACCGCGCTGATGTCCATCCAGGCGATCAAGGGCGTGGAGATCGGCGACGGCTGGCAGCAGGCCCGTTCGCGCGGCTCCGAGGCGCACGACGAGATCATGCCGACGGCCACCGGCGTCCGCCGGATCACCGACCGGGCCGGCGGGCTGGAGGGCGGCATCACCACCGGCGAGCCGCTGCGGGTGAAGGCCGCGATGAAGCCGATCTCCTCGCTGAACCGGGCCCTGGCCACGGTGGACGTGACCACCGGCGAGCCGGCCACCGCGATCAACCAGCGGTCCGACGTCTGCGCGGTCCCGGCCGCCGCGGTGGTCGCCGAGGCGATGGTGGCCCTGGTGCTGGCCGAGGCGGCCACCGAGAAGTTCGGCGGTGACTCGGTGGCCGAGATCCGCCGCAACCTCGCCGGCTACCTCGACGCCCTGGTGATCCGGTGACCCGGCCGGTCTGCGTGCTGGTCGGGGCGCCCGGTTCCGGCAAGAGCACCGTCGGCGAGCAGCTCGCGGCCCTGCTCGGGGTGGAGTTCCGGGACACCGACGCCGACATCGAGTCGATGGCCGGCAAGCCGATCCCGGAGATCTTCATCGACGAGGGGGAGGCGCACTTCCGTACCCTCGAACGGGCCGCGGTGGCGGCGGCGCTGGCCTCGCACGCCGGGGTGCTCGCCGTCGGCGGCGGCGCGGTCCTCGCCGAGGAGAACCGCGCCGCGCTGGTCGGGCACACCGTGGTGCACCTGTCGGTGGAACTGCCCGACGCGGTGAAGCGGGTCGGGCTGGGCGCCGGCCGGCCGCTGCTCGCGGTCAACCCGCGGGCCACCCTCAAGTACCTGATGGACCAGCGCCGCCCGCTCTACACCGAGGTGGCGACCGCGACGGTGGTCACCGACGGGCGTACCCCGGAGGAGATCGCGGCCGAGGTCGCCG
This sequence comes from Micromonospora sp. DT47, assembly GCF_049844475.1. Lineage (NCBI taxonomy): Bacteria > Bacillati > Actinomycetota > Actinomycetes > Micromonosporales > Micromonosporaceae > Micromonospora > Micromonospora sp. DT47. The sequence continues at coordinate 70,891 of NZ_JBNCLC010000007.1, read as the reverse complement.
GCCTCGTCAAGGGGTAGCCGGCGCCGCGCCGGCGGCGATGGTGTCGAGCAGGTCGGCGAGGGCCTTCGGCGCGCTGCTCGCCCTGGCCGCCGCCGCCCGGCAGCGCCGCCGGGTCACCCTCGCTGGGCCGACCGGACGGCGGACTGAGCCCGACGCGCCGCCCCGGCGGGCGCCACCAGGTGGACAGCGGCCGTCCGGCGGCCCGCACTGCACTAGGCTGCCGTGCGATGGACGAGGTGACCCGGATCCCGGTCGGCGGCGAGCGGCCGTACGACGTGCTGGTCGGACGAAACCTGCTCGATCCGCCGCCCCGGCTGCTGCCCGGCGCGGAACGGGTGGCGCTGCTGTACGCGCCCCCGCTCAAGGGGCTGGCCGACACGCTCGCCGAGCGGCTCCGCGCCGCCGGTGTGGCGCCGCTGCCGATCGAGGTGCCCGACGCCGAGGCGGGCAAGCGGATCGAGGTCGCCGCCGACTGCTGGGACCGGCTCGGCGCGGCCGGGTTCACCCGGACCGACGCGGTGGTCGGGGTGGGTGGCGGCGCGGTGACCGACCTGGCCGGCTTCGTCGCGGCCTGCTGGCTGCGCGGGGTGCGCTGGGTGCCGGTCGCGACGTCGCTGCTCGGCATGGTCGACGCCGCGGTCGGCGGCAAGACCGGCGTGAACACCGCCGCGGGCAAGAACCTGGTCGGCGCGTTCCACCCGCCGGCCGGTGTGCTCTGCGACCTGTCGACCCTGGACAGCCTGCCGCGGGCCGACCTCGCCGCCGGGATGGCCGAGGTGGTGAAGTGCGGGTTCATCGCCGACCCGGCGATCCTCGACCTGGTCGAGCGGGATCCGGTGGCGGCCACCGACCCGACCGGGCCGGTGGCGCGGGAGCTGATCGAGCGGGCGATCCGGGTCAAGGCCGACGTGGTCTCCGGCGACCTGCGGGAGTCGGGGGTGCGCGAGGTGCTCAACTACGGGCACACCCTGGCGCACGCGATCGAGAAGGTGGAGGACTACCGCTGGCGGCACGGGCACGCCGTCGCGGTCGGCACGGTCTACGCCGGTGCCCTGGCCCGACTGGCCGGGCGCCTGGACGAGGCCACCGCGCAGCGGCACCGCACCGTGCTGGCCGCGCTCGGCCTGCCCACCAGCTACCCGGCCGACGCCTGGCCCCAGCTGCTCGCCGCGATGCGGGTGGACAAGAAGGCCCGGGGCAGCCGGTTGCGCTTCGTGGTGCTGGACGGGCTGGCCCGGCCGGCGATCCTGGAGGGCCCGGACGACGAGCTGCTGCACGCCGCCTACCGGGAGATCGCCTCATGAGGGTCCATGTGCTGAACGGCCCCAACCTGGGCCGGCTGGGCACCCGGCAGGTCGACGTGTACGGCGTGACCAGCTACGCCGATCTGGTGAGCCTCTGCGTCGACACCGGCACGGAGCTGGGGCTGGAGGTGACCGTCCGGCAGACCGACGCCGAGCACGAGCTGCTCGGTTGGCTGCACGAGGCGGCCGACGAGGGCGCGGCGGTGGTGCTCAACCCGGCCGCCTGGTCGCACTACTCGATCGCGGTCCGGGACGCCTGCGCGATGCTGCGCGGCCCGCTGGTGGAGGTGCACATCTCCAACATCCACGCCCGCGAGGAGTTCCGGCACCACTCGGTGATCTCCGCGGTGGCGACCGGGGTGATCTGCGGCCTGGGCGTCGATGGCTACCGCCTCGCCCTGCGCCACCTGGCCACCCTCGCCACCTGACGGCCGCCGCGCCCGCCCGACGCCGCCCCTTCGCTCTGCTGCCTCGGCGCAACAGTCGCCTGAATTGCTGCTTCTTCCTGCTCATTTCGGGCGTCGAGAGCCCTGCCCGCTGCTCTGAGTGATCGTGCCCGGCCGTGCCGACGCGGCAAGTGATCGCTTGATCCACTCCGTATCGCCGTGACGGTGTGGATCAAGGCGGTCACGGGCGGCGGGGCGCCCTCGCGGGGGCCGGCGCGGGTCGGGGAGAGACGGTGGGGTCGTTCGTTGGACACAGCTAGTAGACTCGTAAGGTCTGTCCGCCAATTGATGATCAAGGCAGGAAATGGCATCCACCAACGACCTCAAGAACGGCCTGGTACTCAACCTCGACGGGGAGCTCTGGGCCGTCGTCGAGTTCCAGCACGTCAAGCCCGGTAAGGGTGGGGCGTTCGTCCGCACGACGCTGAAGAACGTGCTGTCCGGCAAGGTCGTCGACAAGACCTTCAACGCGGGCACCAAGGTCGAGACCGCGACCGTCGACAAGCGCACCATGCAGTACCTCTACGCCGACGGCGAGGACTACGTCTTCATGGATCTGGAGACGTTCGACCAGATCACCGTCCCCGGCGGCACCGTCGGCGAGGCGGCCAACTACCTCCTCCCTGAGGCCGAGGCGACCGTCGCCACCCACGAGGGTGTGCCGCTCTACATCGAGCTGCCGACCTCCGTCGTGCTGGAGGTCACCTACACCGAGCCGGGTCTGCAGGGCGACCGCTCGACCGGCGGCAACAAGCCGGCCACCGTTGAGACCGACGCGACCGTGCAGGTGCCGCTCTTCATCACCACCGGCGAGAAGATCAAGGTCGACACCCGCGACGGCCGTTACCTCGGCCGCGCCTGATGGCCGAGGGTGCCAAGCAGCAGATGCCGGCGCGCCGCAAGGCGCGTAAGCGGGCGCTGGACGTGCTCTTCGAGGCTGACCTGCGCGACCGTCCGCCGGTCGAGGTGCTCGCCGGCTACATCGAGCGGATCGAGAAGCCCCGCCCGGAGCACCTCGGGTACGCGGTGAGCCTCGTCGAGGGGGTCGCCGAGCACCTGGACCGGATCGACGAGCTGATCGCCAGCTACGCCGAGGGGTGGACGCTGGACCGGATGCCGGCGGTCGACCGCAACCTCGCCCGGATCGCCGTCTACGAGCTGCTCTACGTCGACGAGATCGACGACGCGGTGGCGATCAGCGAGGCCGTCGAGCTGGCCCGGCAGATGTCGACCGACGACTCGCCGCGCTTCCTCAACGGGGTGCTCGGCCGGATCGCCGAGTACGCCACCCGCTGAGCGGGGCATCCGCGACGGCGGCATTCGCCGCCCCCGTACGACGAGAGGGCCCGTGCCGGTCGGCACGGGCCCTCTTCGTTGCGACAGCGGTCAGGACGCGAAGAACGCCCGCGGGTCGGCGACCAGCACACCGTGCTCGGTGAGCCGCTCGATCAGTCCGGACGGCGAGGCGTCGTAGACGATGGCGAGGGCGCGCAGGTCGTCGGCGCGGATGGAGAGCACCCGGCCGTTGTAGTCACCACGCTGCTGCTGGATGGCGCGGGCGTACCGGGCGACGTAGGCGAGGTCCTCGGAGGCCTCGTCGTAGAGCCGCTCCAGGTCCAGGACGATCTTGCTAGTGGGCTCGTGGCGCACTCCACTGCCGTCGGGCAGCAGCTCCGAAACGGGAACGCGGTAGAAGTCGGCCAGCTCCGCCAGGCGGGACACGGTGACGGCCCGGTCGCCGCGCTCGTACGAGCCGACCACCACGGCCTTCCACCGCCCGTTCGACTTCTCCTCCACACCCTGCAGGGACAGGCCCTGCTGCTGGCGGATGGAGCGCAGGCGGGCGCCCAGCGACTTGGCGTATTCAGAGGGCATTCGGACACTCCCAGTGCTGCTCGGGGTTCTCCCAGCTATCGCTACGGAGCGTGACGGTACGGGGATTGCGACACGCGGTCAAGTGGTCGTGACCTTACCGTTGGGGAGCGCGGGGGTACTTATCCCCATTTCACCACCCTGATCCGGGGATCAGTGGGTGGCGGCGGTCGGCCCGGTGACCGCTGGTAACGTGGCGTGAAGCCCCGGTCCGGGTCGTGCGACCCGACCGGAGATCCAGACGTCCTTTAACGACCCGTCCCGTGAGGCGGGGAAGGAGGTCCGCCGTGGCCTGCCCACCGCCTGCCCAGTCGTCGCCAACGCGACAACCCTCGGTGAAGGTGATCCTCGCCAGCGCCGACGTCCAGCGCGTCGTCGACCGGATCGCCCACCAGATCCTCGAGAAGACCCAGGGCGCCGCCGACACCGTCCTGCTCGGCATCCCCACCCGGGGCGCCCCGCTCGCGAAGCGGCTCGCCGCCCGGATCAGCGCCTTCGAGGACGTCGACGTCCCGGTCGGGGTGCTCGACATCACCCTCTACCGCGACGACCTGCGCCGGCATGCCACCCGCGCGATCGGCCCCACCCAGCTTCCGCCGGGCGGCATCGACGGCAAGCGGGTCATCCTCGTCGACGACGTGCTCTTCTCCGGCCGGACCGTCCGGGCCGCGCTCGACGCGCTCAACGACGTCGGCCGCCCGGCCTGCGTACAGCTCGCCGTCCTGGTCGACCGCGGGCACCGCGAGCTGCCGATCCGCGCCGACTACGTCGGCAAGAACATCCCGACCTCGCTCGCCGAGAGCGTCCGGGTCACCCTCGCCGAGACCGACGGCGCCGACGAGGTCAAGCTCTTCGGGGGTACGACCGCATGATCCGCCACCTGCTCTCCGGCGCCGACCTGGACGCCGCCACCGCCACCCAGATCCTGGACACCGCCGCCGAGATGGCCACCGTGGCCGGCCGGGAGGTCAAGAAGCTCCCCGCGCTGCGCGGCCGGACCGTGGTGAACCTCTTCTACGAGGACTCCACCCGGACCCGGATCTCCTTCGAGGCGGCCGCCAAGCGGCTCAGCGCCGACGTGATCAACTTCTCCGCCAAGGGCTCCAGCGTGACCAAGGGGGAGAGCCTGAAGGACACCGCGCTCACCCTCCAGGCGATGGGGGCCGACGCGGTGGTCGTCCGGCACCCCGCCTCCGGCGCCCCGCACCGGCTGGCCAACTGGGTGGACGGGTCGGTGGTCAACGCCGGCGACGGCACCCACGAGCACCCGACCCAGGCGCTGCTCGACGCGTACACGATGCGCTCCCGGCTGGGCCGGCTCGCCGGCCTGCACGTCGCGGTCGTCGGGGACGTGCTGCACTCCCGGGTGGCCCGCTCCAACGTGCTGCTGCTCTCCACCCTCGGCGCCAAGGTCACCCTGGTTGGCCCGCCGACGCTCATCCCGGTGCACATCGGCCAGGCGCTCGCGCCGGGCACCGACGTCTCCTACGACCTCGACGCGGTGCTGCCGCAGTCGGACGTGGTGATGATGCTGCGGGTGCAGCGGGAGCGGATGAATGACTCCTACTTCCCCTCCGCCCGCGAGTACGCCCGCCGCTACGGGCTGGACGGCCCGCGGATGCGTCGGCTGCCGGAGCACGCGATCGTCATGCACCCCGGCCCGATGAACCGGGGCATGGAGATCACCCCCGAGGTCGCCGACTCGCCCCGCTCCACCATCGTCGAACAGGTCGCCAACGGGGTCTCCGTGCGGATGGCCGTCCTCTACCTGCTGCTCGGAGGGAACAACCGGTGACCGCGTACCTGATCAAGAACGTGAGCGTCGTCGGCGCCGCGCCGGCCGACCTGCTGATCCGCGACGGCGTCGTCGCGGAGACCGGCGCCGGGCTCACCGCGCCGGACGCCACCGCGGTCGACGGCACCGGGCTGGTCGCCCTGCCCGGCCTGGTCGACCTGCACACCCACCTGCGGGAGCCGGGCCGGGAGGACGCCGAGACCGTCGATTCCGGCTCCCGGGCCGCGGCGCTCGGCGGCTACACCGCGGTCTGCGCGATGGCCAACACCTCCCCGGTCGCCGACACCGCCGGCGTGGTCGAGCAGGTCTGGCGGCTCGGCCGGGAGGCCGGGCTGGTCGACGTGCAGCCGATCGGCGCGGTCACCGTCGGCCTGGCCGGCGAGCGCCTCGCCGAGCTGGGCGCGATGGCCGACTCGGCGGCCCGGGTGCGGATCTTCTCCGACGACGGGCACTGCGTCGCCGACCCGAAGCTGATGCGCCGGGCCCTCGAGTACGTCAAGGCGTTCGACGGGGTGATCGCCCAGCACGCCGAGGAGCCCCGGCTCACCGAGGGCGCCCAGATGCACGAGGGTGAGGTCTCCACCCGGCTCGGGCTGACCGGCTGGCCGGCGGTCGCCGAGGAGGCGATCATCGCCCGGGACGTGCTGCTCGCCGAGCACGTCGGCAGCCGGCTGCACGTCTGCCACGTCTCCACCGCCGGCAGCGTCGAGGTGCTGCGCCAGGCCAAGGCCCGCGGGGTACGGGTCACCGCCGAGGTCACCCCGCACCACCTGCTGCTCACCGACGCCAAGGCCGAGACCTACGACCCGGTCTACAAGGTCAACCCGCCGCTGCGCACCGAGAGCGACATCGCCGCGCTGCGGGCCGCGCTGGCCGAGGGCGTGATCGACATCATCGCCACCGACCACGCCCCGCACGCGGTGGAGGACAAGGAGTGCGAGTGGGCGTACGCCCGGCCGGGCATGCTCGGCCTGGAGACCGCCCTCTCCATCGCGCTCGACGTGCTCGGCCCGCAGTGGGACCTGATCGCCGAGCGGATGTCCCGGGCGCCGGCCCGGATCGCCGGGCTGGACGGGCACGGCCTAGACCCGGCCCCCGGCGTGCCGGCCAACCTGACCCTGGTCGACCCGGCCGCCCGCCGGGTGATCGAGCCCGCGGAGCTGGCCAGCCGCAGTCGCAACACCCCGTACGCCCGCATGACGCTGCCGGGTCGCATCGTGGCGACCTTCCTGCGCGGCGAGCCGACGGTCCTGGACGGAAAGGCAGTCAAGTGAGTCGCAGGCGTTCCGCGATCCTCGTCCTGGAGGACGGCCGGACCTTCCACGGCGAGGCGTACGGCAGCGTGGGGGAGACGTTCGGCGAGGCGGTCTTCAACACCGGCATGACCGGCTACCAGGAGACCCTGACCGACCCCTCGTACCACCGGCAGGTGGTGGTGCAGACCGCGCCGCACATCGGCAACACCGGCGTCAACGCCGAGGACGACGAGTCCGGCCGGATCTGGGTCGCCGGCTACGTGGTCCGCGATCCGGCCCGGATCGGCTCCAACTGGCGAGCCACCGGCGGGCTGGAGGACCGGCTCGCCGCCGAGGGCGTGGTCGGCATCAGCGGGGTGGACACCCGGGCGCTGACCCGGCACCTGCGCGAACGCGGCGCGATGCGGGTCGGCATCTCCAGCGTCGACGACGACCCGCGCGCCCTGCTGGCCCGGGTCCGCCAGTCGCCGCAGATGGTCGGCGCGGACCTCTCCGCCGAGGTGACCACCGAGAAGCCGTACGTGGTCGAGGCGGTCGGTGAGCACCGGTTCACGGTGGCCGCGCTGGACCTGGGCATCAAGCGCAACGTGTCGCGCCGGCTCGCCGCGCGCGGGGTGACCACCCACGTGCTGCCCGCCGGCTCGACCATCGACGACCTGCTCGCCACCGGCGCGGACGCGGTCTTCCTCTCGCCCGGCCCGGGCGACCCGGCCACCGCCCACGGGCCGGTGGCGCTGGCGCAGGAGGTGCTGCGCCGCAGGGTGCCGCTCTTCGGCATCTGCTTCGGCAGCCAGATCCTCGGCCGGGCGCTCGGCTTCGGCACCTACAAGCTCGGCTACGGCCACCGCGGCATCAACCAGCCGGTGCTCGACCGGGTTACCGGCAAGGTCGAGGTGACCAGCCACAACCACGGCTTCGCGGTCGCCTGGCCGGGCCGCGAACAGGAGCCCAGCGCGGTCCTGGGCCCGGGCCGCAGGCCCGGGCAGGGCGCGGTCGTCCCCGACCAGGTGATCGAGACCGAGTTCGGTGGCGTCCAGGTGAGCCACGTCTGCCTCAACGACAACGTGGTCGAGGGGCTGCGGGCCAGGGACGTGCCCGCCTTCACCGTCCAGTACCACCCGGAGGCGGCGGCCGGCCCGCACGACGCGGACTACCTCTTCGACCGTTTCGCCGAGCTGATCGAGGGCCGTGGCCTCGACCAGCAGCACAGCGAGGGCCGGACCCAGAGCGAGGGGCGCACGAATGCCTAAGCGGACCGATCTCAAGCACATCCTGGTGATCGGCTCCGGGCCGATCGTGATCGGGCAGGCCTGCGAGTTCGACTACTCGGGCACCCAGGCCTGCCGGGTGCTGCGCAGCGAGGGGATCCGGGTCAGCCTGGTCAACTCCAACCCGGCGACCATCATGACCGACCCGGAGTTCGCCGACGCCACCTACATCGAGCCGATCACCCCGGAGTTCGTCGAGCTGGTCATCGCCAAGGAGCGCCCCGACGCCCTGCTGCCCACCCTCGGCGGGCAGACCGCGCTGAACACCGCGGTTGCCCTGCACGAGGCCGGTGTCCTCGACAAGTACGGCGTGGAGCTGATCGGCGCCAACATTGAGGCGATCAACCGGGGCGAGGACCGGCAGCTGTTCAAGGAGGTCGTCGCCAAGGCCGGCGTACGGCTCGGCCTGGACGACCCGACCGGCCTGGTGCCCCGCTCCCGGGTCTGCCACTCGATGGCCGAGGTCGAGGAGACGGTCGCCGAGCTGGGCCTGCCGGTGGTGATCCGGCCGTCGTTCACCATGGGCGGCCTCGGCTCCGGCATGGCGCACACCGCCGAGGACCTGGCCCGCATCGGCGGCGCCGGCCTGGCGGCCAGCCCGACGCACGAGGTGCTGATCGAGGAGAGCGTGCTCGGCTGGAAGGAGTACGAGCTCGAGCTGATGCGCGACCGTCACGACAACGTGGTGGTGGTCTGCTCGATCGAGAACGTCGACCCGATGGGCGTGCACACCGGCGACAGCGTCACCGTCGCCCCGGCCATGACCCTCACCGACCGGGAGTACCAGCGGCTGCGCGACCTCGGCATCGCGGTGCTGCGCGAGGTCGGGGTGGACACCGGCGGCTGCAACATCCAGTTCGCGGTCAACCCGGCCGACGGCCGGATCGTCGTGATCGAGATGAACCCCCGGGTCTCCCGCTCCTCGGCGCTGGCCTCCAAGGCGACCGGCTTCCCGATCGCCAAGATCGCCGCGAAGCTGGCCATCGGCTACACCCTGGACGAGATTCCCAACGACATCACCCTGAAGACCCCGGCGGCGTTCGAGCCGACCCTGGACTACGTGGTGGTGAAGATCCCCCGGTTCGCGTTCGAGAAGTTCCCCGGCGCCGACCCCGAGCTGACCACCACGATGAAGTCGGTCGGCGAGGCGATGAGCCTCGGGCGCAACTTCACCGAGGCGCTGAACAAGGCGATGCGCTCGATGGAGACCAGGAGCGGCGGCTTCTGGACCCAGCCCGACCCGGCCGGCGCCACCAAGGAGAACACCCTCGCCGCGCTGCGGAGGCCGCACGACGGTCGGCTCTACACCGCCGAGCGGGCGCTGCGCCTCGGCGCCTCGATCGCCGAGGTCGCCACCGCGTCCGGCGGGATCGACCCCTGGTTCCTGGACCAGGTCGCCGCGCTGGTCGAGCTGCGCGCCGAGATCGCGGACGCCCCGGTGCTCGACGCCGACCTGCTGCGCCGGGCCAAGCGGGCCGGGCTCTCCGACCGGCAGCTGGCCGCGCTCCGCCCGGAGCTGGCCGCCGAGGACGGGGTACGCACCCTGCGGCACCGGCTCGGCGTGCGCCCGGTCTACAAGACCGTGGACACCTGCGCCGCCGAGTTCGAGGCGACGACTCCTTACCACTACTCGACATACGACCAGGAGACCGAGGTGGCGCCCTCGGACCGGCCCAAGGTGCTGATCCTGGGCTCCGGGCCGAACCGGATCGGCCAGGGCATCGAGTTCGACTACTCCTGCGTGCACGCGGCGATGGCGCTGCGCGCGGTGGGCTTCGAGACCGTCATGGTCAACTGCAACCCGGAGACCGTCTCCACCGACTACGACACCGCCGACCGGCTCTACTTCGAGCCGCTGACCTTCGAGGACGTGCTGGAGGTCTGGCACGCCGAGGACTCTTCCGGCAGGGCGGCCGGCGGCCCGGGCGTGGTCGGGGTGATCGTGCAGCTCGGCGGGCAGACCCCGCTGGGGCTGGCGCAGCGGCTGAAGAACGCCGGCGTGCCGGTGGTCGGCACCTCCCCGGAGTCGATCCACCTCGCCGAGGAGCGGGGCGCCTTCGGCTCGGTGCTCGCCCGGGCCGGGTTGCGCGCCCCGGCGCACGGCATGGCCACCTCGTACGACGAGGCGAAGGCGATCGCCGAGGAGATCGGCTACCCGGTGCTGGTCCGCCCGTCGTACGTGCTGGGCGGTCGGGGCATGGAGATCGTCTACGACGACCCGACGCTGCGCGACTACATCGGTCGGGCCACCGACATCTCCCCGGACCACCCGGTGCTGGTGGACCGCTTCCTCGACGACGCCATCGAGATCGACGTGGACGCGCTCTGCGACATCGACGGCGAGGTGTACCTCGGCGGCGTGATGGAGCACATCGAGGAGGCCGGCATCCACTCCGGCGACTCGTCCTGCGCGCTGCCGCCGATCACCCTGGCCGGCTCGCACCTGGCCGAGGTGCGCCGCTACACCGAGGCGATCGCGCGCGGGGTGGGCGTCCGTGGCCTGCTCAACGTGCAGTACGCCCTGAAGGACGACGTGCTCTACGTGCTGGAGGCGAACCCGAGGGCGTCCCGGACGGTCCCCTTCGTATCCAAGGCGACCGCCGTGCCGCTGGCGAAGGCGGCGGCCCGGATCGCGCTCGGCGCCACCATCGCCGAGCTGCGCGCCGAGGGCCTGCTCCCGTCGACCGGGGACGGCGGCACCATGCCGGCCGACGCCCCGATCGCGGTCAAGGAGGCGGTGCTGCCGTTCAAGCGGTTCCGGACCCCGTCCGGCAAGGGGATCGACTCGCTGCTCGGCCCGGAGATGAAGTCCACCGGCGAGGTGATGGGCATCGACACCAACTTCGGGCACGCCTTCGCCAAGAGCCAGTCGGCCGCGTACGGGTCGCTGCCCACCGGCGGCAAGATCTTCGTCTCGGTGGCCAACCGGGACAAGCGCGGCATGATCTTCCCGATCAAGCGCCTGGCCGACCTGGGCTTCGAGATCGTCGCTACCACCGGCACCGCCGAGGTGCTGCGCCGGCACGGCATCGCGTGCGAGCAGATCCGCAAGCACTACGAGGCGGGCGCGGGGGAGGACGCGGTGTCGCTGATCCTCGGCGGCGACGTGGCCCTGGTGGTCAACACTCCGCAGGGCTCGGGCGCGAGCGCCCGCTCCGACGGCTACGAGATCCGCAGCGCGGCGGTGACGGCGGACATCCCGTGCATCACCACGGTGCCGGGCGCGGCGGCCGCCGTCATGGGCATCGAGGCGCGCATCCGCGGCGACATGCAGGTCCGCCCCCTCCAGGAACTCCACGCCGCCCTGCGAGCCGCCCAGTGATCTTCGAGAAGGTGGTGCGGCCGCAGCTGTTCCGGCTCGGGGGCGGGGACGCCGAGGCCGCGCACGAGTGGACGCTGCACCGCCTCGCCGCGCTGTCCCGGCGGCCGGCGGCGCTGGTGGCGCTGCGGGCGCGGTACGCCGTGCGGGCGCCGCGGACGGTCTTCGGGGTGGAGTTCCCCAATCCGGTCGGGCTGGCGGCCGGGATGGACAAGGACGGCGCCGCGTTGCCGGCGTGGCCCGCCCTGGGCTTCGGTTTCGTCGAGGTCGGCACGGTCACGGCGCACGCCCAGCCGGGTAACCCCCGGCCGCGGCTGTTCCGGCTGCGCGACAGCGAGGCCGTGGTCAACCGGATGGGCTTCAACAACGCCGGCGCGCAGGCCCTCGCCGCCCGGCTGGACGCGCTGCCCCGCCCGATCGGTGTGCCGCTGGGCATCTCGCTGGGCAAGTCCAAGATCACCCCGCTGGACGAGGCGGTAGCGGACTACCTCGCCTCGTACCGGGCGCTGCGCGGGCACGGCGACTACTTCGCGGTCAACGTCTCCTCGCCGAACACCCCCGGCCTGCGCTCCCTGCAGGGCAGGTCCCACCTGGACGCCCTGCTGGCGGCGCTGGTGGGGAAGAAGCCGGTGCTGGTGAAGATCGCCCCCGACCTGACCGAGCCGGCCATCGCCGAGCTGCTGGAGGTCTGCCTGGCCCGGGGCGCGGCCGGCGTGATCGCCACCAACACCACCCTGGCCCGGGACGGCCTCGCCCCGGCCGACCGGGAGCGCGGCGCGGAGACCGGCGGCCTCTCCGGCCGACCGCTGCGCGGACGCTCCCGGGAGGTGGTCGCGTTCGTGCACCGGGAGACCTGCGGCCGGCTCCCGGTGATCGGTGTCGGCGGCATCCTCGACCCGGACGACGCCGCCCGGATGCTCGACGCCGGCGCCAGCCTGGTCCAGCTCTACACCGGCTTCATCTACCGCGGGCCGGCCCTGGTCCGCGCGGCGGCCCGGGCGGCGGCGGCCCCGGCACCGGCTGAGGCCGCCCACCGGTGAGCCGCCGTCCGGGGTCGTCGTGCGGGGACGCCGCCGCGGCGCCGGCACCGAAGACACCACCATACCGAGGGAGCGCCGTGACGCCTGATGAGATCGTCGCCGCCGACCGCGCGCACGTCTGGCACCCGTACGCGGCGTCGCCGCCGGCCAACCCGCCGTACGTGGTGGAGAGCGCCGAGGGGGTCCGGCTGCGGCTGGCCGACGGCCGGGACCTGGTCGACGGGATGTCGTCCTGGTGGGCGGCGATCCACGGCTACCGGCACCCGGTGCTCGACGCGGCGGTCACCGACCAGCTTGGCCGGATGAGCCACGTGATGTTCGGCGGGCTCACCCATGAGCCGGCCGTGCGGCTCGCCGAGACCCTGGTGGAGCTCGCCCCGGAGGGGCTGGAACACGTCTTCCTCGCAGACTCCGGCTCGGTGAGCGTCGAGGTCGCCATCAAGATGTGCCTGCAGTACCAGCGGGCCGCCGGCCGGCCGGAGAAGCGCCGGCTGGGCACCTGGCGGGGCGGCTACCACGGCGACACGTTCCACCCGATGAGCGTCTGCGACCCGGAGGGCGGCATGCACCACATCTGGGGCGACGTGCTGCCCCGGCAGGTCTTCGCCCCGGTGCCGCCGGGCGGCTTCGACGACCCGCCCGACCCGGCGTACGTGGGCGCGCTGACCGACGCGGTCGCCCGGCACGCCCACGAGCTGGCCGCGGTGATCGTGGAACCCGTGGTGCAGGGCGCCGGCGGGATGCGCTTCCACCAGCCGGGGTACCTGCGGGTGCTGCGCGAGGTGACCCGGGAGCACGGGGTGTTGCTGATCTTCGACGAGATCGCCACCGGCTTCGGGCGGACCGGCACCATGTTCGCCGCCGAGCACGCCGGGGTGAGCCCGGACGTGCTCTGCGTCGGCAAGGCGCTCACCGGCGGCTACCTGACCCTGGCCGCCGCGCTCTGCACGCCGGAGATCGCCCGGGGCATCTCGGCGGACGGGGTGCTGGCGCACGGGCCCACGTTCATGGGCAATCCGTTGGCCTGCGCGGTGGCCAACGCGTCCCTGGGGCTGCTGCGGGCCGGCGACTGGGCCGCCGAGGTGTCCCGGGTGGGCTCCGGGCTGCGCGCCGGCCTGGCGCCGCTGCGCGGCGCGCCCGGCGTGGCCGACGTGCGGGTGCTGGGCGCGATCGGCGTGGTGCAGCTGGATCACCAGGTCGACATCGCCGCGGCCACCGCCGCCGCCGTGGCGCAGGGGGTCTGGCTGCGGCCGTTCCGCGATCTGGTCTACACCATGCCGCCGTACGTGACCGACGACGCGGACCTGGCCCGGATCACGGCCGGCGTCGCGGCGGCGGTCAAGGCCGGCTGAGGTGGGCCGGGGGACCGCCGGTGGCGGGCCGCCGGATGGACAGGCAGGACGGGGCTCCGGCCGACGCGGGCCCCGAGCGGGAGCGTGAGGAGAGAGACGCGGATGGAGAGCTTCGGAGCCCGGTTGCACCGGGCGGTCGCCGAGCGGGGGCCGCTCTGCGTGGGCATCGACCCGCACCCCGGGCTGCTGGCCCGTTGGGGCCTGCCGGACGACGTCGAGGGGCTGGACCGGTTCGCCCGGACAGTCGCGGAGGCGCTCGGTGACCGGGTTGCGGTGATCAAGCCCCAGTCGGCCTTTTTTGAGCGCTTCGGGGCCCGGGGTGTCGGCATTTTAGAGTCAACTATCCGACAGTTACGGGAGTCCGGCTCGCTCGTTCTGCTTGACGTCAAGCGCGGCGACATCGGTTCGACGGTGGCCGCGTACGCCTCGGCGTACCTCGATCCATCCAGCCCGATGTATGTCGACGCGGTCACCGCGAGCCCTTACCTGGGGGTCGGCTCGCTGGCGCCGATGTTCGAACTGGCGGCCACGCACGGTGGCGGCGTCTTCGTGCTGGCGCTCACCTCGAACCCGGAGGGGGCCGAGGTCCAGCGCGCCCGGACGGCCGACGGACGGACCGTCGCGCAGACCGTGATCGACGAGATTTCCCAGCTCAACAGGGGTGCGGAGCCGCTCGGCAGCTTCGGGCTGGTGGTCGGCGCGACGATCGGCGACACCGGTCACGACCTCTCCGGCGTGAACGGTCCGCTGCTCGCGCCGGGGCTCGGGGCGCAGGGTGCGACGGCGGCGGACCTGCGGACCGTGTTCGGTTCCAGCCTGCCCGCGGTGCTGCCCTCGTACTCCCGGGAGGTGCTGAACGCGGGCCCCGACGTGGCCGCGTTGCGGGCCGCCGCGGACCGTGCGCAGGCCGACTGCCAGGCCGTCCTGGCTGCGTCCTGACTGACTGACGGCTCGGTCACTTTACGTTGATCATCGCGCGCCCACGTTGCCGAAAGCGCCGACGACCGCTAGTTTTCCCCGCGCTGGGACCATGGACCCCTTTGGTTGCCAGCGACACCACGTTTCACAGAGCGGCGGCGCGTTCCGCCGTCGCGATAGGGACCTGAGGAGAACTGGTGCCGCTCCCGTCACTGACCCCCGAGCAGCGCGCTGCCGCGCTGGAGAAGGCTGCGGAGATCCGCAAGGCCCGTGCTGAGCTGAAGGAGCAGCTCAAGCAGGGCAAGACCACCCTCGCCGCCGTCCTTGAGCGGTCCGAGTCCGACGACGTCGTCGGCAAGCTGAAGGTTTCGGCCGTCCTGCAGGCGATGCCGGGCATCGGCAAGATCCGGGCAACCCAGATCATGGAAAAGCTCAAGATCGCCGACAGCCGTCGCCTGCGCGGCCTGGGCGAGCAGCAGCGCAAGGCTCTGCTTGGAGAGTTCGCCGCCAACTGAACGCGGCAGCGTGTAGAAACAAGCGGTGAGCACGGATGACGAGGCGCGCCCGGCGGCTCGGCTCACCGTCCTGTCCGGACCTTCGGGTGCCGGCCGGGGCGGTGTCGTTGAGCTGGTCCGGGCGCGTTCTCCGTCCGTGTGGGTGCCGGTGCCGGTGACCACCCGTCCGCCCCGTCCGGGCGAGTCCGACGGGGTCGACCGGCTCTTCCGGGACCCGGCCGATTTCGACCGGATGGTGGCCGCCGGCGAGCTGCTGGAGTGGTCGCGGGTGGGGCCGTACCGGCGGGGCACGCCCCGCGAGCCGCTGCGGACCCGGCTGGCCGAAGGTCGCCCGGTGCTGCTCCCGCTCGACCTGCCCGGCGCGCTCGCCGTCCGGGCGACCGTGCCCGACGTCCGCCTGGTCCTGCTCGTACCGCCGGGCGGCCGTCCGGACCCGGCCGTCGCCACGATCGGACACACCGTCACGAACGACCTGATCGAGCGGGTCGTCGACGAGCTGGTAACCTTGCTCGATTCTTCCTATCTGGCTCCCGCCCGGCCGCGCCTGCGCGGTTGAGCGACCAGCCGCGCTCGCGCGGACACTTCAGACGCAGAGGGTATTTCGTGGGATCCATCGCCAACCCCGAGGGCATCACCAACCCGCCGATCGACGAGCTCCTCGAGAAGACCACCTCGAAGTACGCGCTGGTGATCTTCGCTGCCAAGCGCGCGCGCCAGGTGAACGCCTACTACAGCCAGCTCGGCGAGGGCCTGCTCGAGTACGTCGGCCCGCTCGTGGAGACCACCCCGCAGGAGAAGCCGCTCTCCATCGCCATGCGCGAGATCAACGCGGGCCTGCTCACCGCCGAGCCGACCGACCAGCCGTAACACCCCCGCACGCCGATGCCCGCCGAGATTGTCCTCGGGGTCGGCGGCGGCATCGCCGCCTACAAGGCGTGTGAGCTGCTGCGGCTCCTCACCGAGTCCGGCCACCGGGTCCGGGTGGTGCCGACCGCGTCGGCGCTCCGCTTCGTCGGGGCGCCGACCTGGGCGGCGCTCTCCGGCCAGCCGGTCGCGGACGACGTCTGGTCCGACGTGCACGAGGTGCCGCACGTCCGGCTCGGCCAGCGGGCCGACCTGGTGGTGGTCGCGCCGGCCACGGCGGACCTGCTGGCCAAGGCGGCCCACGGGCTCGCCGACGACCTGCTCACCAACACCCTGCTGACCGCCCGGTGCCCGGTGGTGCTCGCCCCGGCGATGCACACCGAGATGTGGGAGCACCCGGCCACCGTCGCCAACGTCGCCACGCTGCGCGGCCGGGGCGTACGCGTGATCGAGCCGGCGGTGGGCCGGCTGACCGGAGCGGACAGCGGCAAGGGCCGGCTGCCCGACCCGGCCGAGATCTTCGCGGTGGCCCGCCGGGCCCTCGCCCGAGGTGTCGACGCCCCCGCCGACCTCGCCGGCCGGCACGTGGTGGTCACCGCCGGCGGCACCCGCGAACCGCTGGACCCGGTCCGCTTCCTGGGCAACCGCTCCTCCGGCAAGCAGGGGTACGCCTTTGCCCGCGCGGCCGTCGCCCGGGGCGCCCGGGTGACCCTGGTCTCGGCGAACGTCGCGCTCGCCGACCCGGCCGGCGTCGACCTGGTCCGGGTGGGCACCACCGAGGAGCTGCGCAAGGCAACCCTGGAGGCGGCGGCCGACGCGGACGCGGTGGTGATGGCGGCGGCTCCCGCCGATTTCCGGCCGGCGACCTACGCGACTGGCAAGATCAAGAAGGCGGACGACGGCAGCGCCCCGACGATCGAGCTGGTCACCAACCCGGACATCGCCGCCGAGCTGGGCCGACGCCGCCGACCGGAACAGGTGCTGGTGGTCTTCGCCGCCGAGACCGGCGACGCGGAGGCCAACGGCCGGGCCAAGCTCGCGCGCAAGCGCGCGGACCTCATCGTCATCAACGAGGTGGGCCCGAACAAGGTCTTCGGGGCCGAGACCAACACGGCGACAGTCATCGGCGCGGACGGCTCGGTCAGCCGGATGCCCGAGCAGTCCAAGGAGGACCTCGCCGATGCCGTCTGGGACCTCGCGGTGGCTCGGCTGGCCGACGGGTCCTGAACGCTGGTCACCTTCACCGTCCCGCGCCACCCTCGAGGCACGGTGACTAAACTGCCGCGAGCGACCTTTCAAGAGTCTTCAAGTTCTTAGGAGTGCCGTGACACGTCTCTTCACGTCCGAATCGGTGACGGAAGGCCATCCGGACAAGATCGCCGACCAGATCAGCGACGGCATCCTGGACGCCCTGCTCGCGCAGGACCCGCACAGCCGGGTTGCGGTGGAAACCCTGATCACGACCGGTCAGGTGCACGTCGCCGGCGAGGTGACCACCAAGGCGTACGCCGACATCCCGACCATCGTCCGGGAGACCATCCTCGAGATCGGGTACGACTCGTCGAAGAAGGGCTTCGACGGGGCGTCCTGCGGCGTGAGCGTCTCCATCGGCGCCCAGTCGCCGGACATCGCCCAGGGCGTCGACAACGCCATGGAGCTGCGTACCGGGTCGTCGGAGAGCGCGCTGGACGCCCAGGGCGCCGGCGACCAGGGCATGATGTTCGGCTTCGCCTGCTCCGAGACGCCGGAGCTGATGCCGCTGCCGATCGCGCTGGCGCACCGGCTGGCCCGCCGGCTCGCCGCGGTGCGCAAGGACGGGACCATCCCGTACCTGCGGCCCGACGGCAAGACCCAGGTCACCATCGAGTACGAGGGCCTGCGCCCGGTCCGGCTCAACACGGTGGTGGTGTCCAGCCAGCACGCTGCGGACATCTCGCTGGACTCGCTGCTCACCCCCGACGTGCGCGACCACGTCATCGCTCCGGAGCTGGAGAGCCTCGGCCTGGACACCGAGGGTTACCGGCTGCTGGTCAACCCGACCGGCCGGTTCGAGATCGGCGGTCCGATGGGTGACGCGGGGCTGACCGGCCGGAAGATCATCGTCGACACCTACGGCGGGTACGCCCGGCACGGTGGCGGCGCCTTCTCCGGCAAGGACCCGTCGAAGGTGGACCGGTCGGCCGCGTACGCGATGCGCTGGGTGGCCAAGAACGTCGTCGCCGCCGGCCTGGCTGAGCGGTGCGAGGCGCAGGTCGCGTACGCGATCGGCAAGGCGCACCCGGTCAGCCTCTTCATCGAGACCTTCGGCACCGAGACCGTGCCGGTCGCCTCGATCGAGAAGGCGGTCACCGAGGTCTTCGACCTCCGCCCGGCCGCCATCATCCGGGACCTCAACCTGCTCCGCCCGATCTACCAGCAGACCGCCGCGTACGGCCACTTCGGCCGCGAGCTGCCGGACCTGACCTGGGAGAGCACCGACCGGGCCGCCGACCTCAAGTCGGCCGCGGGAGCCTGACCGGCACCAGGCGCAGCGACCGGCGACCCGCCGAGGGGTCGCCGGTCGCTCGTGTCTGCGTGGACGTGCCGCTGCCGCACCTCGATCGCCCCTTCGACTACCTGGTCCCGGCCGAGCTGGACGCCGAGGCGGTGCCCGGGGTCCGGGTGAAGGTCCGCTTCGCCGGGCAGCTGGTCGACGGCTGGCTGCTGGAGCGCGCCGACGGCTCCGGGCACGGCGGGCGGCTGGCGTACCTGGAAAAGGTGGTCTCCCCGGAACCCGTGCTGGCGCCGGAGATCGCCCGGCTGGCCCGGGCGGTCGCCGACCGGTACGCGGGCAGCCTCGCCGACGTGCTCCGGCTGGCCGTGCCGCCGCGGCACGCCCGGGTCGAGAAGGAGGCCCCAGCGACCCCGCCGCCGGCGCCCACCGACGCCGCCGAGCCGCCCGTCGACTCCGCGCCGCCCACCGACGCCGCCGAGCCGCCCGTCGACTCCGCGCCGCCCACCGACGCCGCCGGGCCGCCCGCCGACCCCGCCGTGCCGACGGCGCCGCCGGCCGACGCGGCCCTGCCGGCCAGCGACGCCGTCGCGACGCCCACCCACGCCGCGCTGCCGGAGTCGCGGCCCAGCATCGACCCGCGCGGTTGGCGCGACTACCCGACCGGACCCGCACTCCTGCGGGCGCTCACCGACGGGCGGGCCCCCCGCGCCGTCTGGTCGGCGCTGGCCGGGGAGGACTGGGCCGCCCGGTACGCCGACGCGGTCGCCGCCACCGTCGCCAGCGGGCGGGGCGCGGTCGTCGTGGTGGCCGACGCCCGCGACCTGGACCGGCTCGACGCCGCGCTGACCGCCACCCTGGGCCCCGCGCGGCACGTCTGCCTCTCCGCCGCGCTCGGCCCGGCGCGGCGCTACCGGGCCTTCCTCGCCGCCCGCCGGGGCGAGGTGCCCGTGGTGATCGGCACCCGGGCCGCCATGTTCGCCCCGGTGCCCGCCCTGGGCCTCGTGGCGATCTGGGACGACGGGGACGACCTGCACGCCGAGCCGCGTTCGCCCTACCCGCACGCGCGGGACGTGCTGCTCACCCGGGCCCGGCTCGCCGAGGCCGCCGCGCTGGTCGGCGGATACGCCCGGACCGCCGAGGCGCAGCTGCTGGTGGAGACCGGATGGGCCCGCGAGGTGGTCGCCGACCGGGCGACCCTGCGGGCGCGTACCCCGGCCATCGCGCCGACCGGCGACGACCCGCAGCTGGCCCGCGACCCCGGCGCGGCGACCGCCCGGCTGCCCAGCCTGGCCTGGACCACCGCCCGGGACACCCTGCGCGCCGACGCCCCGGTGCTGGTGCAGGTGCCGCGTCGGGGCTACCTGCCGTCGGTCTCCTGCGCCGACTGCCGGACCCCGGCCCGCTGCCCGCACTGCGCCGGTCCGCTGGCGCTACCGTCGGCCAACGGGGTGCCGGCCTGCCGCTGGTGCGGCCGGGTCGCCGCCGCGTACGCCTGCCCGGAGTGCGGCGGGCGGCGGCTGCGGGCCGCGGTCACCGGCGCCCGGCGCACCGCCGAGGAGCTGGGCCGGGCCTTCCCCGGGGTGCCGGTGCGCACCTCCGGGCGGGAGGGGGTGCTGGCCGGCGTCCCCGGCGGCGCCGGCCTGGTGATCGCCACCCCGGGCGCCGAGCCGGTCGCCGAGGGCGGCTACGGCGCGGTGCTGCTGCTGGACTCCTGGGCCCTGCTCACCCGGGCCGACCTGCGCGCCGGCGAGGAGACGCTGCGCCGGTGGCTGGCCGCCGCCGCGCTGGCCCGCCCCGCCCCGGCCGGTGGCCGGGTGGTGGTGGTCGCCGACGGCGCCCTCGCCCCGGTGCAGGCGCTGCTGCGCTGGGACCCGGGCTGGTTCGCCGCCCGGGAGCTGGCCGAGCGACGGGAACTGGGGTTCCCGCCGGCGATGAAGATGGCCAGCGTCACCGGCCAGGCCGAGGCGGTGGCCGACCTGCTCGCCGAGGCCCGGCTCCCGGACGGCGCCGAGGTGCTCGGCCCGGTCCCGGCCGAGGAGGACCGGGAGCGGATGCTGGTCCGGGTGCCGCGCGCCCGGGCCGCCGCCCTGGCCGAGGCGCTGCACCTGGCGGCCGGGGTGCGCAGCGCCCGCAAGGCCGCCGACCCGGTCCGGCTCCAGGTCGACCCGCTGAGCCTGTTCTGAGCGCCGACCCGACCGGCGTCGCGGAGGACCGGGCGCCGTCGCGGCCGTGATCCGCGGCACCCGGCACGGCGGTCGCCCCGCGCGGGCGGCCGGTCGACGCACACCGCGTGCGGTAAACCGCTGGCGGCCGCGTGATAGCATCGCCCGTCATGCCCGGGCGCACGGATGGCGCGACGATGGCGGAGCGCGTCGATCCGACGCCATATCGATGATGTCAATCAGCCGGTGAGCAGGGGTGGACCAGTCGTGACCGTTCGTCAATCGATCGTCTTCAACGGTGACCTCGGCAGCGGCAAGAGCACCGTCTCCGTCGAGGTCGCGAAGCGGCTCGGCCTGCGCCGGGTCAGCGTCGGCGACCTCTACCGCCAGATGGCGCAGGAGCGGCAGATGACCGCCCTCCAGCTCAACCTGCACGCCGAGCTGGACCAGGCCGTCGACGGCTACGTCGACCAGCTCCAGCGGGACATCGCCGCCTCGGGCGAGTCGCTGGTGATGGACTCGCGGCTGGCCTGGCACTTCTTCACCGACGCGCTCAAGGTGCACATGATCACCGAGCCGGGCGAGGCGGCCCGCCGGGTGCTCGCCCGTCCCTCCGGCCCGGCCGAGAGCTACACCTCGCTGGAGGAGGCGACGGCCAAGCTCAGGGAGCGCAGCGAGAGCGAGCGGGGCCGGTTCATCGTCCGCTACGGCGTGGACAAAGCCCGGCTGCGCAACTACGACCTGATCTGCGACACCACCCGGGCGTCGGCGCCCGAGGTGATCGAGCGGATCATCGACGCGTACGAGGGCCGGCTCGGCGCCGACGTCCTGCAGACCGCGCCGCCGCTGCTGCTGCTCGACCCGGCCCGGGTCTACCCGACCGAGGACATCGCCACCCTGCGCGGGCTCTGGGACTCGGAGTTCGTCGGCGAGGTGGCCGAGGCCGGCGACGAGGCCCTGGAGCCGCTGCGGATCGGCTACACCGGTGAGTACTTCTTCGTGGTCGACGGCCACCGCCGGCTCAGCGCCGCCCTGCAGAACGGTTTCCACCTGGTGCCGGCCCAGCTGGTCGCCGAGGTGGAGGAGCCGGTGGTCGGCGGGATGAGCGCGGTCGACTACTTCGCCACCCACGTCCGGCCGGGCATCGTCTACGACTGGCAGGCCGCGCACGGCATCCAGCTGCCGCTGCCCGAGCACGCCCTGCTCGCCGGGGACGCGGTGCTGGCGGGGGAGCCCGGCAGCGGCGCCTGAGCGCCACCCCCACGCGCCCGGGACGCCCCGGCCGACGGCCGCACGGGGTCGCCCGCCCCGCGCCCGGGCGCGCATGATGGAGCCTCCGACGCATCGACTCCGGAGGCCGGTCATGGACGCTGCCGAGGCGCTCGCCCTGCTCATGTCGCGGCAGGGCCGGATCGACCCCTACCCCACGTACGAGCGGCTGCGCGCCCACGGGCCGGTGGTCCAGGCCGGGCCGGTGTTCTTCGTGGTGACCGGCTACGCCGAGGCCGACGAGATCCTCCGTGACCCTCAATTCGGGGTGATGGACGACGAGCTGCGCGACCAGTTCCTGCCCGGCTGGCGGGACAGCCCGGCCGTCGCGTCGATCTCCCGGTCGATGCTGCGCACCAACCCGCCCGACCACAGCCGGATGCGCCGCCTCGCCGCGGGCGCCTTCACCCCGCGCCGGATCGCCGCGATGCGGGACGTGGTCGAGGCCCAGGCCGGCGAGCTGATCGACGGGATCGTCGCGCGGAGCCGCGCGGGGGAGCCGGTCGACTTCATGGCCGAGTTCGCGTACCCGCTGCCGGTCGGGGTGATCTGCGCGCTGCTCGGCGTGCCGGCGGCCGACCGGCCGCTGTTCCGGCGCTGGGCGGCCGACCTCACCGGGGTGCTGGAGCCGGAGATCACCCCGGCCGAGCTGGCCGTCGCCGACCGGGGCGCGACCGAGCTGCGCGACTACTTCGCCGAGCTGGTCGAGGCCCGCCGCCGCGCGCCGGCCGACGACCTGACCACCGCCCTGGTCCAGGTGCACGACACCGACGGCGACCGGCTCTCCGGTGACGAGTTGCTGGCCAACCTGGTGGTGCTGCTGGTCGCCGGCTTCGAGACCACCACCAACCTGCTCGGCAACGGCCTGGTGGTGCTGCTGGACCAGCCGCGGGAGGCCCGGGTGCTGCGCGAGCACCCCGAGTTCGCCCCGGCGTACGTCGAGGAGCTGCTGCGCCACGACTCGCCGGTGCAGCTCACCACCCGGGTCAGCGCCGCCGCCACGAGCTGGGGCGGGGTGGACGTGCCGGCCGGCAGCTGGGCCCTGCTGCTGCTCGGCGCCGCCAACCGGGACCCCCGCCGCTACCCGGAGCCGGAGCGGTTCGACCCGTGGCGCCCGCAGGTCCACCCGCTCTCCTTCGGGGCCGGGCCGCACTACTGCCTCGGCGCCGGCCTGGCCCGGCTGGAGGCGCAGGTCGCCTTCCCGTTGCTGCTGCGCCGGCTGCCCGGACTCGCCCTCGCCGGCCGGCCCCGCCGCCGGACCCGGCTGACCCTGCGCGGCTACGAGACCCTGCCGGTGACCATCGACACGCAGGCCACGGCCGCTCATCGCGGTACGCCGGCCGGAGCGGCCCCCGGCACTCCGTAGACTGGTACGGCAGCAGACCGCCCAGCCGAAGGAGCCACACCGAGTGACCGTCCAGCCCATCCGTCTGTTCGGGGATCCGGTGCTGCGCACGCCGGCCGATCCGGTCGTCGACTTCGACGTCGAGCTGCGTAGGCTCATCGCCGACCTCACCGACACGATGCGCGAGCAGAGCGGCGCCGGCCTGGCCGCGCCCCAGCTCGGCGTGGGCCTGCGGGTGTTCACCTTCGACGTCGACGACGTCCTCGGCCACCTGGTCAACCCGGTGCTGGAGTTCCCCGACGAGGAGGAGCAGGACGGCCCGGAGGGCTGCCTCTCCATCCCCGGGCTCTACTTCGACACCAAGCGCCGGCAGAACGTCGTCGCCAAGGGCTTCAACGGCTACGGCGACCCGCTGCAGATCGTCGGCACCGGGCTGATGTCGCGCTGCGTGCAGCACGAGACCGACCACCTCGACGGGGTGCTCTTCGTCGACCGGCTGGACCAGGCCGGCCGCAAGGAGGCGATGAAGGCGATCCGCCAGGCGGAGTGGTACGACGCCGGCGCGCCGCCCACCGTCAAGCTCAGCCCGCACGCCGCGGGCAGCCCCTTCGGCCTGGGTCGGTGAGCCGCCGGTGCGTGTGATCTTCGCCGGTACGCCGGCCGTCGCCGTCCCCGCCCTGACCGCCGTCGCGGCCTCCCACCACGAGCTGCTCGCCGTGGTGACCCGCCCCGACGCGCCCGCCGGTCGCGGTCGCGGGCTGGTCCGCTCCCCGGTCGGCGCCTGGGCCGACGAGCACGGCGTCGAGGTGCTGACCCCCGCCCGGCCGAGCGACCCGGAGTTCCTGGACCGGCTGCGCGAGCTGGCGCCGGACTGCGTGCCGGTGGTCGCGTACGGCGCGCTGGTGCCGCCGGCCGCCCTGAAGATCCCCCGGTACGGCTGGATCAACCTGCACTTCTCGCTGCTGCCCGCCTGGCGCGGCGCCGCCCCCGTGCAGCACGCCGTGCTGCACGGCGACGAGCTGACCGGGGCCAGCGTCTTCCAGCTCGAGCAGGGCCTGGACACCGGCCCGGTCTTCGGCACGCTGACCGACGAGATCCGCCCCGCCGACACCTCCGGCGACCTGCTGGAGCGGCTCGCCCACTCCGGCGCCGGCCTGCTGGTGGCGGTCCTCGACGCGATCGAGGCCGGCACCGCCCGGGCCGAGCCGCAGCCCGCCGACGGGGTGTCCCTGGCGCCGAAGCTGACCGTGGAGGACGCCCGGGTGCGCTGGTCGGACCCGGCGTTCGCGGTGGACCGGCGGATCCGCGCCTGCACCCCCGCGCCCGGCCCGTGGACGACGTTCCGCGGCGACCGGGTCAAGCTGGGCCCGGTCACCCCGGTGGCGAACGGGCCCCAGCTCAAGCCCGGCGAGCTGCTGGTCGAGCGGAACCGGGTGCTGGTCGGCACGGCCACCGTCCCGGTGCAGCTCGGTGAGGTGCGGGCCGCGGGCAAGAAGGCGATGCCGGCGGGCGACTGGGCGCGGGGCACCCGGATCGCCGCCGGGGAGGAACTCGCGTGACCGGGCCGTCGGAACGGTCCGAGCGGCGGTACGGCGACCAGCCGTCCGGCCGGCCCGCGGGCGGCCAGGGCTCCGAGCGGCCCCAGCGGGGGCCCGAGCGGTCGGGGGACCGGTCCTTCGGCGGGCAGCGGTCGGAGCGGCCGCGCGGCGGCCAGTTCGGCGCCGACCGGCGTGGCGGCGGTCGTCCCGTCCGGCCCGCCGTCGACCTGCCCCGGATGGCGGCGTACCAGGCGGTCGCGGCGGTGCACCGCGACGACGCGTACGCCAACCTGGTCCTGCCGATGATCCTCCGCGAGGAGGGGCTGACCGGTCGGGACGCCGCCTTCGCCACCGAGCTGACCTACGGCACGCTGCGCCAGCTCGGCACGCTGGACGCGATCCTCACCGACACCGCCGGGCGGGACGTGCAGCGGATCGACCCGCCGGTACGCGACGCGCTGCGGCTCGGTGCGTACCAGCTCCTGCACACCCGGGTCCCGGCGCACGCGGCGGTCTCGTCCACCGTCGACCTGGTGCGCGCGGTGGCACCCGGCGCCACCGGGTTCGCCAACGCGGTGCTGCGCGAGATCACCACCCGCGACATCGACGGCTGGGTGGCGAAGCTCGCCCCGCCGATGGAGACCGACCCGATCGGGCACCTGGCGCTCGCGTACAGCCACCCGAAGTGGATCGTCCGAGCCTTCTCCGAGGCGCTCGGCGGCGACCTCGGCGAGACGACCCGGCTGCTGATCGAGGACAATGAACGCCCGCCGGTGCACCTGTGCGCCCGGCCGGGCCTGGCGAACCCGGTGGAGCTGGCCGACGAGGTCGGCGGGGCCCCCGGTGCCTTCTCCCCGTACGCCGTCTACCTCTCGGGCGGGGCGCCGGGCGACCTGCGGGCGCTGGCCGACGGGCGTGCGCACGTCCAGGACGAGGGCTCCCAGCTGGTGGCGCACGCCCTGGTCGCCGCACCGCTGGACGGCCCGGACGGCCACTGGCTCGACCTCTGCGCCGGTCCCGGTGGCAAGGCCGGCCTGCTCGGCGCGCTGGCCGCGCAGCGGGGTGCGAGGGTGACCGCGGTCGAGGTGGCCGAGCACCGGGCCCGGCTGGTGGAGCAGGCGACCCGGGGCCTGCCGGTGACCGTGCTGGCCACCGACGGGCGGACGGTCGGCGCCGACCCGGAGCTCCCGGAGGGTCATTTCGACCGGGTGCTGGTCGACGCGCCCTGCACGGGCCTGGGCTCGCTGCGCCGGCGGCCGGAGTCACGCTGGCGGCGGCAGCCGTCGGACCTTCCGCCGTTGACCCGGTTGCAGCGTGAGCTGCTGGCCGCGGCGCTGCGCGCGGTCCGGCCGGGTGGCCTGGTCGCCTACGTCACCTGCTCCCCGCACATGGTGGAGACGCACGTGACGGTGACCGAGGCGGCCCGCCGCTCCGGGGTGCCGGCGGACTTCGTCGACGCCCGGCCGCTGCTGCCCGCCGGCATGCCGGGGCTCGGCGACGGGCCCACGGTGCAGCTCTGGCCACACCGGCACGGCACGGACGCGATGTTCCTGGCGGTGCTCCGGCGCGGCTGACCGCGGTTCCGGGCGGCGACCGGGGCGTGTGCGGGCGGACGCCGACCGGGCGTTACGGGTGCTGCGAGCCCGCTCGGACGGGGCCGGCGCGGCCAGTTACGCCCAGCTCTACTTCGAGTCGCTGCTGCTGCAGTTGAGGGATCTGGTCACCGCGGAGGCGCAGCCGCCGACCGGGGCGTACCAGCGGCTGGTGGCGCACGACGCGGCGCGCGGCGGCGACCTGCTCGCGACCCTGCGCGCCTACCTCGACGCGTTCGGCGACGTGAACGCGGCGTCCGCCGCGGTGCACGTGCATCCGAACACCTTCCGCTACCGGCTGCGGCGGCTCTCGGAGGTCTCCGGGCTGGACCTGGCCGATCCGGACGCGCGACTGGCGGTGCACCTGCAGCTCCGGCTGTACGAGCGCGATGGCGGGTAACGCCGCGGTCACTGGACCGGCAGGGCCCTGGTGCCGGCGCCCTTCAGCGAGCGGGTGAGGTTGCGGTTGCTGACCCAGAGGAAGCACTGCACCCCGCGGTTGCCGTCCTTCCACTCCCGCTCGTTGGGGTGGTAGAAGATCGAGCCGGCGCGGAACTGCAGGTCGCTGTTGTTCGGGACCTTGGTGTACTTCGCGATCTGCTGCCGGCATCCCTTGTGGGTCCGGGTGCTGGTGCGGGTGAACTCGGCGAAGCTGATGGCCGGGGCCTGCCACACGCCGACGAACTCGGCATGGTGCTTCGTGGCGCACGGGACCGGGACCATCGCCTCGATGTCGTCGCGTTCGACCTTCGGGTTGAAGCAGCCCAGCTTCAGCCCGCTGTCGCCGGTCAACGCGCCCTTGAGGCTGCCGGTGCGGGGGTTGGCGCCGGGTTCATCGAGGCTCTTGATCTCACTGACGTCGCAGCGGAACCAGCGCGCCCCACCGGTCCAGGCCTGCGGGGAGGGGAAGACGAGGGCCAGGCCGAGCCGGCCGGCGCGCCAGTCCGCGCCGACCGCCCGGCGTACCTGCCGGTCGCACTCGGCGCGGGCGGCGAGGATCGCCCTGGAACCGGCCGCCGGGGGAGTGCCCTGCCCGGCGTTCGCGCCGGTGAGGGTGCCCACGTGCAGGGTCTCGGCGCGGTGCGGCTCGGCGCAGTCGACCGGGTTCCAGCCGCTGAGGTAGCCGACGTCCTGCACGCCGACGTGGCATGCGCCGGCGGTGGGGACGAAACCCCGCGGGGCGGCCAGCGCCGGCCAGTCGTCGGCGATGTCCCGGTCCACCCCGGCCGGCACGCCGCAGCCGGCCAGCGCCAGGGCCGCCAGGCCGTTCACCGCGACCGCCGTCCACCACCGCCGCATCGCACCCGACCCTCCGCCGCCGTCATCGCGGCGCCGACCGGGGGCGCCACGGTGCGGCAGCATACGGCACGAGAGCTCAGATGGCGGGCAGCCCCTTCGGCCCGGCGCCGCGCATCGAGCGGGTCAGCTTCCGGTCGTCGCTCCACAGGAAACAGCGGATGCCCCGGTCGCCCTCGTCCCACTCCCGCTGCGACGGCGGATAGAAGATCGAGCCGGCCCGGTACGGCAGGTCGCTGTTGTTCGGCACCCCGGCGAAGGTGGCGATCAGCGCCATGCACCGCCGATGCACCTGCTGGTTGGCCCGGCCGAACTCGGCCCAGGTCATGTCCCGCTCCAGGTGGACGCCGACGAACTCGGCGCGGTGCGGCTCGGTGCAGAGCACCGGAGCCATGTAGTTCAGGTTGTTGCCGATCAGCTTCGGGTCGAAGCAGCGGTGGATGAGCGGGTTGTCGCCGATCATCGCGCCCCGCAGGCTGCCGGTCCGGTTGACCGGCCGGGTGTTGTCGATGCTGTCGGTCTCGCTGAGGTCGCAGCGGAACCAGCGGGCGCCGCCGTCCCACGCCGGGACGGAGGGCACCGCGATGTTCATGGTGAGCCGGGCGGAGTGCCAGTCCCCGCCGAGCACCTCGCGGGACCGCTGGTCGCACTCGGCCCGGGCGGTGCGCAGCGCGGGCGAGCCGGGCTCGGGCCGGGCGCCGGTGATCACGACGCCGGTGAAGGTGCCGACATGGATCGCCTCGGCCAGGTGGGTACGGGCGCAGTTCACGGTCTCGTAGGTGCTGGCCTGCACCACCGCGGTGATCCGGGGCAGGCAGGCGTCGGTGGCGGGCACGAAGAGTTGCGGTACGGGCAGCGCCGGCCAGTCGTCCACCAGGTCGCCGTCGGCCCTGTGCTGCTCCACGCAGCCGCTCATCACCACCGTCGTGCCGGCCAGCGCCAGCGCCACGAGCCACCGTCGCATCGTCCGCCCTTCCCGGGAGATGACGGCCGGTCGCCGCGCCCGCACGGCGTCGCCCGCCACCGGGCCTGCTGCACAGAGACCGTCCCTGATGGAGTGTTGCCGCGTTCCGGTCGATCGGCCAGCAACGGATGGCCTTCTGTCCGGTTTCCGGTTCCGTGGGGCCCAATTCTGCACGACTGGTCACGCCTGGGTCACAGCGCGTTCCCGATGCCGCCGCGATGTCCGCGGCGGGTTGCCGCGTTCGTACACTGGCCCCGTGATCGTACCGTCGCCGATCGTCGCGCCCAGCATCCTCGCCGCCGATTTCGCCCACCTCGCCGATGAGGTCCGTGCCGTGGAGAACGCCGCGGACTGGCTGCACGTCGACGTGATGGACAACCACTTCGTGCCCAACCTGACCATCGGCCTGCCGGTGGTGCAGAGCCTGCGGGCCGCGACCCAGCTCCCGTTCGACGTGCACCTCATGATCGAGGATCCGCGGCGCTGGGCCCCCGGGTACGCCGACGCCGGCGCCTACAACGTCACCTTCCACGCCGAGGCCTGCGACGATCCGGTCGCGCTCGCCAAGGACCTCCGCTCGGCCGGGGCGAAGGCGGGGCTGGCCATCGACCGGGACACCCCGATCGAGCCGTACCTGGAGCTGCTGCCGAGCTTCGACACGCTGCTGATCATGACGATCAAGGCCGGTTTCGGCGGTCAGCGCTTCATCCCGCAACTGCTGGACAAGGTGCGCGCCGCCCGCCGGCACGTCGACAGCGGTCACCTGGAGCTGCGGATCGAGGTGGACGGCGGGATCGCCGCCGACACCATCGAGCAGGCGGCCGCCGCCGGCGCGGACGCCTTCGTCGCCGGCACCGCCGTCTACGGCGCCGCCGATCCGGCCGAGGCGGTACGCCGCCTGCGGGGGCTCGCGGAACGCGCGGCCTCCGGGGCCTGACATGGACCCGGCCGGCGACCGACCCGACATCATCCTGGTCGTCGACGACGACGAGGACATCGCTCGCTTCGTCGAGTTCAACCTGCGGTTGCACGGCTTCGAGGTGATCCACGCCAGCGACGGCCAGGAGGCGCTCGAGGTGATCGAGCAGCAGCGGCCGGACCTGGCCGTGGTCGACCTGATGATGCCCCGGATCGACGGCCTGGAGCTGACCCGGCGGCTACGCGCCGACCCGATGACCTCGGCCCTGCCGGTGATCATGCTGACCGCCAAGGGGATGACCGTGGACAAGGTGCACGGGCTCAGCGCCGGCGCCGACGACTACCTGGTCAAGCCCTTCGACACCGCCGAGCTGGTGGCCCGGGTCAGCTCCACGCTGCGGCGCAACAAGGAGTTCCGGGAGGTCTCCCCGCTGACCGGGCTGCCCGGCAACAGCCGGATCCGCCGGGAGATCAGCGACCGGGTCCGCAGCGGCGTCGACTACGCCGTCTGCTACATCGACATCGACCGCTTCAAGAGCGTCAACGACCGGTACGGCTTCGTCCGGGGCGACGAGTTCATCTCCACGCTCGCCCGCAGCCTGCACCGGGCGGTGGTCTCGATCGGCCTGCCGCCGGCCTTCCTCGGCCATGTCGGCGGCGACGACTTCGTCATCGTCTGCACCCCGGAGCAGATCCGCCCGCTCACCTTGCGGGCGGTGGTCGACTTTGAGAAGTCCGCGGACACCCTCTACGACCCCACCGACCGGGAGCGCGGTTTCGTCGAGCTCAAGGACCGCCGGGGCAACATCCGCCGGGCCGCCCTGGTCACCCTCTCCATCGGGGTCTCCCTCTCCGACGCCACGAAGCGCTTCACCGACCCGCTCGCCGCCATCGCCGTCGCCTCGGAGATGAAGACGGTGGCCAAGAGCCAGCCCGGGTCGTACGTGGCGGTGGACAGGCGGCGCGCCGACGGAGTGTGAGGTAGCTCGCGGGGGTGGCGTACCGCCCCACCGAACGTGTAAGACTTCGCATGTACCCACCACGCGCTGGCGGGGCTCGGTGAAATTCCGAACCGGCGGTGATCCACGGTCCGACCGTGGTAAGCCCGCGACCCGGACGGCTCTGCCGCCCGGTGGACCTGGTGAGAATCCGGGGCCGACGGTTGGGAGCGGGAATTCCCGCACCCAGAAAGTCCGGATGGGAGACAGCGCGCGGGACGGGGCGGGCCCGCGTGGGTCGCTGCACTCCAGCCACCGCGTGGGCTCCCCGGGGCCGGCTCTGCCGTTCCCGGATTCCGCCGCCGCCTGCCCGCGGCTCCTCCCGTACCGCCCGCGCGCGGACCGGCGAGTGAGAGGACAGGGGCATGGCCGGCGTCTCCGTCGACGAGGCGATGCGTCGTGCCGTCGTGCTCGCCGCCCGTGGCCTCGGCACCACCAGCCCCAACCCGGTCGTCGGGTGCGTGCTGCTCGATCCGGACGGCACGGTCGTCGGGGAGGGTTTCCACGCGTACGCGGGCGGGCCGCACGCCGAGATCGTCGCGCTCGCCCAGGCCGGTGAGCGCGCCCGCGGCGGCACCGCGGTGGTCACCCTGGAACCCTGCGACCACACCGGCCGCACCGGCCCCTGCAGCCTCGCGCTGATCCAGGCCGGCGTCGCCCGGGTGGTGATCGCCGTGCCGGACCCCAACCCGGTCGCCTCCGGCGGCGCCGCCACCCTGCGGGCCGCGGGCGTCCAGGTCGATCTCGGGGTACGCGGCGCCGAGGCCGAGGCCGGCAACATCGCCTGGCTGACCTCGATGCGCCGCGGCTGGCCGTACGTGATCTGGAAGTACGCCGCGACCCTCGACGGGCGGTCGGCGGCGGCCGACGGCACCAGCATGTGGATCACCTCCGAGGCGGCCCGGATCGACGTGCACGCGCTGCGCGGCACGGTCGACGCGGTGATCGCCGGGGTGGGCACCGTGCTGGCCGACGATCCCCGGCTCACCGCCCGGAACCTGCGCGACGGCTCGCTGGCCATCCGCCAGCCGCTGCGGGTGGTGGTGGACAGCGCGGGACGTACCCCGGCGGAGGCCCGGGTCCGCGACGGTGCCGCCCGGACCTGGATCGCCACCGCCGCCGAGGTCGGGGCCGGCCCGGACGGCCGGGTCGACCTGCCGGCGCTGCTCGCGGAGCTGCACCAGCGCGGCGTGCGGGCGGCCCTGCTGGAGGGCGGCCCCCGGCTGGCCGGAGCGTTCCTCGCCGCCGGCCTGGTCGACAAGGTGGTCGGCTACGTCGCGCCGAAGCTGCTCGGCGCCGGCCCGACCGCGCTGCTGGACGCCGGCGTGACGACCATCGCCGACGCCATCGATCTGGAACTCATCGACGTTACGCAGGTCGGTCCCGACCTGCGGATCACCGCGCTGCCCCGGAAGAGGGAGGCCTGACATGTTCACCGGCATCGTCGAGGAGCTGGGCGAGGTCGTCCGGATCGCCGACACCGGGGGTGACTCCGCGCTGGTCGCGATCCGCGGCCCACTGGTCACCTCCGACGCGCGGCACGGCGACTCCATCGCGGTCGACGGGGTCTGCCTGACCGTGGTGGACGTCGACGGTGGCGTCTTCACCGCCGACGTGATGGGGGAGACCCTGCGCCGCTCCGCGCTCGGCGCGCTGCGCCCGGGCGACCCGGTCAACCTGGAGCGGGCCGCCGCCCTGGGCAGCCGCCTCGGCGGCCACCTGGTGCAGGGGCACGTCGACGGGGTGGGCGAGGTCGTCGCCCGGGAGCCCGCCGCGCAGTGGGAGACGGTCCGCTTCCGGCTCCCCGCCGCCCTGGCCCGGTACGTGGTGGAGAAGGGTTCGATCACCATCGACGGCGTCTCGCTGACCGTGGCCGCGGTCGGCGACGACTGGTTCGCCGTCGGGCTGATCCCCACCACGCTGAAGCTCACCACGCTCGGCGCGAAGGGCGTCGGCGCCCCGGTCAACCTCGAGGTGGACGTGCTGGCCAAGTACGTGGAGCGGCTGCTTGGCGCCCGCGTGCCGGGAGGTGAGGGCTGATGGGTCCGCTCGGTTGGCTGCTCGATGCCCAGGTCCAGGTCGCCGGCTCGCCGGTGCTGGTCCGGGAGATCGTCGGCAACGTCTTCGGCCTGGCCTCCGCGCTGCTCGGGCTGCGCCGGCTGGTCTGGGCCTGGCCGGTCGGCATGATCGGCAACGCGCTGCTGTTCACCGTCTTCCTGGGCGGCGTCTTCGCCACCCCGCAGGCGCACGACCTCTACGGCCAGGCCGGCCGGCAGGTCTTCTTCTTCGCGGTCAGCGTCTACGGCTGGTGGCGCTGGTCCGGCAACCGCCGCGCCGGGGCCGGTGACCAGCCCGCGGTGACGCCGCGCTGGGCCACCGGCCGGGAACGGCTCGGGCTGCTGCTGGCCGCCGCCGTCGGCACCGCCGCCGGGTACCCGTTGCTGGCCGCGCTCGGGTCCTGGGGCCCGCTGCCCGACGCCTGGATTCTCACCGGCAGCCTGCTCGCCACCTACGGCATGGCCCGCGGTTGGGTCGAGTTCTGGCTGATCTGGATCGCCGTCGACGCGGTCGGCGTGCCGCTGCTGCTGCGCGGCGGTTTCTACCCGTCGGCCGCGATGTACCTGGTCTACGGCGCCTTCTGCGCCTGGGGCCTCGTCGCCTGGTGGCGCACCTCGCGAGCCGCTCCGTCGGCCCACAGCCCGATTCCGTCCACCTACTCGGAGGTCGTCGCATGACCACCTTTGCCAGCATCGAGCAGGCGGTGGCCGACATCGCCGCCGGCCGGCCCGTCGTCGTGGTCGACGACGAGGACCGGGAGAACGAGGGCGACCTGATCTTCGCGGCCGAGCTGGCCACCCCGGAGCTGGTCGCGTTCATGGTCCGCTACACCTCGGGGTACATCTGCGTGCCGCTGACCGAGTCCGAGTGCGACCGGCTGGACCTGCCGCCGATGCACCACACCAACCAGGACCGCCGCGGCACCGCGTACACCGTCACGGTGGACGCCCGGGAGGGGGTGAGCACCGGCATCTCGGCGGCCGACCGCTCGCACACCATCCGGCTGCTCGCCGACCCCGGCACCGATCCCACCGACCTGTCCCGCCCCGGCCACGTGGTGCCGTTGCGGGCCCGCGAGGGCGGGGTGCTGCGCCGCCCCGGGCACACCGAGGCGGCCGTCGACCTGACCCGGCTGGCCGGGCTGCGTCCCGCGGGCGTGCTCTGCGAGCTGGTCAACGACGACGGCACCATGATGCGGGTGCCGGACCTGGAGAAGTTTTGCGCCGAGCATTCGCTGACCCTGGTCACCATCGCCGACATGGTGGCGTACCGGCGGCGGCACGAGAAGCAGGTCGAGCAGGTCGCCGAGGCGCGGATGCCCACCCCGTACGGGGTGTTCCGGGCGCTCGGCTACCGCGCCGAGCACGACCCGGCCGAGCACGTCGCGCTGGTCATCGGTGACCTCGGCGACGGGCGGGACGTGCTGGTCCGGGTGCACTCCGAATGCCTCACCGGCGACGTGTTCGGTTCGCTGCGCTGCGACTGCGGACCGCAGCTGCAGGCTTCCCTGGCCCGGGTGGCCCGGGAGGGGCGGGGCGTGGTGCTCTACGTGCGCGGGCACGAGGGGCGCGGCATCGGCCTGCTGCACAAGCTCCAGGCGTACCAGCTGCAGGACCAGGGGCGGGACACCGTGGACGCCAACCTCGACCTGGGGCTGCCGGCCGACGCCCGCGACTACGGCACCGGCGCGCAGATCCTCTACGACCTGGGCGTGCGGTCCATGCGGCTGCTGACCAACAATCCGGCCAAACGGGCCGGGCTGGAGGGGTACGGCCTGGCGATCATCGGCCGCGAGGGGCTGCCGATCCGGCCGCACCCGGAGAACGTGCGCTACCTGCGGACCAAGCGGGACCGGATGGGTCACCTGCTGGACGAGCTGGACGAGGTGACCGAGGCCCCGCTGGGTCGCCCGGTCGCCGGCGACGAGATCGGAGCGTAGACATGGCGGGTTTCGGTGAGCCCGGGGTGACCACGGTGGACGCCGCCGGGATGACCGTCGGGGTGGTCGCCGCGCGCTGGCACGGCGACCTGACCGACCACATGCTCGACCGGGCGGTGGCGGCCGCCGAGGCGTGCGGCGCCCGGACGGTGGTCGCCCGGGTGGCCGGCTCGGTGGAACTGCCGGTGGTGGCCCAGGCCCTCGCGCGCCGCTGCGACGTGGTGGTGGCCCTCGGCGTGGTGGTCCGCGGCGCGACCGCGCACTTCGACTACGTCTGCCGGTCGGTGACCGACGGCCTGACCCGGGTGGCGCTGGACGAGGGGAAGCCGGTGGCGCACGGGGTGCTCACCGTGGAGACCATCGAGCAGGCCCGGGACCGGGCCGGGTTGCCCGGCTCGGCGGAGGACAAGGGCTGGGCGGCGACCGTGGCGGCGCTCGACGCGGCGCTGGCCATCCGTGCCGTGGCCACGGCCAACGCCCACCGGCTCGGCTTCGGCGGCTGACCGCCTCGGCCTTGATCGACCCCCGCTCCGCCGATGTGGCGGTGTCCGGCCCTGGACACCGCCACATCGGCGTTCCGGAGTGGATCTATTCCGCGGTGGCGCCGGTGGGGAGTCGCGGGACGGCGGTGGTCGTCGGCGCCCCGCCGACCGGCGGGGAGCCGGTCCGCTCCGGGTCGGCCCGGCTCGGCTCGGTCCGGTCCTCCGGCCCGGATCCGGACGCCGGCTGGCCCGGGTCGGGCGCGGTGAGGCGACGGCCGGCGACCAGGTAGCCGGCGACGGCGGCGAGCAGCGCGCCGATCACCCCGTAGAGCACCCGGTAGTCGACCAGCCCGACCAGCACGGCGCCCACCCCGATGGCCACCGCCTGCGGGCCGCTGACCAGAGCGTCCAGCGAGGCCGAGACCCGACCGGTGAGGTGGGCCGGGGTGCGCCGCTGGACCAGCGTCATGGTGCCCACCATGGCGACCGGCAGCCCGGCCCCGATCAGCAGGCTCGACGCGACCGCCAATCCCAGCGCCGGCCGGGTCAGCGCCACGCTCCCCGCGGCGAACGCCACCACGCCGAACGCCACCGTGGTCAGCTCCCCGAACCGGCGCACCAGCGCCGCCGAGGCCACCCCACCGAGCAGGCCGCCGACGCCCTGCAGGGAGACCAGCACGCCCAGGAAGGCCGGTTCCCGACCCAGCCCCGAGTCCACGTACGCGAACCAGAGCGTCTCGCCGAGGCCGAGCGCGACGGTGGCGACGACCGCCGCGATCAGCACCCGGCGCAGCGCGGGCTCGCCGGCCAGGTGCCGGACACCGGCGCCGAGAACGCCGCCCGCGCGGTCACCCCCGGCGTCGGCGGGCACCGGCCCGGCGGACGGGACGTGGGGCGGATCGGTGGGTGAGGCGTCGACCGGGTCGGGAGTGCCGGTCGCCTGCGCGGTGCGGAGCAGCAGCCCGACGCCACCCGCCGTCAGGAAGCCGAGCGCGCACGCGGCGGCCAGCAGCGACCCGCCGAGCAGCACGTAGAGCCCGGCGCCGAGCAGCGGCCCGGCCAGCCGCAACCCCTGCTTGACGGTCTGCACCGCCCCGTTGGCGTCCGGCAGCAGCTCCGTCGGCACCAGCTCCTGCACCAGCGCGGTCACCGTCGCGCCGAGCGCGATGTACGACAGGCCGTAGCCGGCCGCCACCGCGTACACGATCCAGAGCCGGCCGCCGTCGGTGACAGTGAGCAGCGGCGCCAGCAGCACCGCGGTGACCACGTTGAGCACGACGAACAGCGACCGGCG
Source organism: Micromonospora sp. DT47 (assembly GCF_049844475.1). Lineage (NCBI taxonomy): Bacteria > Bacillati > Actinomycetota > Actinomycetes > Micromonosporales > Micromonosporaceae > Micromonospora > Micromonospora sp. DT47. The sequence continues at coordinate 34,593 of NZ_JBNCLC010000007.1, read as the reverse complement.
GGGCGCCCGGTCCACCACCCAGCCGACCAGCGGCGCGAGCACCATCGGCGCGGTCAGCGCCACGAAGGTGGCGCCGGCCAGGCCGTCCGAGCCGGTCAGGTCCTTGACCCAGATCCCCAGAGCCAGGATGAGGACCGACTCGGCCACCATGCTGACGGTCAGCGCGACGAGGAGCAGCCGGAAGTCCGGCCGGCGCAGCAGTTGTCTCATGATTCCCCGTTTTCCGTGTCGGTGTGGGCGCGCGCGTCGACAGCGGGCACGCCCCAGGCCATCAGCCGGACCGGCCGGGACCCGGGTGGGCGGGCCGCCGGGTCGTCGAGCCGGTCCAGGTAGCGCGCGAAGTGCCGGGTGGCCTCCTCCTTCAGCTCGGTCAGCTCCTCGGCGGTGCACCAGGTCATGAACTGGTTGAAGAACCCGGCGTCCCGCCAGGCGGGGGACTCCTGCCGGCGGACGGCCATCCAGGCGCGCAGCGCCCGGTACTCCATCTCCAGCAGGACCTGTGCCGCGGCGTCGCCGGCCCGGGCCAGCTCCGGGCTCTCTTCCCCGTCACCCCAGCGGTGGCCGTCGGTGACCAGCCGCCAGGGACGCTGCCGCCCGGTGCCGCCGCCGGCCTCGGTGATGAAGCCGTACTTCGCGAGCTGGCGCAGGTGCCAGGAGCAGTTCGCCGGGCTTTCCCCGACGTGCTCGGCGACCTGGGTGGCGGTCAGCGGGCCGTGCAGCCCCACCGCCTCGAGGATGCGCAGTCGCAGCGGGTGGGCGATGGCCCGCAGAGCCTGCGGGTCGGTGATGTCGCGGACGGGCTGGTCGGGCATGCATCGAAGGATAGCCTTCGAAAGGCTCCTTTCGAAACCCCTCTTTCCATGGCCTGCCATGGTTGCCCCGCCCGGTCGCCGTCGACGCCGGCCGCCCGGCGGGCACCCCCGGTGGCGGAGACGACCCGCCCGGACCCGGAGCGCGCGGCGCCGGCGGTTGACTGGAAGAATCCGATCCCGTGAAGACGTTCGAGGAGCTGTTCGCCGAGCTGCAGGCCAAGGCCGCCGCCGGCACCCCGGGCTCGGGCACGGTCGCCGCCCTGGAGAAGGGGGTGCACTTCGTCGGCAAGAAGGTCGTCGAGGAGGCGGCCGAGTCGTGGATGGCCGCCGAGCACGAGGGGCCGGAGCGGACCGCCGAGGAGATCTCCCAGCTGCTCTACCAGGTCCAGGTGCTGATGCTCGCCACCGGTCTCGAGCTCAAGGACGTCTACCGACATCTGTGAGTGCGCCCCGTCGTTGATCAGACCTGATCGAAGGAGCACTCCGTCATGCTGCGTGTCGCCGTACCCAACAAGGGCGCCCTGGCCGAGAAGGCCGCCCAGATGTTGCGCGAGGCGGGCTACCGCCAGCGCACCGACCCGAAGGACCTGGTCTGCCGGGACGAGCCCAACGACATCGAGTTCTTCTACCTGCGTCCGAAGGACATCGCCACCTACGTCGGCTCCGGTGACCTCGACGTCGGGATCACCGGCCGCGACCTGCTGATCGACTCCGGCGCGCCGGCCGAGGAGGTGGTGGACCTGGCCTTCGGCCGGGCCACCTTCCGCTTCGCCGCCCGCCCCGAGGACGTCCACTCCGTGCAGGAGCTGGGCGGGCACCGGATCGCCACCGCGTACCCGGGGCTGGTCGAGCGCTACCTCGGCGAGCTGGGCGTCAAGGCCGACGTGATCCGCCTGGACGGGGCGGTGGAGAACGGCATCCGGCTCGGCGTCGCCGACGTGGTCGCCGACGTGGTGGAGACCGGCGCCACGCTGCGCCAGGCCGGCCTGGTCGTCTTCGGCGACCCGCTGCTGCGCTCGTCGGCGGTGCTGGTCCGCCGCACCGGGGCCCAGAACCACCCGCAGGCCGAGCAGCTGCTGCGCCGCCTGCACGGGGTGCTGGTGGCCCGCCGCTACGTGATGCTCGCCTACGACGTGCCGGCCGGCCTGCTCGACCGGGCGAGCTCGTTGACTCCGGGCATCGAGTCGCCGACGGTCTCCCCGCTGCACCGCGAGGGCTGGGTGGCGGTCCAGGCGATGGTGCTCCGCGACGACGTGCACCGGATCATGGACGAGCTCTACGAGCTCGGGGCCCGCGCCATCCTGGTCACCAACATCCACGCCTGCCGGCTGTGAGGCCGCTGCCGCCAACGGCCGCCCTGGCCCTGGTCACGCTCGGCGGCGCGGCCGCGGCGGCGCAGGGCGCGGTCAACGCGGAACTGGGCGAGCGGGTCGGCAACGCCACCCTCGGCGCGGTGGTCAACAACCTCGGCGGCACGCTACTGGTCCTGGTGGGGCTGGCGCTGCCCGCCATGCGGTCCGGTCTGGTCGCGCTGCGCCGGGTCCGGTTGCCGTGGTGGTCGTACCTGGGAGGGCTCGGTGGCGCGGCGATCGTGCTGCTCGGCGCCTACGTCGTGCCGGTGCTCGGGCTGGCGGCCTTCACGATCGCCCAGGTCGCCGGGAGCAGCGTCGGTGGGCTGGCGGTGGACCGGGCGGGCCTCGCGCCGGTCGGCCGCCTGCCGCTCACCGGTCCGCGGCTGGCCGGCGCGCTGCTCGGGGTGGCCGCGGTCGCCCTGGCCCAGCTCGGCCGGCCGCTCGGCGACCTCGCCGTGGGCCTGGTGCTGCTCGCCGTGGTCGGCGGCGTCGGGGTCGCGCTCCAGTCCGCCCTCAACGGCCGGGTCTCCGCGGCCGGCTCGCCAGCCGCCGGGGTCGCGGTCAACTTCGCCACGGGTACGCCGGTCGTGCTGCTCGTCGCGGCGCTGGCCGGCGCGTTCACCGGACCGGAGGTGACCTGGCCGGACGCCTGGTACCTGTACGTCGGCGGGCTGCTCGGCGTGGGCATCGTGGCCAGCCTGGTGCTCGGCGTCCGCGTGGTGGGGGTGCTACGGACCGGTCTGGCGCTGGTCGCCGGCCAGCTGGGCGGGGGACTGCTGCTGGACCTGCTGCTGCCCGGCGGGGCGGGACTGCGCTGGCCCGTCCTGGCCGGCGCGGTGCTCACGCTGGTGGCGGCGGTGGTCGCCGGCCGGGGCAACCGGTCGGCCGCCGGCGTCCTGGAGCCGATCCCGGCCGGTGGCCGGTCGTCGGGCCCGTGTGGCGGCCGAAGGCCGGCCGGGAGCGGGTGGCAGACTGGTGGGGTGAGCGAAAATGAGCTGATCCGCCTGAAGCCCCGCCGCATCCGGGTGGTCTGCTGGGCCTCGGCGGCCGCGCTGCTGGTGGTCTTCAGCCTGGTGGCCACCTCGCTGAGCGGGTCGACCGGCGACGGGTACGGCACCTTCCAGCGCGGCGACCAGCTCGCCATGGTCGGCCTGGGCGTTCTCGGCGCGCTCGGCATTTTGCTCTTCACCCGGCCCCGCGTGGAGGCGGACGCCCGGGGCGTGCGGGTGCGCAACGTGCTCGGCTCGTACGAGCTGCCCTGGGAGGTCGTCCGCGGCGTGCGCTTCGACCGGGGCGCCCCCTGGGCCAGCCTGGAGCTGCACGACGACGACCTGCTGCCGATGGTCGCCCTGCAGGCCGCCGACAAGGAGACCGCGGTCGAGGGCGTCCGGGCGCTGCGCCGGCTGCACCAGGCCCACCTGGCCACCCTCGCCGGCGGCCGCGCCGCCGGCTGAGCCGATCCGGGCCGCCCGCCGGGTCATCCGCTGAGCGCCCCGTCACACCCGCGCTGAGCTGCGAGCCCGGTTTGGGTCGTTGCGGGACGACGGTGTAGTGTTACCGAGTCGACCAGACTGCCCCCGTTGCGACGTGCGGGCGGTCTTGAAGCGGAGCGCCTGCTCCCACCCGAGTCGCCCCAGTAGGCGGCCGGGTCCGGTCACCGGTTCCGGGGACATCCCGGTCCCGGATGCGCGATCATGTGATCGTGCCGACCGGTCGAGCGGGCCCTGGCATGTGCCGGGGCCTTCTGCTTTCCGGGTCGCTCCCGCCCGGGAGCCCGCGGAGTCGGCACCGCAGGAGACTCGACTCGAGGAGGCCCCATCAGCGTCGAACCACGCGTGAACGAGCAGATCCGGGCACGTGAGGTCCGACTGGTCGGCCCTGAGGGTGAGCAGGTGGGCATCGTCCCGCTGGAGCGCGCCCTGCAGCTGGCCTCGGACGTCGACCTGGACCTGGTCGAGGTTGCGCCGATGGCGCGCCCGCCGGTGTGCAAGCTCATGGACTTCGGCAAGTTCAAGTACGAGAGCGCACTGAAGGCGCGCGAAGCGCGGCGTAACCAGCAGCAGACCGTCATCAAGGAGATGAAGCTCCGGCCGAAGATCGACCCGCACGACTACGAGACCAAGAAGGGTCACGTGGTGCGGTTCCTCAAGGCTGGCGACAAAGTCAAGGTGACGATCATGTTCCGCGGTCGCGAGCAGAGCCGCCCGGAGCTGGGTTACCGGCTCCTGCGCCGGCTCGAGTCCGAGATCACGGACCTGGGATACGTCGAGGCCGCTCCGAAGCAGGACGGCCGAAACATGATCATGGTTCTCGCTCCGCACCGGGCCGTCAAGGCCTCCGCGGTCGCCGCCACGGCGTCCCGTGGCGGGCCCCGGGACCGGGCCGCGGAAGAGTCCGGCGCTCCGGCAGCTGGCGAGACCCCGGAGGCGGGCGAGACCGCAGCAGCCGGCGAGACCGCAACAGCCGGTGAGACCGGCACGACCGCTGACACCAGCGGCCAGTAACAGGGGAGAGACGTTCCACATGCCGAAGATGAAGAGCCACACGGGTATGGGCAAGCGGGTCAAGGTGACCGGCAGGGGCAAGATCGTTGCCCAGCAGGCCGGCCTTCGCCACAAGCTGGAGAAGAAGTCCTCCACCCATACCCGCCGGCTGACCGGCACGGTCGAGCTGGCCAAGGCTGACGTCAAGCGAATCAAGAAGCTGCTCGGCCGCTGACGCGCGCCACCTTCACGTAACTAGGAGTTGAGATGTCACGCGTCAAGCGGGCTGTGAACGCCCACAAGAAGCGTCGTACCGTGCTGGAGTCCGCGAGTGGTTACCGCGGCCAGCGCTCCCGCCTGTACCGCAAGGCCAAGGAGCAGATGCTGCACTCGATGCAGTACGCCTACCGGGACCGTCGTGACCGCAAGGGCGACTTCCGGCAGCTCTGGATCCAGCGGATCAACGCTGGCGCCCGGGCCAACGGCATGACCTACAACCGGCTGATCCAGGGCCTGCGCCTGGCCGGCATCGAGGTCGACCGTAAGATCATGGCCGACCTGGCCGTCAACGACGCCGCGGCGTTCGCCGCGATCGTCGAGCTGGCCCGCGCCGCCGTGGCGGCCGAGGGCACCGGTGGCGCCGCGGCCCAGGCCGCCTGATCCACCCGCAGCAGATCGAGGCGTCTCCCATGCAGTCACCATCGCGCGGGAGGCGCCTCGACGCTGTCTCCGGCCCGTTCACCCCGCGTACTCCCAGGGTCGTCGCCGCCCGCCGGCTCCAGCGCCGCCGGGACCGCGAGGCCACCGGCCGGTTCCTGGCCGAGGGGCCGCAGGCGGTCCGCGAGGCCCTGGCCCGCTCCGGCGTGGTCACCGAATTCTTCGGTACGCCGGCCGCCCTCGACCGGTACGCCGACCTGGCGGCGCAGGCCGCCCGGGCCGACATCCCGGTCTCCGAGGTGACCGACGAGGCGGTCGCCGCGCTCGCCGAGACCGTCGCCCCGCAGGGCCTGGTCGCCGTCTGCCGGCACCTCGACGTGCCGCTCGACCGGGCGCTGGCCGCCCGGCCCCGGCTGGTGGCGGTGCTCGCCGAGATCCGCGATCCGGGCAACGCCGGCACCGTGCTGCGCACCGCCGACGCGGCCGGCGCGGGCGCGGTGGTCTTCGCCGGCGACGCCGTCGACCCGTACAACGGCAAGTGCGTGCGGGCCTCCGCCGGCAGCCTCTTCCACGTGGACGTGGTCCGGGCGCCGGACCCGCTCGAGGTGGTCGCCGGGTTGCGCGCCGCCGGCCTCACCGTCCTTGCCACCACCGGGTACGGCGACAGCGACCTCGAAGACCTCGCCGACGCCGGCCGGCTCGCCACGCCCACCGCCTGGCTCTTCGGCTCCGAGGCGCACGGCCTGCCCGAGGAGCTGACCGCCGCGGCGGACGCCCGGGTGCGGGTGCCGCTGCACGGTCGCGCCGAGAGCCTGAACCTGGCTGCGGCCGCCGCCGTCTGCCTGTACGCTTCAGCCAGAGCGCTGCGCTGACCTCGCCGTCGCGCGGCAACACAGCAGGGGAGTCGTCCAGATGATGAACGCGCCACGGCGTTCGTTTAGCCAGCCCGCCGGTGTCGGCGGGCGGCGGGCCTGACCCTTCCTCCTGCGCGAACTCCCACCGGCGGGCTGCGGCACAGCCGCGCGTCCGTAGACTCGCCTAGCCGCCCGAAAGGGCCGGCGCCGCCGTGAGGGAGTGCCCGTACGCCATGAGCTACCGCAACGATCCGTACGATCCGAAGCAGGTCGCCCTGCTCGACCCGGCCGCCCTGGCCGAGGCCGTCGCCGCCGCCGAGAAGGCGTTTGCCGAGGCCGCCGACCCCGACGCGCTGACCGCGCTGCGCCCCGCGCACCTCGGTGACCGCTCGCCGGTCTCGCTGGCCCGCCGGGAGATCGGCGCGCTGCCGCCGGCCGCGAAGTCCGACGCCGGCAAGCGGGTCAACGAGGCCCGCCGGGCGATCGAGTCGGCCTATGCCGCCCGGCAGGAGACCCTGGAGCGCGAGCAGGCCGAGCGGGTGCTGGTCGAGGAGGGTGTCGACGTCACGCTGCCGTACGACCGGCGGCCGCGGGGCGCCCGGCACCCGCTGACCGTCCAGATGGAGCAGATCAGCGACCTCTTCGTCGGGATGGGCTACGAGGTGGCCGAGGGTCCCGAGGTCGAGCTGGAGTGGACCAACTTCGACGCGCTCAACATCCCCGCCGACCACCCGGCCCGCGGCCTGATGGACACCTTCCACATCGCACCGCCCGAGGGGGCCGAGAGTTCGGGCCTGGTGCTGCGGACCCACACCTCGCCGGTGCAGGCGCGCACCATGCTGACCCGCAAGCCGCCGATCTACGTGATCGTCCCGGGCCGGGTCTACCGGACCGACGAGCTGGACGCCACCCACGCGCCGGTCTTCCACCAGGTGGAGGGCCTGGTGGTGGACAAGGGCATCACCATGGCGCACCTGCGCGGCACCCTGGACCATTTCGCCCGGGCGATGTTCGGCGAGGGCGCGAAGACCCGCTTCCGGCCGCACTACTTCCCGTTCACCGAGCCGTCGGCGGAGTTCGACGTCTGGTTCCCGGAGCACCGCGACGGCCCGCGCTGGGTCGAGTGGGGCGGCTGCGGGATGGTCAACCCGCGGGTGCTGCGCGCCTGCGGCATCGACCCGGAGGTCTACTCCGGATTCGCGTTCGGCATGGGCATCGACCGGACGGCGATGTTCCGGCACGGGATCAGCGACATGCGGGACATGGCCGAGGGGGACGTGCGGTTCACCCGCGCGTTCGGCGCCGGGGCGTAGGCGATGCGGGTACGTACAACGGAGACGGTGGTCTGAGTCATGCGAGTTTCTGTCAGTTGGCTGCGGGAGTATGTCGACCTCCCCGCCGACCTGCCCACCGGCGACCTGGAGCAGGCGCTGGTCGACCTCGGCATCGAGGTCGAGTCGATCGTGGACCTGCGCGAGACGGTCACCGGCCCGCTGGTGGTCGGCGAGGTACGCGAGATCGAGGAGCTCACCGGCTTCAAGAAGCCGATCCGGTTCTGCCGGGTCGATGTCGGCGACGCCAACGGCACCGGTGAGCCGCAGGAGATCGTCTGCGGGGCGCGCAACTTCGCCCAGGGCGACCGGGTCGTGGTGATCCTGCCCGGCGGTGTGCTCCCCGGCGGCTTCGTCATCGGCGCGCGCAAGACGTACGGGCGCAACTCCAACGGCATGATCTGCTCCGCCAAGGAGCTGGGTCTCGGCGACGACCACTCGGGCATCATCGTGCTGCCCGAGGACACCCCGGCCAAGCCGGGCGACGACGCGCGCCCGGTGGTCGGGCTCGACGACGTCGTGGTCGAGCTGGAGATCACCCCGGACCGGGGGTACGCGCTGAGCGTGCGCGGCATCGCCCGCGAGCTGGGGCACGCCCTCGGCGTGCCGTTCCGCGACCCGGCCCTGGTGCCCGCGCCCGGTGCCACCGAGCGCCCGGCGTACCCGGTCGAGGTGCGGGACACCGTGGGCTGCGACCGGTTCGCCGCCCGCATGGTCCGCGGCATCGACCCGACCGCGCAGACGCCCGGCTGGATGCAGCAGCGGCTCACCGTGGCCGGCATCCGCAGCATCTCGCTGCCGGTGGACGTCACCAACTACCTGATGCTCGAACTCGGCCAGCCGATGCACGCCTTCGACGCCGACCGGATCAGCGGGCCGCTGGTGGTGCGCCGGGCCGAGCCGGGGGAGAAGCTGACCACGTTGGACGGGGTCAGTCGGACCCTCGCGCCCGAGGACATGGTGATCTGCGACGACACCGGTCCGATCTCGCTCGCCGCGGTGATGGGCGGCGAGACCAGCGAGGTGATCGGCGGCACCACCGACGTGCTCTTCGAGGCCGCGCACTGGGACCCGGTGATGGTGGGGCGTACCGCCCGCCGGCACCGGCTGTTCAGCGAGGCGGCGAAGCGCTGGGAGCGGGGTGTCGACCCGGCCCTGCCGCTGGTCGCCCTCGAGCGCGCGGTGCGGCTGCTCACCGAGCACGCCGGCGGCACCGTCGGCGACGAGATCCTGGACATCGACCACGTCCGGCCGCGTACCCCGGTGGTCCTGCCGGCCGACCTGCCGAGCCGGCGGGTCGGGGTGACCTACCCGCCCGCGCGGGTGGTCGCCCTGCTGGAGCAGGTCGGCTGCACGGTCGTGCAGGGCACCGACCGGCTGGGGGAGGACCCGGGCGAGGTCGGCGTCTCCGCCGGCGACGGCGTGGTGCTCACCGTGACCCCGCCGAGCTGGCGTCCGGACCTCACCGACCCGGCCGACCTGGTCGAGGAGGTGGTCCGCCTCGACGGGTACGACCGGGTGCCGTCGGTGCTGCCGATGGCGCCTCCCGGCCGTGGGCTGACCTGGCAGCAGCGGCGGCGCCGGGCGGTCGCCCGGTCGCTCGCCGAGCGCGGGTACGTCGAGGTGGTCGCCCACCCGTTCGTCGCCCTGGAGCTGGCCGACCTGCTCGGCCTGCCCGCCGACGACCCGCGCCGCCGGGCGGTCCGGCTGGCCAACCCGCTGTCGGAGGAGGAGCCGCTGCTGCGTACCACGCTGCTCGGCCCGCTGCTCGGCATCCTCAAGCGCAACCTGGGTCGTGGCCTTCGCGACCTCGCGCTCTACGAGATCGGCACGGTCTTCCACCCGCGTCCGGGCGCCGGCACCCCGCCGGCGATGGGCGTGGACCGTCGGCCCACCGACACCGAGTTCGCTGCCGCCGACGCGGTGGTGCCGGACCAGCCGCGGCACGTCGCCGTGGTGCTGGCCGGTGACATCGAGCCGGCCGGCTGGTGGGGCGCCGGTCGGGCGGCCGGCTGGGCGGACGCGGTGCAGGCCGGTCGGGCGGTGCTCGCCGCCGCCGACATCCCGGAGCACCGGATCACCGTCGGGGCCGCCGGGTACGCCCCCTGGCACCCCGGGCGCTGCGCCGAGCTGCGGGTCGACGACGTGGTGGTTGGGCACGCCGGTGAGCTGCACCCGGCGGTGATCGCCGCACTGGAGCTGCCGCGGCGGACCAGCGCGATGGAGCTGAACCTGGACGCCGTACCGCCGCCGCCGGTCGCGCCCGCGCCGACCATCTCGGGCTTCCCGCCGGCGCTGATCGACGTGGCGCTGGTGGTGGACGAGTCGGTGCCGGCGGCCGAGGTGCAGCGGGCCCTCGCCGAGGGCGCCGGCGAGCTGCTGGAGGACGTCCGGCTGTTCGACGTGTACGCCTCGGAGCAGCTCGGTCAGGGCCGCAGGTCGCTGGCGTACAAGCTCACCTTCCGGGCCCCGGACCGGACGCTGACCGTGGAGGAGGCGGTGGCCGCCCGGGACGCGGCGGTCGCCGTGGTGGCGGAACGCTTCGGGGCGACCCTGCGCGGCGCCTGAGCCGAACGGCCGAGGGCCCTCCCGCGTCGGCGGAGGGCCCTCGTCGTGTCGCTCATTTCCATGCAATGGAACGCATGAACTTGCATCGGCCGGTCATTTTGACTAGCCTTCATTGCATAGTCATGCGGAGGTGAGTATGGGCATCCGAGTCGCTGTCGCGGGAGCGAGCGGGTACGCCGGCGGCGAACTGCTGCGCCTGGTGGCCGGGCACCCGGAATTCGACCTGGTCGCCGCCACCGCGCACTCCCAGGCCGGCCAGCCCGTCACCGCCGTACACCCGCAGCTCGTCGGCCTCGGCCTGGTGCTCGGGGCGACCGACCCGGCGGCCCTGGCCGACGCGGACCTGGTCTTCCTGGCCCTGCCGCACGGCGAGTCGGCGGCCCTCGCCGCGGCCCTGCCGGAGACGGTCAGGGTGGTCGACCTCGGCGCAGACCACCGGCTGCACGACGCGGCGGCCTGGGCCCGCTACTACGGCGGCCCGCACGCCGGCGCCTGGACCTACGGCCTGCCGGAGCTGCCCGGTCAGCGGGCGGCGATCGCCGCCGCCACCCGGGTCGCCAACACCGGGTGCTACGCGGTGGCCACCACCCTGGCCCTCGCCCCGCTGATCGCCGCCGGCGCGGTCTTCCCCATGGACGTGGTGGTGGTCGCCGCCTCCGGCACCTCCGGCGCCGGCCGGGCCGCCAAGGCCCACCTGCTCGGCAGCGAGGTGATGGGCGACCTGTCGCCCTACAAGGTCGGCGCCCACCAGCACGTGCCGGAGATCAAGCAGGCCACCGGGGCGACCAGCCTCTCCTTCACCCCGGTGCTCGCGCCCATGCCGCGCGGCATCCTGGCCACCGTCACCGCCGTGCCGACCGGCGACGTCGATCCGCGCGCCGTGCTGGCCGAGGCGTACGCGGACGCGCCCTTCGTCCACCTCCTCCCGGAGGATTCCTGGCCGCACACCGCCGCCACCGCCGGCGCCAACTCCTGCCACCTGCAGGCCGGCGTCGACGTCGACTCCGGCCGGGTGATCGTGGTCAGCGCGATCGACAACCTCGGCAAGGGCGCCGCCGGCCAGGCCGTGCAGAACGCCAACCTGATGCTCGGCCTCCCCGAGACCACCGGCCTCTCCGTTTGGGGGATCGCCCCGTGACCGTCACCACGCCCCGGGGCTTCCGGGCGGCCGGTGTCGCCGCCGGCCTCAAGACCAGCGGCGCCGCCGACATCGCGCTCGTCGTCAACGACGGCCCCGACGCCGGAGTCGCCGGCGTCTTCACCGCCAACCGGGTCAAGGCCGCCCCCGTGCTCTGGACCCAGCAGGTCGTCCGCGGCGGCGTGGTCCGGGCCGTGGTGCTCAACTCCGGCGGCGCCAACGCCTGCACCGGCCCGACCGGCTTCCAGGACACCCACGCCACCGCCGAGCACACCGCCGCCGCGCTCACCTCGGTCAGCCCGCGGCTGATGCTCGGCGCCGGCGAGGTCGCGGTCTGCTCGACCGGCCTGATCGGCGAGCGACTGCCGATGGACAAGCTCCTCCCCGGCGTGCGGACCGCCATCCGGGGGCTGGCCCGCGACGGCGGCCAGTCCGCCGCCGAAGCGATCATGACCACGGACACCCGACCGAAGACGACCGTGGCCCGGGGCAGCGGCTGGACCGTCGGCGGCATGGCCAAGGGCGCCGGCATGCTCGCCCCGGCCATGGCCACGATGCTCTGCGTGCTCACCACCGACGCGGTCGCCGGGCCGGAGCTGCTCGACGCCGCGCTGCGGGCCGCCACCCGGGTCACCTTCGACCGGGTCGACTCGGACGGCTGCATGTCCACCAACGACACCGTGCTGCTGCTGGCCAGCGGGGCCTCCGGCATCGAGCCCACCGACGCCGAGCTGACCGCCGCGGTCACCGCCGCCTGCCACGACCTGGCCCAGCAGCTCGTCGCCGACGCCGAGGGCGCCACCAAGCAGATCGCCGTCGACGTGGTCGGCGCCGCCAGCGAGGACGACGCGGTCGAGGTGGGCCGCTCGGTGGCCCGGAACAACCTGGTCAAGACCGCGCTGTTCGGCAACGACCCGAACTGGGGGCGGATCCTCGCCGCCGTCGGCACCACCGCCGCCGCGTTCGAGCCGGACGGCGTGGACGTCGCGGTCAACGGGGTCTGGGTGTGCCGCTCCGGCGCCGCCGCCGAGGACCGCTCCAAGGTCGACCTGACCGGGCGGGACGTCACCATCCGGATCGACCTGCACGCCGGCCCCTCGGCGGCGACCATCTGGACCAACGACCTGTCGCACGCGTACGTGCACGAGAACTCGGCGTACTCGACATGAGCCTCACCGCGGACCTCACCCGGGCCCAGGCCAAGGCCGCCACGCTGATCGAGGCGCTGCCCTGGCTGGCCCGGTTCTCCGGCGCCACCGTCGTGGTCAAGTACGGGGGCAACGCCATGGTCGACCCCGAGCTGCAGCGCGCCTTCGCCGCCGACATGGTCTTCCTCCGGTACGCCGGCCTCCGGCCCGTCGTGGTGCACGGCGGCGGCCCACAGATCTCCGCCATGCTCGGCCGGCTCGGCATCGCCAGCGAGTTCAAGGGCGGCCTGCGGGTCACCACCCCCGAGGCGATGGACGTCGTCCGGATGGTGCTGGTCGGTCAGGTCGGCCGGGAACTGGTCGGGCTGATCAACGCGCACGGCCCGTTCGCGGTCGGCCTCTCCGGCGAGGACGCCGGCCTCTTCACCGCCGTGCGCCGCCCGGCGTACGTCGACGGCGAGCCGGTCGACGTCGGCCAGGTCGGCGACGTCGAGTCGGTCGACGTCTCGGCGGTGGCCGACCTGATCGCGGCCGGTCGGATCCCGGTCATCTCCACGGTCGCGCCGGACGTCGACGGGGTGCTGCACAACCTCAACGCGGACACCGCCGCCGCCGCGCTCGCCGTCGCGCTGGAGGCCCGCAAGCTGGTCGTCCTCACCGACGTGGCCGGGCTCTACGCCGACTGGCCCGACACCACCAGCCTGGTCAGCGAGATCACCGCCGACGACCTGGCGAAGCTGCTGCCGTCCCTGGAGTCGGGGATGGTCCCGAAGATGGAGGCCTGCCTGCGGGCGGTGGGCGGGGGAGTGCCCGCCGCGCACGTCGTCGACGGCCGGGTCGCCCACTCCACGCTGCTCGAGGTCTTCACCTCGGAAGGATTCGGAACGATGGTGAGCGCGTGATGAGCACGCTGGTCGAACGCTGGGGAGCGGCCATGATGGACAACTACGGCACGCCGCCGCTGGCGCTGGTCTCCGGTTCCGGGGCCGTCGTGGTCGACGAGGCCGGCCGGGAGTATGTCGACCTGCTCGGCGGCATCGCGGTCAACGCCCTCGGCCACGCCCACCCGGCCGTGGTCGCCGCCGTCTCCAAGCAGGTCGCCACCCTCGGGCACGTCTCCAACCTGTTCGTCGCCGAGCCGCCGGTGGCCCTGGCGGAGCTGCTGCTCGCCCTGGCCGGCCGGCCAGGCCGGGTCTTCTTCGCCAACTCCGGCGCCGAGGCCAACGAGGCGGCGTTCAAGCTCTCCCGGCTCACCGGCCGGTCGCACGTGGTCGCCACGAAGGGCGGCTTCCACGGTCGCACCATGGGGGCCCTCGCGCTCACCGGGCAGCCGACCAAGGCCGACCCGTTCCGCCCGCTGCCCGGCGACGTCACCCACGTGGAGTACGGCGACGTCGCCGCCCTGGCGGCGGCCGTCACCGACGCGACCGCGATGGTGATCCTGGAGCCGATCCAGGGCGAGAGCGGCGTCGTGGTCCCGCCCGCCGGCTACCTGGCCGAGGCGCGGCGGATCACCGCCCGGCACGGCGCCCTGCTGGTGCTCGACGAGGTGCAGACCGGCATCGGCCGCACCGGGCAGTGGTTCGCCCACCAGGCCGAGGGCGTCGAGCCGGACATCGTCACGCTCGCCAAGGGGCTCGGCGGCGGACTGCCCATCGGCGCCTGCCTCGCCTTCGGCCGGGCCGCCGGGCTGCTCCGCCCCGGCTCCCACGGCACCACCTTCGGCGGCAACCCGGTCAGCTGCGCCGCCGCGCTCGCGGTGGTCGCCACCATCGCCAGCGAGGGGCTGCTCGACCATGTCAAGCGGGTCGGCGAGCGGCTGCGCCGGGGCGTCGAGGCGCTCGGCCACCCGCTGGTCGCCGACGTCCGCGGCGCCGGCCTGCTGGTCGGGATCGTGCTCACCGACCCGGTCTCCGGCGCGGTCACCGCCACCCTGCGCGAGGCGGGCTTCCTGGTCAACCCGGTGCAGCCCGGCGTGGTCCGGCTCGCCCCGCCACTGATCCTCACCGCCGAGCAGGTCGACGCCTTCCTGGCCGCCCTGCCCGCCGCCCTCGACGCCGCGGCACCGGTCCCCGAACCCGCCGCCGGCCCGACCATGACGGAGGTCAGCGCATGATCCGGCACTTCCTGCGGGACGACGACCTCTCGCCCGCCGAGCAGGCCGCCGTGCTCGACCTGGCGGCCCGGATGAAGGCCGACCGGTTCGCGTACACGCCGCTCGCCGGGCCGCGCTCGGTGGCGGTGCTGTTCGACAAGCAGAGCCTGCGCACCCGGATCTCCTTCGACGCCGGCATCGCCGAACTGGGCGGCCACCCCCTCGTCGTGGACACCCAGGTCACCCACTTCGGCCGGGGGGAGACCCTCGCCGACGCCGGCCGGGTGCTCTCCCGCTACGTCGCCGCGATCGTGCTGCGGACCCACGGCGACGACCGGATCGCCGAGGTCGCCTCGCACGCCACCGTCCCGGTGGTCAATGCGCTCACCGACGGGTACCACCCCTGCCAGCTCCTGGCCGACCTGCTCACCGTCCGCGAGCACCTCGGCGCCACGCCGGGGCGGACCCTGGCGTACGTCGGGGACGCGGCGAACAACCTCTCCCACTCGTACCTGCTCGCCGGGGCGACCGCCGGGATGCACGTCCGGGTCGCCGGCCCGGTCGGCTTCCGACCCCACCCCGAGGTGGTGAGTCGGGCGGAGAAGATCGCCGCCGGCACCGGCGGGTCGGTGCGAGCCCTCACCGACCCGGTGGAGGCGGTCCGCGGCGCCGACGTGGTGGCCACCGACACCTGGACCTCGATGGGCCAGGAGGAGGACGGGCTGGACCGGATCACCCCCTTCTTTCCGTACCAGGTCAACGACGGGCTGCTCGCCCACGCCGCGCCGGAGGCGATCGTGCTGCACTGCCTGCCCGCGCACCGCGGCGGGGAGATCACCGACGAGGTGCTCGACGGGCCGCGCAGCGCGGTCTTCGACCAGGCGGAGAATCGCCTGCACGCTCAGAAGGCGCTGCTGACCTTTCTCCTGGAGGCCTCGTCATGACCGCCCCGCTGACCCGTGCCGCCCGGCACGCCCGCATCGTCGACCTGATCCGCGACAAGGCGATCCGGTCGCAGACCGAGCTGGCCGACCTGCTCGCCGGCGATGGCGTCCAGGTCACCCAGGCCACCCTGTCGCGGGACCTGGAGGAGTTGGGCGCGGTGAAGGCCCGCGGCGGTGACGGGCGGGCCGTCTACCTGATCCCCGAGGACGGCCACCGGCCGCTGCGTGACGCCGAGACGGCACCGGCCCGCCTGGTCCGGCTGCTGCGCGAGCTGCTCAACGGGGTCGATTCCAGCGGCAACATCGTCGTCCTGCGCACCCCACCGGGCGCAGCCCACTACCTGGCCAGCGCGTTGGACCGAGCGGGCCTGCCAGACATCGTCGGCACCATCGCCGGCGACGACACCATCCTCGTCGTGGCCCGCGAGGCCGACGGCGGGGCCGCGCTCGGCGAGAAGCTCGCCGGGTGGTCCCGCCGGGAAGAGAACGTTGAAGGGAGCACCACACCATGACCGAGCGGGTCGTCCTGGCGTACTCCGGGGGTCTCGACACCTCCGTCGCCATTCCCTACCTGGCCGAGCAGACCGGCGCCGAGGTGATCGCGGTCGCGGTCGACGTCGGGCAGGGCGGCGAGGACCTGAACGCCATCCGGCAGCGCGCCCTGGACTGCGGCGCCGCCGAGTCCGAGGTGGTCGACGCGCGCGACGAGTTCGCCGCCGACTACTGCCTGCCGGCGATGCGGGCCAACGCCCTCTACATGGACCGGTACCCGCTGGTCTCCGCGCTGTCCCGGCCGCTGATCGCCAAGCACCTGGTGGCCGCGGCCCGCAAGCACGGCGGGACGATCGTCTCGCACGGCTGCACCGGCAAGGGCAACGACCAGGTCCGCTTCGAGGTCGGCCTGGGCGCGCTCGCCCCCGACCTGAAGATCATCGCGCCGGCCCGTGACTTCGCCTGGACCCGGGACAAGGCCATCGCCTTCGCCGAGGAGAAGGGCCTGCCGATCGACGTGTCGGCCAAGTCGCCGTACTCCATCGACCAGAACCTCTGGGGCCGCGCGGTGGAGACCGGCTTCCTGGAGGACATCTGGAACGGGCCGATCGAGGACCTCTACTCGTACACCGCCGACCCGGCCGAGCCGCGCGACGCCGACGAGGTCGTGATCACCTTCGACGCCGGCAATCCGGTGGCGATCGACGGCGAGACCGTCACCCCGTACCAGGCGATCCTGGAGCTGAACCGGCGCGCCGGCGCCCAGGGCGTCGGCCGGCTCGACATGGTCGAGGACCGGCTCGTCGGCATCAAGAGCCGCGAGGTGTACGAGGCTCCCGGCGCGATCGCGCTGATCGCCGCCCACCAGGAGCTGGAGGCGGTCACCGTCGAGCGGGACCTGGCCCGGTTCAAGCGTGGCGTCGACCAGCGCTGGGGCGAGCTGGTCTACGACGGCCTCTGGTTCTCCCCGCTGAAGAACAGCCTGGACGCGTTCATCGACGACGCCCAGCGGCACGTCTCCGGCGAGGTGCGGCTCACCCTGCACGGCGGCCGGGCCACCGTCACCGGGCGGCGCTCCGAGGCGAGCCTCTACGACTTCGGCATGGCCACCTACGACACCGGTGACACCTTCGACCAGTCCCTGGCCAAGGGTTTCGTGCAGCTGTGGGGGCTGCCGAGCCGGATGGCCGCCGCACGGGACGCCCGGTTGGGCGGCTCCTGACCGTGGGCACCACAATGGGCGGGGTGGACGACAAGAGCCTGACCGAGAACAGCGCCGCCACCAACCGGACGAGCCTGTGGGGAGGCCGCTTCGCCGGCGGCCCCGCCGAGGCCCTCGCGCGGCTGTCGGTGAGCGTCCAGTTCGACTGGCGCCTCGCCCCGTACGACATCGCCGGTTCCCGGGCGCACGCCCGGGTCCTCGCCGGCGCCGGCCTGCTCGACCCGGAGGAGCTCGGCCGCATCCTCGCCGCGCTGGACGACCTGGAGGCGGCCTGCGCCTCCGGGCAGTTCCGCCCCACCATCGACGACGAGGACGTGCACACCGCCCTGGAGCGCGGCCTGCTGGAGCGGCTCGGCAGCCTCGGCGGCAAGCTGCGCGCCGGCCGGTCCCGCAACGACCAGGTCGCCACCGACCTGCGGCTCTACCTGCGCGACCACGCCCGCGGCGTGGCCGGCCGGCTGGTCGAGCTGGCTGAGGCGCTGGTCGAACAGGCGGGGCGGCACGTGGACACCGCCGCACCAGGAATGACCCACCTGCAGCACGCCCAGCCGGTCACCTTCGGGCACTGGCTGCTCGCCCACGTGCAGCCGCTGCTGCGTGACCTGGAACGGCTGCGCGACTGGGACCACCGGGCCGCGATCAGCCCGCTCGGCGCGGGCGCGCTCGCCGGCTCCGGGCTGCCGCTGGACCCGCTGGCCGTCTCCAAGGAACTGGGCTTCCGCACGTCCTTCGCCAACTCGATGGACGCCGTCGCCGACCGGGACTTCGTCGCCGAGTTCCTCTTCACCACCGCGATGATCGGCGTGCACCTGTCCCGCCTCGGCGAGGAGGTGGTGCTCTGGACCTCGCACGAGTTCGGCTGGGTGGAGCTGGACGACGCCTTCGCCACCGGGTCGTCGATCATGCCGCAGAAGAAGAACGCGGACATCGCCGAGCTGGCCCGGGGCAAGTCCGGTCGGCTGGTCGGCGGGTTGGTGAGCGTGCTCACCATGCTCAAGGGCCTGCCGATGACGTACGACCGGGACATGCAGGAGGACAAGGAGCCGGCCTTCGACGCGGTCGACACCCTGGAACTGCTGCTGCCGGCGCTGGCCGGGATGATCTCCACGATGACGGTGCGCGTCGACCGGCTGGTCGCCGCCGCGCCGGTCGGCTTCTCCCTCGCCACCGAGGTGGCCGACTGGCTGGTCCGCAAGGGCGTGCCCTTCCGCGACGCGCACGAGATCACCGGCAAGCTGGTCGCGCTCTGCGTGGCCCGGGACTGCGCCCTCGACGAGGTCTCCGACGCCGATCTGGCCACGGTCAGCGCGCACCTCGACCCGTCGGTGCGCGACGTGCTGTCCGTCCGGTCCGCGCTGGCGGCGCGGACCACGCCCGGATCGACCGGTCCCGGCCCGGTCGCCGACCAACTCGCCGCCGCCGCGGACAAGCTGACCGGCTGGCGCGAGTGGGCCGCCGAGCGGGTCGTACCCCGCTGAGGTCGTCGGGTCGGCGCGGCACTCCGCCGCGCCGACCCTCACGCCGTCGGGCGCTCGCGCTTCGGCAGCTTCGCCACCACCGCGTCGTACGACCCGTCGGCCGCCTCGACCAGCTCGTCGTCGGGGATGTCGCCGTCGAGCCGCAGGCTGTTCCAGCCCGACCGCCCGATGTACGGCGACGCCTTCGCGTCCGCCGGGAACCGGTGCAGCCACTCGTCGGCGACCTCCCGGCTGGGCCCGCACTTCACGCCGAGCCGCGCCTCGCCGTCGGCGGCGCCGAGGAACGCGAAGATGCGGCTGCCCACCTTCACCACCTCGTCGCCCTCCCAGGGCTGGTCCAGCCAGGCGCCCGGCTTCGCCAGGCAGTACGCCAGCATCTCCTCGCGCGTCATCGCGTCCTCCCGGTGGCACGGTTGCCCGCCCAGTCTCGCTGATCTGGACCTTGATCGGTTGACCGAGGACGTCGCGCGGTGGCGGGAGCCGTCAGGCGGTACGCGCGGAGAGGCGTTCGGACCGCTGTTGGGCGGCCTGGGCGCTGCCCAGCCCCAGCCCGAAGGCGATCGCCTGCCAGGTCAGCCCGCGCGCGCGGGCCAGGGCCAGCAGTCCCGCCTCCAGCGCGTCGAGCTCGGCGCGCAGGTGCGGCACCAGGGTCAGCGCGGCGGTGAGGTCGGCGTCGTCCACCGGCTCCTCCCCGGGCTCCAGCTCGGCGCCGCCGGCGGCGAGGGCCGTGACCAGCGCGACCGCCTCCCACGGGTCCGCCAGGTACGGGTTGGTGTGGCGACGCCGGCGCGGGTTGGTGCCGGCGTGCCGCTCGGTGATCCGCTGCAGCGCGGCGTAGGTGCGGTGGGCGCGGGCCCGGTCCGCGTCGGGAGCGGTGAAGGGCTCGTCCGGTGGGCGCGTCATGCCCCGATCAGACCTCTTCAACAGTTCGATGTCAACGGACTATTGAGACCGCATCCGGGACAGCCACCGGCCGGCCCGGTTGACCACCGCGGCGTACCCGATGCCCAGCGCCAGGGACGCGGCGAGCGCGACCAGCGGCAGGTCCCGCAGGTGCGGGTAGACCTGCCAGTGGGTCAGGTAGATGTAGAGCGAGCTGCCGGCGAGCACCCCGGCCACCCGGTTGACCGGGCCGATGCTCGGCACGGTCGGCAGCCAGGTCAGCAGCGCGCACCCGGCGACGATCAGCGCCTCCCGCTGCGGCTGGCCGAAGAAGCCCGGCACAGTCACCGCCGCGGCCGCGGTCACCAGCAGCCGTTGGCGGACGCCGTCCGCCCGCGCCGCCGCCCAGCCGAGCGCGAAGAGCCAGAACGCGACCACCCCGGCCGGCAGGTCGTAGCGGGCGTCGAGGCCGAACAGGTCGTAGCGACTCAGCAGCCCCAGCCCGGCCAGGGCGACCGGCAGGCCGAACGGGAAGCGCCGTTCCAGCCGGTCCATCCGGGGCACCGCCAGCAGGGCACCCACCGCCAGCAGGATGTAGACCAGCGCCTCGATGAACCAGAAGTGCCACTCGGTACGCCCGTCCGCCGGCCCGACCAGGCTGTTGACCAGCAGCAGGGTGCTCAGCCGGTACTGGTCGGTGACCACCAGCATCGCCGCGATCCAGGCCGTCGTGGGCAGCACGACCCGGCCCAGCCCGGCCCGGATCTGCCGCAGCCGGTCGCGTCGGTCGGTGTCGGTGAGCTGGAACCGGGCGAAGTTGAAGCCGGCGACCGCGAGCAGCAGGTGGGCCCCGCCGGTGAGGGTGAACAGCGGGATGTGCGAGCCGACGATCAGCACGATGGCCGCCGCGCGCAACGCCACGCTGGTCTCCAACGCGCGACGGCGCCGGGGTCGCCCGGCGCGCGGCGCGGGTAGCGCCTCGATCGGCAGCAGGTGCCAGTTCGGCGGCAGCTGCCCGAGCGCCTGTTCCAGCCGGACCGACATCTCCACGTACGACAGGGAGTCGCCACCCAGGTCGACGAAGCTCCGGTCCGGGGTGACGTCGGTGCGGTCCAGCACCTCGGCGTAGAGCCGGCAGAGGTCGTCGCCGGCCGTCTCCACCCGCGGCGCGGCGGGCGGTGCCTCGGTGGGCGTCGATGCCAGCGCCCGCAGCGCCGGGTAGTCCACCTTGCCGCTGGCCAGCCGGGGCAGCTCCGGCACCGGCAGCACCCGGACCGCCCGCGCTGGCAGGCCGACCTCCTCGGCGACCAGCCGGCGGACCCGCCGGGGCGGGGCGTCGCCAGCCACCGCCACCAGCAGCTCGTCGTCCGTGCCCAGGCAGGCCGCGCCCACGTCGTGGGCGGCGAGCAGCGCCTCGACCCGCTGCGGGTCGACCCGCAGGCCGAGGATCTTGGCGAACCGGCTGCGCCGGCCGACCAGCTCGTACAGGCCGTCCGGGCCGCGGCGGGCCAGGTCGCCGGTATGCAGCTCCTCGACGGTACGGCCCGCCGCCAGGTCGGCCGGGCGCTCGGCGTAGCCGAGCATCACATTCGGGCCGGCGTACACCAGCTCGCCGACGCCGTCGGGCTGGTCCGGCGCCGGGGCCAGCCGGAAGGAGCCGCCCGGGACCGGCACGCCGATCGCCTCCGGCCGGGTCGGCGCCAGGTCGGGCGGCAGGTACGCCATCCGCGCGGTCGCCTCGGTCTGGCCGTACATGACGAAGAGGTCCCAGCCGGTGCGGCGGCCCAGTTCGGCGTAGCGGACCACCTTGTCCGGGGCGAGCCGGCCGCCGGCGACCGTGACGTAGCGCAGGTGCGGCAGGTTCATCGCGGCGAAGCCGACCCGGTCCAGCAGGTCGAAGGTGTACGGGACCCCCGCGAAGCTGGTGGCCCGGGCGGTGCGGACCAGGTCCCAGAAGCAGGCGTCGGCGACGGAGAGGTCGGTGAGGACCAGCGCGGCGCCCCGGGCCAGGTGGCTGTTCACCACCGACAGGCCGTAGCAGTAGTGCAGCGGCAGGCTGGTCGCCGCCCGGTCGGTCTCCCGTACCCCCAGGTACCCGGCGATCGACTCGGCGTTGGCCTGGAGGTTGCCGGCCGAGAGCCGGACCAGCTTCGGCGAGCCGGTCGACCCGGAGGTACTCAGCAGCAGCGCCAGGTCGGGGTGCAGTTCGTGCGCCGAGCCCGGCCGCCGCTCGGTGAGCGTCCAGGCCCCGTCGACCGGCCCGATCACCACGTCCGGGTCGTACGCCGCGGTGAGCGCCTCGGCCGCCGGGCCGCCGCCCGGCACCAGCAGGACGGGATGCCCGCCGCGCAGGCCGGCCAGGTAGCCCACCAGCGCGTCGACCGTGTTGGCGCCGGCCACCAGGACCAGCCGCCGCCGCTCGCCGAGCCGCCGCGCGGTCTCGTCGACCCGCGCGGCCAGTTCCGCGTACGACAGCACGCCGTCGGCGGTGAGTACGGCGGGACGGTCACCGTGGCGGGCCAGATCGCGGACGAACGGCACCGCGCGGACGGCCGGCAGCAGGTCAGGTACGGGTGTCACGGAGGCAACTCTAAGGTGAGGCTCACCTAATTACGAGGACGGGGTGGTGAGACCCACGGCTGGGTAGGGTCGGGACATGGACGCACTCCGGACCGGCCGCGCGAGCGACCCCGCCCTGGTCACGCTCGCCGACCTGCTCGCCGGGCCGGTGCTGCCGGCGGCGCGCGGCCTGCTCGGCTGCCGGCTCTCCGTCGGCGGGGTCACCGTCCGGATCACCGAGGTCGAGGCGTACGCGGGGACGGCCGGCGATCCGGCGTCCCACGCCCACCGGGGGCGTACCCCGCGCAACGCGGTGATGTTCGGTCCGGCCGGGCACGCCTACGTGTACTTCACCTACGGGATGCACTGGTGCGTGAACGTGGTCACCGGGTCGGAGGGTGAGGCGTCGGCGGTGCTGCTGCGCGCCGGTGAGGTGGTCGACGGGCTCGACGCGGCGCGCGCCCGCCGTCCCGCCGTACGCCGGGACGTCGACCTGGCCCGCGGCCCGGCGCGGCTCTGCGCCACCCTCGGCATCGACCGCTCCGCGTACGGCCTGGACCTGCTCGGCGACGGCCCGGTGCGGCTGCGCCCGGCGGCGGCGCCGGTGCCCGACACGGCCCTCTCGGCGGGCCCCCGGGTCGGGGTGACCGGGGCGCACGACATGCCCTGGCGCTTCTGGATCACCGGCGACCCCACGGTGAGCGCCTACCGCCGGCACGTCCCGCGCCGCCGCGGCTGATCCCGACCCGGCGTGGTCTGGCGTTTCTGTCGGTGGCTGTGGCCATAATCACGCCACGTGCTCGCCGACGGATCGGAGGACGGTCATGCCCACACTGCTCGCGATCGGCACCGCCAAGGGGCTCTTCCTCGCCACCAGGGAGGACGGACGCGACGGCTGGGAGGTGAGCGGTCCGCACTTCCCGATGACCGGGGTCTACGCCGTGGCGGTCGACCGCCGGCGCGCCACGCCCCGGGTGCTCGCCGGGATGACCAGCTCGCACTTCGGGCCGAGCGTCGCCACCAGCGACGACCTGGGCG
Organism: Micromonospora sp. DT47; assembly: GCF_049844475.1. NCBI lineage: Bacteria > Bacillati > Actinomycetota > Actinomycetes > Micromonosporales > Micromonosporaceae > Micromonospora > Micromonospora sp. DT47. Next base: position 11,540 of record NZ_JBNCLC010000007.1, on the reverse strand, counting down.
CCTCCTGGGACGAGCCGGAGCAGGCGCCGGTCGCCTTCCCGGCCGACACCGGGGCCACCCTCGGCCGGGTCTGGCAGCTGGTCCCGGCCGGCCCGGACGAGCCGGACGTGGTCTGGGCCGGCACCGAGCCCTCGGCGCTGTTCCGCTCCGACGACGGCGGGCGCAGCTTCACCCTGGTCCGCTCGCTCTGGGACCATCCGCACCGGGAGCAGTGGGGCGCCGGCTTCGGCGGCCAGGCCGTGCACACCGTGCTGCCGCACCCGCGCGACCCGCGCCGGATCACGGTGGCCATGTCCACCGGCGGGGTCTACCGCTCCGAGGACGCCGGGGCGAGCTGGTCGCCCGGCAACACCGGCATCCGGGCCTACTTCCTGCCGGACGAGTGGCCCGAGTTCGGGCAGTGCGTGCACAAGGTCGCCCGTGACGCCGGCAACCCGGAACGCCTCTACGCGCAGAACCACCACGGCGTCTACCGCTCCGACGACGACGGCCGCAGCTGGACGTCGATCGCCGCCGGCCTGCCCAGCGACTTCGGTTTCCCGATCGTCGCCCACCCGTCCCGCCCCGGCACGGTCTGGACGTTCCCGCTGATCGCCGACGCGCAGCGCTACCCGGTCGACCACCGGTGCCGGGTGTTCCGCTCCACCGACGCCGGCGACAAGTGGGAGCCGCTGTCGGTGGGGCTGCCGGAGGGCCCGTTCTACCCGTCGGTGCTCCGCGACGCGATGTGCGCCGGCGAGGCGGGCGGCGTCTACGTCGGCGCCCGATCCGGTGAGGTCTACGCCAGCCGCGACGACGGCGACTCCTGGTCGCTGGTCGCCGCCCACCTGCCGGACGTGCTCTGCGTCCGGGCGGCGGAGGTCTGAGATGGTCACGGTGCTGGTCCCCGGGCCGCTGCGCGGCGAGGCCGGCGGCGCGAGCCGGCTGAGCGTCGACGCCGCCGGCTCGGTGGGCGCGGTCCTCGACGCGCTCGCCGCCGGCTGGCCCCGGCTGGCCCGCCGGATCCGCGACGAGCGGGGCGACCTGCGCCGCTACGTCAACGTCTACGTCGACGGGGAGGACTGCCGGCACCTCGGCGGGGTCGACGCCCCGGTCGCCGACGGCGCGGAGGTGCAGGTGCTGCCCTCGGTGGCCGGCGGCTGAGGCCCGGCGGGCAGCCACTGCCCCGAAGATCCGCCAGCATTCGGCCCTCGCGTCGGATCCGGGGAGCGGTGGCATGGACTCGTACGCAGCCCGCCCAGGCGCACCCGGGGCAGCCCGGTGCGACCCCGCCGGCCGGCGGAGGAGGGTCGTACCCCGGCCAGTGGCCGACCTCCTGACCTCAGGGCAGCTCGTAGTCCAGCAGGTAGGCGTGGCCGCCGTCCGGGCCGACGACGATCCGCCCGCCGCCGCGCAGGTCCCGCAGCTCGTCGGTGCCGGAGTCGGGCACGATCGTCCAGGACAGCGAGCCCGTCTCGTCCTCGGCGGTGGCGTTGTGGTGCAGCACAAAGCTGCCCTTGCGGCCGGCGAGGCTGCCGGTGAAGCGCTCGAACCCCGCGTACGCCGCGGAGGTCTCCACCTGCGCGCGGCACATCAGGATCCGGGTGGTGCTGGTGCCGCTCAGGTCGCCGGTGAAGGTCTTGGTGATCCGGGCCTCGCCCAGCACCGCCCCCTCGGCCTCGTCGTACGCCTCCTGGTCCCAGCTGTCGAGGGTGAAGGTCCCCTCCGCGCGTGCGCTCATGCCCGTCATCCTGCCCGGGAAGGCTGACACCTCCCGTCAGGTACGGCGGCGTGGCGGGTGACCGGGGCCACCCGGGGGCCGGTCGCGGCGGAATAGTTGACTTGTCAAATATGTTGTGCGCTGCGCCCGGGCGCCACGACGGTCCGGTCCCCACACGCGAGGAGCTGGTCATGCAGTTCGGAGTCTTCACCGTCGGCGACGTCACGGTCGACCCGACCAACGGGCGGGAGCCGAGCGAGCGCGAGCGGATCAAGGCGATGGTGGCCATCGCGGTCAAGGCCGAGGAGGTCGGCCTCGACGTCTTCGCCACCGGCGAGCACCACAACCCGCCGTTCGTGCCCTCGTCGCCCACCACCATGCTCGGCTACCTCGCCGCCCGCACCGAGCGGCTGCTGCTCTCCACCTCGACCACGCTGATCACCACCAACGACCCGGTGAAGATCGCCGAGGACTACGCGATGCTCCAGCACCTGGCCGACGGCCGGGTGGACCTGATGATGGGACGCGGCAACACCGGGCCGGTCTACCCGTGGTTCGGGCAGGACATCCGCAACGGCATCCCGCTCGCCATCGAGAACTACGACCTGCTGCACCGGCTCTGGCGGGAGGACGTGGTCGACTGGAAGGGGCGCTTCCGCACGCCGCTGCAGTCGTTCACCTCGACCCCGCGTCCGCTGGACGGCGTGCCGCCGTTCGTCTGGCACGGCTCGATCCGCAGCCCCGAGATCGCCGAGCAGGCCGCGTACTACGGCGACGGCTTCTTCGCCAACCACATCTTCTGGCCCAAGGAGCACACCCAGCGGATGGTCGCCCTCTACCGGCAGCGCTTCGCCCACTACGGGCACGGCTCGCCCGAGCAGGCCATCGTCGGCCTCGGCGGCCAGGTGTTCGTCCGGAAGAACTCGCAGGACGCGGTCCGGGAGTTCCGGCCGTACTTCGACAACGCCCCGGTCTACGGGCACGGGCCGTCGCTGGAGGAGTTCAGCCGGGAGACCCCGCTGACGGTGGGCAGCCCGCAGCAGGTCATCGACCGGACCCTGGGCTTCCGGGAGTACGTCGGCGACTACCAGCGGCAGCTCTTCCTCGTCGACCACGCCGGCCTGCCGCTCAAGACCGTGCTGGAGCAGCTCGACATCCTGGGTGAGGAGGTGGTACCGGTGCTGCGCAGGGAGTTCGACGCGCGACGTCCGGCGCACGTGCCCGAGGCACCCACTCACGCCTCGCTGGTCGCCGCCCGGGACGCCGCCGAGCCGGCGGGCGCCGGCGCGGAGACCGCCTGATCACCCGGCGTACCCTCGCCGTGGTGTCGGCCGGCCTCGGCCAGCCCTCCTCGACCCGGCCGCTCGCCGACCGGCGCCCGCCGTCCACCGGGCCGGCCGACCCGTTCGCCCTCACCACCGACTTCCCCCAGCTGCTCGGCGGCAGGGACGGCTGAGCCTCAGCCCGCCCGGTCGTACGGGTGGGCGACCAGCACCGGGCAGTGCGCGTGCTGGGTCACCGCCTGGCTGACCGAGCCGAGCAGCAGCCCGGTGAAGCCGCCCCGGCCGCGGGTCCCGACGGCCAGCACCGACGCCCCGCCGCTGGCCTCGACCAGCCCCCGCGCCGGGCTGGCCGCCCGGACCGGGTGCTCGCGCACCACCAGGTCCGGGTGGTCGGCCCGGACGGCGGCCGACGCCTCGGCGAGCAGCCGCACCGCCTCCGCCCGGTACGCGGCCCGCGACTCCTCGACCTCCTCCGGCACCGGCCGGTCCTCGTCCGGCGGTCCTACGTGCACCAGCACCAGCGGCGTGCCCCGGCGGACCGCCTCGTCGGCGGCGTACCCGGCGGCCAGCCGGGCCCCGTCCGAATCGTCCACCCCGACCAGCACCGGCCCGTCCACCGGGATCGGCTGCTCCTTGGGGCGGACCACCAGCACCGGGCAGTGCGCGTGCGCGGCCACCTGCGTGCCGACCGAGCCGAGCAGCAGCCCGGCGAAGCCGCCCAGTCCCCGACTGCCGAGCACCACCAGCTCGGCCCGGCGGGACTCCTCGACCAGGGTGGCGCCCGGGCCGCCGGCCACCTGGCGTACCTGGACGGTCAGGCCGGGCCAGCGGTCGGCGAGGTCGGCCGCGGTGCGCTCCAACATCTTCCGCGCCTCCTCCGTCGGCGCCGGCAACCCCAGGTCGTACGGGTTCAGCGGCACGCCGTAGCCGAGCGGGTGCAGGTAGCCGTGCACCAGGTGCAGCGGTCGGGACCGCAGCACGGCCGCGCGGGCGGCGTGCTCCGCGGCGACCAGGCTGGACGGTGAGCCGTCCACGCCCACCACGACAGGTCGGTACATCGGCCCTCCCCGGATCGTTCAGGTCATTGTCGGCGTACCCGCCGGCGATCCACCGGCAAACGGCGGCGGACGCGCCGCCGCGCCCGCCGGCGAGGCGGCCACGTCCGGCCAGCGCTGGGACACACCCGGCCAGGGACTCGGCGAGCACCCGCCCCGCCTCGGTTGGCGAGCGCCCCCACCCTCCGGCCCGGCGCGTACGCCTGCTCGACCTGTACGGCTACCCGGACGTGCTGCCGCCCACCGGCTGATCCGTCCGGGCGTGGACGACCAGCTCGTCCACCTCCAGCCGGCCGATGCGCAGTTCCCGGATCACCGCGCGCCGAATCGCCAGCCGGCCGATCGCCAGCGCCCCCACCGCGACCGCGGCGCCGGCCAGCGCGGAGACGGCCAGCGAACCGGTCGCCGCGGCGCCAACCGCCCGGGCGCCGACGGCGAGGGCGCCGGTCGCTGCGGCGACGGTGGCGCGCGGACCGGAGACGGCCGGTTGGCGTCGACGGGTACGGAGCGGGCGCACCTGCCGATCCTCGCCGCCCGCGGTCGGCGGCGGGTCGGTGCCGGCGTCGGTTCCACCGGCCGGGGGACCGGCCCCGCCCCCGCCCTGACCCGTGTGCCTCACCCGCACGCCGAGCCAGTGGACGGTGAGCCTTGTGCCCGGAACTGGGCGCGATGCCGTCGTCGGGGCGGGTGGTTATCCTCCGAGCGTGACCGCCGACCTGCGCCTGCGCCCGGTGCGCGACGACGACCTGCCGGTGTTCTTCGCCCACGAGCAGGACCCGGAGGCCAACTGGATGGCCGCCTTCGGGCCGGAGGACCCGGCCGACCGGGACGCCTTCGACCCCTTCTGGCGCCGGATCCGCGCCGACCCGCGGATCGTCACCCGCACCGTCGTCGCCAACGGCGAGGTCGTCGGGCACGTGCTCGCCTTCCCGGTGGGTGAGCGGACCGAGGTCAGCTACTGGATCGACCCTCGGCGCTGGGGCCGGGGCCACGCCACCGCCGCGCTGACCGCGCTGCTGCGCGAGCTGCCGCAGCGTCCGGTGCACGCCCGGGCCGCCAAGGACAACCGCGCCTCCCTCGCGGTGCTGCGCAAGTGCGGCTTCGTGGTGGTCGGCGAGGACTCCGGGTACGCCAACGGCCGCGGCGCCGAGGTCGAGGAGTGGCTGCTGGAGCTGCCCGCCGACGGCCCTGAGCTGGGCGGCCGTTAGTCTCGCGGGGTGAACTGGCTGGAACTCGTCGGCTGGGCCGGCTCCGCGCTGCTGGTCTGGTCCCTGCTGCAGACGCGCATCCTGCGGCTGCGCGCGTTCAACCTGATCGGCTGCCTGATCCTCATCTTCTACAACGCCGCCGTGCAGGTGTGGCCCATGGTCGGGCTGAACGTGGTGCTCACCGTGATCAACGTATGGTACCTGCGGAAGATGCTGGCCACCCGGCACGACGAGCAGACCTACCAGGCGGTCGAGGTGGGGGTCGGCGACCAGTTCCTGGCGCACACGCTGCGGGTGCACGCCGCCGACATCGCCCGCTTCAACCCCAACTTCCGCTGGGAGTCGCACGCGGCGGACCGGTTGGCGTTCCTCGTCGTCAAGGCCGACGAGGTGGTCGGGGTGGTGCTGTCGCACGCCGAGGCCGACGGGGTCGCCAAGATCGACCTGGACTACGTCACCCCGCGGTTCCGCGACTTCACCCCGGGGGAGTTCGTCTACCGCCGCAGCAGCCTCTTCACCGACCGCGGCTTCCGCCGGGTGATCAGCCCGACTGGCATGATCGCCCCGTACTACCACCGGCTCGGCTTCCGCCCCGAGGGCGACTCGTACGTGCTGGACCTGCCGGCGCCCGCCCAGGCCTGACCCGACCGGGCACCCGGGGAGGATTCGCCGACGCCTCCGCTGGGCACAGAGGGGGCCACGCCGGCCGGGTCCCCGGTCCGGCGGCGTCGGCCCTGGCGGCCGACGCCCGTCGCGTGAGGGAGAGAACCGGGCGTGCAGAGCTACTGGAGCCAACTGGCCCTGGTCGGAGTCCTGGTGGTCCTCAACGCGCTCTTCGCGGGCAGCGAGATGGCGCTGGTCTCGCTGCGGGACAGCCAACTGCAGCGGCTGGAGCGCACCAGCCGCGCCGGGCAGGTACTGGCCCGGCTGGCCAAGGACCCGAACCGCTTCCTCGCCACCATCCAGATCGGCATCACCCTGGCCGGCTGCCAGCGAGACCGCCGCGGCGGTCTCGCTGGCAAAGCCGCTCGTACCGCTGTTCGGCTTCCTCGGCGGCGGCGCCGAGACGGCCGCCATCGTGGTGGTGACCCTGGCGCTGACCTTCGTCACGCTGGTCTTCGGCGAGCTGGCCCCGAAGCGGATCGCCATGCAGTCCGCCGAGCGCTGGGCGCTGCTGGTGGCCCGCCCGCTCGACCTGCTGGCCACCTTCACCCGGCCGGCCGTCTGGGCCCTCGGCGCCACCAGCGACCTGGTGGTACGCCTGGTCGGCCTGAACCCGAAGCACGAGCCCGAGGAGATCGGCCCGGACGAGCTGCGCGACATCGTCGCCGGCAACCACGGCTTCACCAAGGAGCAGCGGACCATCATCGCCGGCGCGGTGGAGATCGCCGACCGGCAGCTCAGGGCGGTGCTCGTACCGCGGTTGCAGGTCTTCACGCTGGACAGCGGGACCACCGCGGAGGCGGCCCGGCTGGTGCTCGCCGCCACCGGGCACTCCCGGGCGCCGGTGGTCCGGCACGGCGGCCTGGACGACGTGGTCGGCGTGATCCACCTGCGGGACCTGGTCGGCGTCCGGGACGGCCGGCCGGTCGACGAGTGCGCCCGCCCGCCGATGCTGCTGCCCGACTCGCTGCCGGTGGTGGACGCGCTGCGCCAGTTCAAGGCCGAACGCCAGCACATCGCCCTGGTGGTGGACGAGCGCGGCGCCGTCGACGGGATCGTCACCCTGGAGGACATCCTCGAGGAGATCGTCGGCGAGATCTACGACGAGACCGACCGGGACGTCCGCTCGGTGCGTACCGAGGCCGACGGCGCGCTGCTGCTGCCCGGCACCTTCCCCGTGCACGACCTGCCCCACATCGGCGTCGAGGTGCCCGGCCGCCCGAACGGCGACTACACCACGGTCGCCGGGATGGTGCTGGCCTGCCTGGGGCACATCCCCACGGTGGCCGGGGAGAGCGTCCCGATCGACGGCTGGGAGCTGCTGATGGCCGGCATCGACCAGCGCGCCATCACCCAGGTGCGGGTCCGCAAGATCGCGGAGCCGGCGGAGGCCTCCGCCGACGGCGAGCCGGTCCTCGACGAGGCCCGCAGCTGACCGTCCCGGCGTCTCCCGGTCCGCATGTCGACCCGCCGGGCCCCGCGGTCCGCGCCGGAGCACGGTGGGGCCGACGGGTCACCCGCCCGGGGTGCCGAACGGGAAGCCGGGCACCGGGGGGAGGAGCTGCACCTGGTCGGCGGGGAGCTGCCGGGTGTCCCGGCCCAGCGCCCGGGCCAGCACCCGAATCGCCCACGGCCCGGACGGGTGCCGCTCGGCCCCGATCAGCCGACCCCACGTCCTGCTCCACCAGTGCGCGGCGACGATCACGTCGGTCAGCCGCAGCCGACCGTCCGGGAAGCCGCCGCGCACCACCACGTCGACCACCCGGCCGAGCCGTCGGCCGTGCAGGTCGTACGCGGTGCGTCCGATGAGTTCACCCGCTCGCACGGCCGGCTCCCGGTATCCGGTCGATCAGGTGCCGGCGCAGCCACGTCTCCACCGGCGGCGGGGGCAGCTCGCCGGCGCCGGCGCGCAGCCGTACCGTGCTGTCCACCCGCTCGACGTCGACGATCGGGATCCGCAGCGGCGGCGCCGGCGGGTCGTCGGTGAACCGGGCGGCGAGCGCCACCAGCACCCGGCCCACCCGCCCACCGATCCGCTGCCCGAGCGCTCCCTGCCCGGTGAGCAGGTACGCCACGTACGGGAACCCCTCGGCGTCGACCGCGAACTCCACGTCGTCGACCTTGCCGACCAGCCGACCCTCGGAGTCGACGATCTGCCGGTCGAGCAGCTGCCGGCCGAGCTGGACCCTCATCTCCCCATCCCCGTCCCCACCGCGAGCGGGATCGCGGCCACCGACGCCGCCACGATGACCACCAGGAAGACCGCGCCGAGCAGGTTCAGCACCGGCCCGTTGACCCGGTCGCCCAGGTACGTCCGGTCGTTCGCCACGATCAGGATCGGCAGGTACGTCAGCGGCAGTGCCACCGCGCTGACGACCAGCATGTACTCGGTGAGCCGTACCGGGTCGATCGTGGTGAACAGCAGCAGCACCCCGAACAGCACGCTGACCAGCAGGACGCTGTGGAACCGGGCGGCCTCGCGCGGGCTGACCCGCTTGCCCCACTGCCAGCCGAAGTACTGTGCCGCCGCGTACGCCGCGGAGAGCCCGGTCTCCAGGGCGGCGCCGAAGGTCACCGCGAAGAACGCCAGGGCGGCCACCGCCAGCCCCACCCCGCCGAACGCGAGCACCGCCGGCTCCGCCACCTCGTCGAGGGTCGACAGGGTGACCCCGGTCGGGTGGAAGACCACCGTGGCGGTGGCGAGCAGCGACAGGGCGAGGAACCCGCCGACCGGGAAGCCGACCAGCACGTTCGACCGGGCGTCGGCCAGGTCGGCGGCGCTCCACTTCTCCTCCACCCCGCCGGAGGAGAAGAAGAACACCTCGTACGGGCTGACCGTGGAGGCGAAGAGCGCGACCGCCACGAACCAGTAGGCGCCCCAGCCCTGACCGGACGCCTCCGGGTGCAACGCGCCCCGGCCCAGCGCCGCCCAGTCGGTGGGCAGCCGGAACAGCGCGACCGCGAAGACCACCAGCGCCAACCCGGCCAGCCCGAAGACCCGTTCCATCAGCTGGAAGCGCATCCGCCAGAGCACCAGCCAGACCGCGAACGCGGCGACCGGCACCCAGAGCAGGTAGCTCACCCGGGAGGCCAGTTGCAGGGCGAGCGCCACCCCGCCCAGTTCGGCGGCGAGCGTCAGCACCGTGACCAGGTAGGAGGCGACCAGATTGAGCAGCGCGACCCGCAGGCCCAGCCGCTCCCGGACCAGGTCGAAGACGGCCCGGCCGCTCACCGCCGCGATCCGGCCGGCCATTTCCGCGTACGCGCAGATGCCGATCACGCCGAGCACCAGCACCCAGGCGTGCCCCATGCCGAACCGGGCGCCGGCCTGACTCGCCGCCACCAGGTCGCCGATGTCGACGAACCCCCCGATGGCCGAGAGCACACCGAGGGTGGCGGCGAAGAGTTTCCTCACGTCGGGTGCGGGTCGGCCGGTGTCATCGACGCGACGATAACGACGTCAGGCGCACCTTTATGGCAAATCAGGCACCCACGCGGTGACGATCAGTCGCCGGTGAGGTTCTGCAGCCGTACCTGGCCCCGGGAGACCAGCCGCCCCTCCGCGTCGGTGATCTCCACCTGCCACAGCTGCTGACTGCGTCCCCGGTGCACCGGCGTGCCCACCGCGGTGAGTTCGCCGTCGCGGACCGCCCGCAGGAAGTCCGTCTGGTTGGACACCCCGACCACCCGGCCCCGCTCGCCGAGCCAGAGCGATCCGCCCACGCTCGCCGCGGTCTCCACCACCGCGCAGTACACCCCGCCGTGCTGGATGCCGAACGGCTGGTGCAGCTCGGGGTGTACCTGCCAACGGATCACCACCCGGTCGCCGCTGACCTCGTCCAGCTTCAGTCCGAGCAGGGCCACCAGGCCGCCCGTCAGGTCCGGCATCTCCACGGCCGATCCTCCTCGCCTCGTGCAAGCCGCCAGCCTAGTCGGCCCCTCGTCGGCAAACCCGGTACGGCCCGGGGCCCGGGATGGGGGAGAATCGGTGACCGTGACCGACAGCAACCTCCCGCACCGGCGGGACTCCCTGACCGAAGACCTGCGGTGGCGGGGCCTGATCCAGGACTCGACCGGCCTCGACGAGCTGCGCGAGCTGCTCGACGGAGGGACGGCCACCTTCTATGTGGGCTTCGATCCGACCGCGCCCAGCCTGCACGTCGGCCACCTCATGCAGGTCACCACGGCCCGCCGGCTCCAGCTCGCCGGCCACCGCCCGCTGCTGCTGGTGGGCGGGGCGACCGGGCAGATCGGTGACCCGAAGGAGAGTGCGGAGCGGACCCTCAACCCGCCGGAGGTCGTCGCCGGCTGGGTGCAGCGGATCCGGGAGCAGCTCTCGCCGTTCGTCTCGTACACCGGGGAGAATGCGGCGCAGCTGGTCAACAACCTGGACTGGACCGGCGAGATGTCGGTGGTGGAGTTCCTCCGCGACGTCGGCAAGCACTTCCCGGTGAACAAGATGCTGGCCCGCGAGGTGGTCAAGGCCCGGCTGGAGAGCGGCATCAGCTTCACCGAGTTCAGCTACCAGCTGCTCCAGGCCAATGACTTCTTCGAGCTGCACCGCCGGTACGGCTGCCAGCTCCAGTACGGCGGCTCCGACCAGTGGGGCAACATCACCGCCGGCGTCGACTACGTCCGCCGCCGCGGCGCCGGCCCGGTGCAGGCCTTCGTCACGCCGCTGGTCACCAAGTCGGACGGCACCAAGTTCGGCAAGACCGAGGGCGGCGCGGTCTGGCTCGACCCGGAGATGACCAGCCCGTACGCCTTCTACCAGTTCTGGGTCAACGCCGACGACCGGGACGTCACCCGCTACCTGCGCTACTTCAGCTTCCGCTCCCGAGAGGAGCTGGAGGCGCTGGAGAAGGAGACCGCGGAGCGGCCGGCCGCACGGGCGGCCCAGCGGGCCCTCGCTGAGGAGTTGACCGCCCTGGTGCACGGGGAGCGGGAGATGGCCCAGGCGGTCGCCGCCAGCCAGGCGCTCTTCGGCCGGGGTTCGCTCGACGAGCTGACGCCGGAGACGCTGCGGGCCGCGCTGACCGAGGCCGGCCTGGTCCACCTGACCGAGCTGCCGGACGTGGCCGGGCTGCTGCGCGATTCCGGGCTGGTCGGCGGGCTGAAGGAGGCCCGCCGGGTGATCGCCGAGGGTGGCGCCTACGTCAACAACACCCGGGTCACCGACGTCGACGCCACGGTGGCCGAGTCCGACCTGCTGCACGGCCGGTACCTGGTGCTGCGCCGCGGCAAGCGCTCCTTCGCCGGTGTCGAGCTGCGCAGATAGCGGCACGCTCCGGATGTGACGCGGGACGCCCCCGGCGGATTTGGCGATCAACTCGTCGGGGGCGTACCTTTCTCTCTGCCAGCGCGGAACGGACGAACAGGGCGAAAGACCTGGAGGCCGGAGCGCGGGAATTAGCTACCGGTCCAGAGGGTTGTACCCCTCGGGACTCGGAACCGGGCGGTGCCCCGGATCGGCCTGCGGGTCGATTTGGTGAGGCGGAGCCGACCGGGTAAGGTTCAACGCCGGCAGGGAACCGGGCGAGCGTGCGGGAGACCGCAGCGGCCGGCCTGCTGGAAGCCACGAATGAGAGCGGCGAAAGCCGGTCGAATTGTGGTGCCCGGAATTGGGGTTGAA